>CAILVI010000434.1 GCA_903837595.1 uncultured Thiodictyon sp.
CAGAAAACAGAAAAGAAATAGCAGAAACAGACAAGAGAATAGCAGAAAACAGAAAAAGAACAGCAAGATTAAGAGAAATACAAAAGGTTCTAAAAGGAGTTGTTGGCGAACTTAAAGAAAAGAAATAGCTTCAACTTGCTTCCAAGCTCCACTTGGCAAAAAAGACCATGAGCCGCAGAGCGGCTAACACATGGGTGACACCGCGAAGCGGTGTCAACAAAGCCTGGTCCCAGGGCGATGTCATCGCCCTTGGTTTCGCGACGCTGGAGCGTCGGCACTTGCTCCCACGCTGGAGCGTGGGAGCCAGAGATGACTCCACACCGGCCATCATCCTGACTTAAACCAATCGTTTTTTTCGCCCAGCGGGCGAAAAAAACGATCAGAAACCCATCTTCTCGAAGAAGTTCTTGACCCCATCCAGCCAGGTGGATGCCTGGGGACTGTGCCGCGAGCCGCCCTCCTGCAGGTGGCCGTCGAACTCTCGCAGCAGTTCCTTTTGACGCTCGGTCAGGTTGATCGGGGTCTCGACCAGGATCCGACAGATCAGATCGCCGCTGACACTCTCACGCACCGGCTTCACACCTTTACCGCGGATACGGAACATCTTGCCGGTCTGGGTCCCGGCGGGGATACGCAGACTGACCTTGCCGTCCAGGGTCGGCACTTCCATCTCCCCGCCCAGGGCGGCGACGACGAAACCGATGGGCACCTCGCAGTAAAGGTGGCTACCCTCCCGGGTGAAGATGGGGTGTTCCTGGACCTGGACCTGGACATAGAGGTCGCCCGGTGAGCCGCCGGCCTCAGCGCGCTCACCCTCCCCGGCCAGGCGGATACGGTCACCCGTATCCACCCCCGGGGGCACCTTGACCGACAGGGTCTTTTCCTCCTGCAAGCGGCCGCGCCCACGGCAGTGGGGACAGGACTCCTCAATGATGTTGCCCTTGCCCCGGCACTGCGGGCAGGCTTGCTGAATGGAGAAAAACCCTTGCTGCATACGCACCTGACCGATGCCATTGCAGGTCGGGCAGGTCTTCGGCTTGGTCCCGGGCTTGGCGCCGGAGCCGCCGCAGAACTGACACTCCACCAGGGTGGGAATGCGGATCTTCACATCCTTGCCGGCAACCGCCTCCTCCAACGTCAGGCTCAGATCATAGCGCAGGTCGGAACCGCGCCCGCTGCGGCGGCCGCCGCCGCGCCCGCCGAAGATGTCGCCGAAAACATCACCGAAAATGTCCTGAAAGGACCCGCCGCCGAAGTCCCCGGGACCGCCGCCGAAGCCGCCCGCCCCGGCCTCCACACCCGCATGGCCGAATTGGTCATAGGCGGTGCGCTTCTTGGCGTCGGAGAGTACATCGTAGGCCAGCTTGACCTCCTTGAACTTGGCCTCGGCACTGGCATCGCCGGTGTTGCGATCCGGGTGGAACTTCATGGCGAGCCGCCGGAAAGCCTTCTTGACGTCGGCCTCGCTGGCGTTGCGTGCAATCCCCAGGATCTCGTAATAGTCGCGTTTGGGCATGGGCTGTGGTCGATGATCAGTATCTAGTCGTCAGTGAACGATCCCTCTGGGCAGATGACCGTAACGACAAAAGGCGCGTTCCACAGGCACGCGCCCTTCGTCGACTGATCACTGCCCGCTGAGCCCTATTTCTTATCGTCCTTCACCTCTTCAAACTCGGCATCGACCACGTCATCCTTGGCGGCACCGCCGCCGGTCCCATGCTCGGCGTGGGGAGCACCCTCGCCCGCGCCGCCCTCGCCACCCTGCGGCGCCGCACCTTGGGCATAGAGCCGCTCGGCCATCTTGGCCGAGGAGTCGCCCAGCTTCTTGGTCAGCGACTCGATGCGCTCCTTGTCCTCACCCTTGATGGCCTCCTCCAGTTCACGCAGCGCCGACTCGATCCCGGACTTCTCCCCGGCCTCCATCTTGTCCCCCAACTGCTCCATGGATTTGCGGCAGGAGTGGATCATGCTGTCGGCATGATTGCGGGCCGAGACCAGTTCATGGAAGCGCTTGTCGTCCTCGGCATGGGCCTCCGCGTCCTTGACCATCTTGGCGATCTCGGCGTCCGAGAGCCCGGAGGATGCCTTGATGATGATGGACTGCTGCTTACCGGTCGCCTTGTCCTTGGCGGAGACATTCAGGATGCCATTGGCGTCGATGTCGAACTTGACCTCGATCTGGGGCACGCCGCGCGGGGCCAGCGGGATATCGCTCAGATCGAAACGGCCCAACGACTTGTTGTCCACCGCCCGCTCGCGCTCGCCCTGCAACACATGCACAGTGACCGCGGTCTGGTGGTCATCCGCGGTGGAGAAGACCTGTTGGGCGGAGGTCGGGATGGTGGTGTTCTTCTCGATCAGCTTGGTCATCACCCCACCCAGGGTCTCGATGCCAAGTGACAGCGGGGTGACGTCCAGCAGCAGCACGTCCTTGACCTGACCGCCCAGCACGCCGCCCTGGATGGCGGCACCGATGGCCACCGCTTCATCCGGGTTCACGTCACGGCGCGGGGTCTTGCCGAAGAACTCCTCAACCTTGGCCTGGACCTTGGGCATGCGGGTCTGGCCGCCTACCAGGATCACCTCATCCACCTGCCCGGCGGTGAGGCCCGCGTCCTTCAGGGCGATACGGCAAGGCTCGATGGTGCGGTCCACCAGCTCCTCGACCAGCGACTCGAGCTTGGCACGGGTGAGCTTGACATTCAGATGCTTGGGACCGGTCTGATCCGCCGTGATATAGGGCAGATTGATATCGGTTTGCTGGCTGGTCGACAACTCGATCTTGGCCTTCTCCGCAGCCTCTTTGAGCCGCTGCAAGGCCAGCGGATCGTTGCGCAGGTCTACTGCCTGTGACTTCTTGAACTCGGCCACCAGGAAATCAATGATGCGCATGTCGAAGTCTTCACCACCCAGGAAGGTATCCCCGTTGGTGGACAAGACCTCGAACTGGTGCTCGCCCTCGATCTCCGCGATCTCGATGATGGAGATGTCGAAGGTGCCACCGCCCAGGTCATAGACCGCGATCTTCTGGTCCCCGCGCTTCTTGTCCATGCCGTAGGCCAGCGCCGCGGCGGTCGGCTCGTTGATGATGCGCTTGACCTCCAGCCCGGCGATGCGCCCGGCGTCCTTGGTGGCCTGACGCTGGGAGTCATTGAAGTAGGCCGGCACCGTGATGACCGCCTCGGTGACCGGGTGGCCCAGGTAGTCCTCGGCGGTCTTCTTCATCTTCTGCAGCACCTTGGCCGAGATCTCCGGCGGCGCCATCTTCTTGCCGTTGACCTCCACCCAGGCGTCCCCGTTGTCCGCCTTGACGATCTTGTAGGGCACCATGTCCTTGTCTTTGGCCACCACCTTGTCCTCAAAGCGCCGGCCGATCAGGCGCTTGATCGCGTAGAGGGTGTTGTGCGGGTTGGTCACCGCCTGCCGCTTGGCGGACTGGCCCACCACCACGTCGTTGTCTCCCGTATAGGCGACGATGGACGGCGTGGTCCGGTCACCTTCGGCGTTCTCGATGACCTTGACGGTGTCACCCTCCATCACGGCGACGCAGGAGTTGGTGGTACCGAGGTCGATGCCGATGATCTTTGCCATTTGCTTATCTCCGAATTCTCTATGATCTCGCGGATGTCGGTCCCGCATTGCCCCCTCAGTTGGGGGGGAAGCGGCGGCCGTTCAAGCCGGCTTGTTGATAGCGCCGCGGTGGCGGCAGGGGGCGCCCGGCGCCGGGCCGGGCCGGTCCGCCTCAGGCGGCGCCGGACACCATGACCAGGGCCGGGCGCACCAGTCGGCCGTTAAGCGTGTACCCCTTCTGCAGCATGGCCGTGACCGTATTGGGTGCCAGGTCGGCGCGCGGCTGCACAGACATGGCCTGATGAAATTCTGGATTGAAGGGCAGCCCCTCCGGCTCGACCGGCGCCACGCCGAAACGGGCCATCACGTCGCCCAAGAGCTTGAGGGTCAACTCGTTGCCCTCACGCAGTTTGGCGAGATCGGCCCCCGGGTCCAGGGAGGCCGCCACCCCCAACTCCAGGCTGTCGTGGACCTGGAGCAACTCACGCACGAAACTGTCCAGCGCGTATTTGTGCGCCTTCTCCAACTCCGCGGCCTGCCGACGGCGCAGGTTTTCGGTCTCCGCCCGCGCCCGCAACAATTGGTCCCAATGCTCGTCGGCCTTGGCGCGCGCCGCATCGAGCTCGGCATTGAGTTCGGCCAGGGTCGCCGCGTGCTGCTCGATGGCCTCGAGCGCCACCGCGGCCGGCGAACCCGGGTCCGGCGGCTGATCAGCGGGATCGGGGGTTCGGTTATCCATAGAGTCTGCTGTCATGTTGACCTTCGTAGCTGCAAGTTGCCGAGCCGACGGTTCGCACCGCGGCACCTACCCTCGGGTCCGTGGTGAAGACCCCAGGCCCGGCATGGTTGCGGGGCAGACACCGACCTGCACGTGTCGGTGACCGACCCCGGCCAATTGATCGTTATTGCCGTAGCGCGGCGGCGAGCAGCCGCGCGGTCACGTCCACGATCGGTATCACCCGCTGATAATCCATCCGGGTGGGACCGATGACGCCGAGTACCCCCACCACCTGGTCGTCCACCCGATAGGCGGTGGTAACCAGGCTGCAATCGTCGAGCAGGTCATACCCGGACTCATCGCCAATAAAGATCTGCACGCCATCGGCCGCAATACAGCGGTCCAAGATGTGCAGGATCTCGCGTTTCTGGTTGAAGGCGTCGAACAACTGCTTCAGGCGATCCATCCCGGCGAGTTCGCCGAACTCCATCAGGTTGGTCTGCCCGGCCATAAAGTAGTCGTCTGCACCCTCGGCCGCCACCACCACCTCATGGGCCAGGGTCATCGCGCGCATCATCAGCGCGTCCATATTCTGATGGGTGTCCTTCAGGTCATCCAGGAGGCGCTTGCGCACGTCCTTGATGTCCTGGCCGATGAACACCCGGTTCAGGTAATTGGCCGCCTCCTCCAATTGAGAGGGTGTGAAGCTGCGCTCAGTGGTGATGATCCGATTATGGACCTCGCCCTCGCTGGTGATCAGAATCGCGAGCACCCGCGCCCCCGACAGCGGCAGCAACTCGATCTGGCGAAAGGCATGGCGCTCATGACGCGGCAGCATCACCACGCCCGCCAGGTGGGTGATGCCTGAGAGCACACGCGAGGTCGACTCCAGCAGCGATTTGGCATCCATCGGGCCGGCGAAACGCTGCCGCAGGACCTCTAGATCCTGCGGCGAGGGCTGATGCACCGTCAGCAGCGAATCCACGAACACCCGGTAACCGGCCGCCGTCGGCACCCGGCCGGCCGAGGTGTGGGGCGAGACGACCAGGCCCAGGTCCTCCAGGTCGGCCATCACATTGCGGATGGTCGCGGGGCTGAGATCCAGGCCCGCGTCCTTCGACAGGGTCCGGGAGCCGACGGGCTGGCCATCCTTGATATAGCGCTCCACCAGCACCTTGAGGAAGTGCATGGCACGCTCACTGACCGGAGTTTCGACCTGTCTCGCCTGGGATACCAATGGATACTTACCGTGTTCTCTGGTGGTTGAGGGACGCGCCTGCAGCTGATTGCGCCGGCGCCGCCGCTGTTAGCACTCACCCACCGAGAGTGCTAAACCACCAATCTAGGGGCTTGGCGCCGGACTGTCAAGGCGCAGGATATTGCGACGCCGCCCGCTACCCGCGGCACCCGCGAAGGCGCCGGCTATTGGCGCGCCTGCCGGCCCATGCTACCGTTTCGGCATCGCGCGTCCGAAACCCTTAAACCATACCCCTAGCACGGAGCCACCGGGAGCCCATGCGGCAATTCCGTACCATCGGCATCATCGGCAAGCAGAACGGTACGCCGGAGGTCGAAGCCATCCTGCGGCGGCTGATCGAGTACCTGCGCCTGCGCTCCTGCCAGTATCTGCTCGACAGCGAGAGCGCCCGCGCGCTCGGCCTCAAGCCCGATGACGCCGTCCCGGTCGCGGTGTTGGGGGCGCGCTGCGACTTGGTGGTGGTGGTCGGGGGTGACGGCACCCTGCTGCACGCCACCCGCGCGCTCGCCGGCAGTCGGGTGCCGCTGGTGGGCATCAACGTCGGGCGGCTTGGCTTCCTGGTGGACGTCTCACCAAAGGAGATGGAACCCGTGCTGGACGCCATCCTCGAGGGCGAGTACGACGCCGACTATCGGGCACTGCTCACCGCCTCGGTCATCGGCGACCCGGCGGAGGGGCGTGCCTACGCCGCCCTGAACGATGTCGTGATCCACAAATGGAACACGGCACGCATGATCCACTTCGAGGTCTCGATCGACGGGGTCTTCGTCAGCGCCCAGCGCTCCGACGGGCTGATCATCAGCACCCCGACCGGTTCCACCGCCTACGCACTCTCCGGCGGCGGGCCCCTGGTGGACCCCGCCCTGGACGCCATCCTGTTGGTGCCCATCTGCCCCCATGATCTGAGCAACCGCCCCCTGGTGGTGCCGGGCGGCAGCCGCATTGAGGTCCGGGTCTGCGGTCATGACCATGGCCAGGCGCGCATCACCTGCGATGGTCAGACCGCGGTACCGCTGCCGCGTGAGTCCGTGGTGCGCGTCACGCGGCACCCGGACGACGCCTGCCTGCTCCACCCCAAGGGCCACAACCACTACGAAATACTGCGCGCCAAACTGGGCTGGGGCGGGCATAACCAAGCGAACACGCCGTGCTGACACACATCCTCATCCAAGACCTGGCGATCGTCAGCCGCCTGGAGCTCGACTGCGCCCGCGGGCTGACCGCACTAACCGGTGAGACCGGGGCCGGCAAGTCCATCCTGGTCGATGCCTTAGGGCTCGCACTGGGGGACAAAGCCGACGCCACCACCATCCGCGCCGGCCAGGAGCGGGCCGAGGTGGTGGCCAGCTTCGACCTGACCCACTGCCCCAGCGCGCGCGACTGGCTCGCTGCTGCGGCCTTGGACGATGAGGGCGACTGCATCGTGCGCCGCGTGATCGTGCGCACCGGCCGCTCCCGCGCCTTCGTCAACGGCCGGCCAGCCAGCGGCTCCCAGCTCAAGGACTTGGGCGACCTGCTGGTGGACATCCACGGTCAGCACGCACACCAATCGCTGCTGCGCCCTAACGACCAGCGGGCCTTGCTGGACGCCTACGGCGGTCACACGACCCTGGCCGCCGCAGTCGCGATGGCCTTTCGCGACTATCGCACCCTGGACCGGCAGCTTACCGAACTTGAGACGGCCAGAGCCGAGCGCGCCGAGCGCCTGGATCTCCTGCGCTTCCAGGTGGAGGAACTCGCCGTGCTGGCCCTGCGGCCGGACGAACTCACCACCCTCGACCAGGAGCATCGGCGTCTGAGCAACCTGGGACGGCTGCAAGAAACCACCGCCCGGGTGCTCGCACAGCTAGCCGAGTCCGAACCCGCCATTGAGGACCAATTGCGCAGCGCCGCCGTGGACCTGGCCGAACTGGCGGCGATCGACCCGGGGCTCACCGAGCCCCGGGAGCTGCTGGAGACCGCCGCCATCCACGCCCACGAGGCCGCCTCGGCGCTACGCCACTACCTTGACGGCCTCGATCTCGACCCAGCGGCGCTGGCGACGGTCGAGACCCGCCTGGCCCAGGTTCACGACCTGGCCCGCAAATACCGCTGCGTCCCCGCCCAGTTGCCAGAGCTCCTCGCGACCCGCCGCGCGGAACTGCGCACCCTGGAAACCGCGGACCAGAGCCTGGATGAATTGCGCACCCGCCGCGAGGCCGTCTGGGGGTTTTTCAGCACCCAGGCGACAGCACTCACCGCGGCCCGCAGCGCCGCCGCCGCCCGGCTCGGGGAGACCGTCACGGGGGCCATGCAAGAGCTCGGCATGGCCGGTGGACTCTTCGCCGTTCAACTGGAACGCTTCCCGCCAGAGGCCGCCGGGGCCGGCGGGGCCGAACGCGTCGAGTTCATGGTGAGCGCCAACCCCGGTCAACCACTGCAACGCCTGGCGCGGGTCGCCTCCGGGGGCGAACTCTCCCGTATCAGCCTCGGCATCCAGGTCGCGACCGCCGAGGTGGGCAGCGTCCCGACGCTGGTCTTCGACGAGGTCGACGTCGGCATCGGCGGCGGGGTCGCCGAGATCGTCGGGCGGCAGCTACGCCGCCTGGGCAGCGCCCGCCAGGTGCTGTGTGTCACCCACCTGCCCCAGGTCGCCGCCCAGGCCCATCAGCAACTGCGGGTGCGTAAAGAGACCCTGGACGGCGCCACCCACACCCGGGTGGAGCCGTTGGACGAGGCCACCCGGCTGGAAGAGGTCGCCCGCATGTTGGGCGGCACCGAGATCACACGGCGCACGCGCGACCATGCCAGCGAAATGTTGTCGCGGGCGCTGGCCGCGGACCGCACCTAAATCATTAGTTCAGGCGGATTCATCCACCGCGACACGATTTCTCCCCGCGCGCTTGGACTCGTATAGCGCCTGGTCGGCACGCCGCAACAGCGCATCCAGAGACACCGGCTCCAACGCCACCCACGCAATACCGACGCTGATGGTAATGACGATTGCCTGGCCGTCGTACGCCAGCGGCTGAGCCGCGACTGCCGCGCGCAGCCGTTCGAGTGCCGCAGACGCCTGCTGGCCATTGCAGCCCGGCATGAGCAGGACAAACTCATCGCCGCCGAAGCGACCCAGGACGTCGATGTCACGGCCATAGTGCCGACACAGTGTGGTAAAGGTCTTGAGCGCCTGATCGCCCGCCGCATGACCGTAGCGATCGTTCACCTGCTTGAAATAATCGAGATCGATGATCGCCAACGCCAGCGGCTGCCGCAGCCGCGCCGCGCGTTTCAGTTCATGGGCGGCCAGGTTCAGGAAATGTCGCCGATTCGCGACCCCGGTCAGTTCGTCGGTGGTTGCCTGATGCAGCAACGTGGCCTCCAGGCGCTTGCGTTCGGTAATGTCGCGGACGATGAACAGCAGGCCCGCCGGCGTCCCCTCGGCGTCATGGAACAACACCCCGTTCGACTCGACATCCATCAGGCTTCCATCCACCCGCCGCAGGCGAAATGCGCCCGGCCCAGGGGCCTTCCCGGCGAGGATCAGCGGGAGATAGGAACGGCAGAAATCACCATCTTCGGAGGCAAAGAATTCGAAATTCACATGGCCCAGCATGTCCCGCGCCTGGGCGCAACCGCGCATCCTCAAGAAGGCGGGTGACACCATCGCAATCCGCCCCTGCGTATCGGTGATGACGAAGCCGTCGGGTGAGGCATCGATCGCCGCACGAAAGCGCGCCTCACTCTCGCGCAAGGCATCATCCGCCCGCTTGCTCTCGACGACATCCCAGGCGAGATCCGCCAGCACCGAAATCGTTGTCACGTCTTCTTCCGTATAATCGATGGGCTTGTTACCCACCCCCAGCAGCGCCACGATCTGCCCGCCGCGCAGCACCGGCAGCACCAGTTGTCGCACGATCGGGACATGCCCCGTCGGCAAGCCTTTACGGTGCACGAGCGCGGCATAATCGTTGTGAATGACCGCGCGGCGCGCATGAATACAGTCAACCCAGACGCCGGCCTGATCCACCGGGTAATGCTGGGCCGGCGCCGGCGCGCCGCACTGATTCAGCAGGGTATTCGTGGACCAGGTTTGCATCGACAGCGTCGTTTGATCTGGTTCGAGAAAATGGTAAAATCCGATATGACTCTCGGTGAGTGCCTCTGCCTCCTCCAGGGTGGCTCGCAGCAGCTCCGCCATGCTGTGCGCTGGCGCCAGGGCGATGAGGCGCAAACGCACTGCCATGATCGCCTCAGTGCGCTTGCGTTCATTGATATCGGTGAACATGCCGAACGACCCGCTGAACGCCCCGGCGGCATCCAACTCGGCCTTGGCCGATACCAGCAGCCACTGGCGCTCGCCGTCTTTGCGCCGAAAACAGCGTTCATACACGGCGTCCTGACCCTGCCGCCGCAGTTCAGCTTGCACCAGCGCATCCCCGAGTTGATCCTCAGTGACGAGCGACTCGTAGGTTCGACCCAGCAGTTCTTGCGCGGTGTAGCCGAGCATTGCCGCAAGCTGCCGATTGACAAAGGTGATACGCCGCTCGCTGTCCAACGACAACACCCCCTCGATGGCCGTGTCCACCAGCCGGCGATACTTCTCTTCACTGTCACGCAAGGCCGCCTCCACGCGCTTGCGCTCGTTGATATCGGTGAACATGGCAAAGGACCCGGCAAAGCACCCGTGATCATCCATCAGCGCCCGGGCGGACACCAGCGCCCAATGGCGTGCCCCATCCCTGCGCAGGAAGCACCGCTCATACACCGCATCCTGACCGCGCCGGCGCGCCTGCACCCTGCGCGCATGATCCGCCAATTCCTCCGGGGCAAGGAAGTCGACAAACGGGCGCCCCAGCATCTCGGCGACGCTATAGCCCAGCATGGACGCCATTTGTTGGTTGGTGAAGGTGATACCGATATCCCGGTCAAACGACAGAATACCCTCATTGGCCGTTTCCACGATCCGCCGATACTGCGCGTCCCGGGCCTTGGCCTCAAGATTCTCCGCATGCAACCGCTGATTGACCAGCAGGATAAAGCCAAAGGTAAAAAGGGTCGTGACGAAGAGCGCATTGAAGGCGCCGATCACCTGGTCCCGGGACTCGGCGAAAACCACCGGGGGTGGCGGATGCAGGATGGTGGACACCATCATGACGAAAAAACTCGCCCCACTGATCAGAAAGACCGTCGCCAGAAAATAGGCCGAGCCGGCGACGGCGCGCGTCTTATAGGCCAGAATGGCCCGCGCGATCAACACCGACAACACGGCCATGATCGCCCATAACAGCACCCGCCGCATCACCACGTCATCGTGGACATAGGTCAGCAAGACCACCAGCGGGATATAGACGGCCAGACCCGCGATCAGCAGAGCGCGATGCTCGCGCCGATCGAAGAAACGCAGCACCCCGATATATAGAAACGCCGTACCGCAGACCAACAAGATATTGTTGGCGACGATGGCAACCGCAGTCAGCCGGGGCACAGAGCGCAGGTAGAGGAAGGCGCACCCAAGCGAAAGCAACGCCATGCCGAGCGTCCACCAGCCCAGCCCCCGGTGACTGCGATCGATCCGGGACTGAACCAGCAGGACAACGACCTGCAAAAGATTGACAAAACTCAGAACAATCGCCAGCGTGTTGATATCAAAGTGCATCATCGTCCGCGCCCCCTCTAAGCAGCGTTCAATGATGGCATGCTGTCAGGGAAACTACACCTGCACAGTGGCACCAGCAGGCCGCAGCGACTCGACGCCCAAGGTCTGCCACCCCCCGGCCGGCCCAGGGGCTCCCGGTGGTGGGTTGGCCGCGCAGTCGTCGCCCTTGCACACCCTAGACAGGCGGCGTTGCGGCGGCTAAACTACCCAACTCGCTGCCATGCGTGCAGCGATACCCGCATCCCGGAGAGGTGCCAGAGAGGCCGATCGGGCCTGACTCGAAATCAGGTGTACGCGTGAGCGTACCGTGGGTTCGAATCCCACCCTCTCCGCCAATTCATGAAGACAAGGGCTTGGCCGCAAGGCTAGGCCCTTTTTCTTTGGTCTCCAGTTCAATTATTGCCATCTTTCGAGCCCGAATCGTGCTCAGTTCAGGCGCTCGGTGGCGCTTGGCGGGTAGCGCGCGGCGTTCATGAGCGCAACACGAACGACGGGACACCTCGCCATCCACTGGTCGAGTCGGCAACATACGGCCTGAGCGTGGTCCGCCCCTGCATAGCAGGTGGATTTGTCAAGTTCGCTCGAATGCTCTAGCCTTGCACCCTCCTGAGCAACCCGAGAAGTGTCCGACAGGGACTACCGGTCGATTCCCTCGTCGCGCGCCGCTTCGCGACCGCAGTGCGCTGGACGCAAACGCCCCTGGGGCCGCCGGGAAGCTGATCTTGCCCGTGTAATTGCCCCAACCGCAAGGGAAGAGCCGTGAGCAACCCGTTTTTCGACAGGCCGATCCTCAACTCCCCTTACACCTATCCGGCACGTCACTGGGAGTTGGACGACACGGGCCAGCCGACCCAGAGGATCATCGAGGCCCGGCGTGGAGCGGAGTTCATCACCCCGATCCCCAAGCCAAAAAAACAGAAAGGCGCACCTAGACAGGGCGAGCTCCAGTTCGATGAAGGCAAGGGGCTGAGCACGCAGGACCAACGTTACGACCACACCGCCATCATCAACGCGGTGCGCCAAGCGGTCGACAAATGGCGCTTGAACCCCGACCCCGGCGCCTGGCGTGTCACTCCTGAGACGGCACGGCTGCTTCAACACTGGCGGCATCACCCGTTCAGTAGCCTCCGCCCCTTCTTCTGCCAGATCGAGGCCATCGAGACCGCAATCTGGCTCACCGAGGTCGCACCCCAGATCGGCAAGGCCGGCGAGCGCTTCCGCAAGCATCTGGCCGACTCCAACCACGACGCCAACCCGGAGCTGATGCGCCTCGCCCTCAAGCTCGCCACCGGCGCTGGCAAGACCACGGTCATGGCCATGCTGATCGCCTGGCAGACCATCAACGCGGTGCGTTACACCAATTCCAAGAGATTCACCCGCGGTTTCCTCATCGTCGCCCCGGGACTCACCATCAAGGACCGCCTGCGCGTCCTTCAGCCCAATGACCCGGACAGCTACTACGCCAGCCGCGAACTGGTTCCGGGCGACCTGCTGGACGACGTCAGACGCGCCAAGATCGTCATCACCAACTACCACGCCTTCCGGCGGCGCGAACGCATCGAACTTTCCAAAGGCGGTCGCCTGTTACTCCAGGGCCGCGGCGGCGACGCCTTAGACACCCTGGAGACCGAGGGGCAGATGCTCCAACGAGTCATGCCCGACCTGATGGGTCTGAAGAACATCCTGGCTATCAACGACGAGGCCCACCACTGCTACCGCGAGAAACCCAACCCCGATCTGGACGAGGACCTGAAGGGAGACGAAAAGAAGGAGGCCGAGAAGAACAACGAGGCTGCCCGCCTGTGGATTTCCGGTTTGGAGGCCGTCAACCGCAACCTGGGCTTGAGCCGCGTCTTCGACCTCTCAGCCACCCCCTTCTTCCTGCGCGGCTCCGGCTATGCCGAGGGCACCCTTTTCCCCTGGACGCTCAGCGACTTCTCGCTGATGGACGCCATCGAGTGCGGCATCGTCAAGCTGCCGCGCGTCCCGGTCGCCGACAACATCCCAGGCGGCGAGATGCCCATGTTCCGCAACCTCTGGGAGCACATCCGGCCCAAGATGCCCAAGAAAGGGCGCGGCAAGGCCGAGTCGCTGAACCCTCTGGACCTGCCGACCCAGCTTCAAACCGCGCTGGAGGCCCTGTACGGACACTACCAGAAGACCTTCGACCTCTGGGCCGAGGCCAAGGTCGCCTCCCCGCCCTGCTTCATTGTCGTCTGCAACAACACCTCCGCCTCCAAGCTGGTCTACGACTATATCTCCGGCTTCGTCCGCGGCAATTCGGATGGCACCAGTGAGTTGGTCCCCGGCCGCCTGCCGCTGTTCCGCAACCACGACGAACACGGCAACGCACTCCCGCGGCCCCGCACCCTGCTGATCGACAGTGAGCAACTGGAGTCCGGCGAGGCCCTGGACGACAATTTCCGCGCCATGGCCGCGGACGAGATCGATCGCTTCCGCCGCGAGATCCTGGAGCGCGGCGGCCAACTCGCCGACGACCTGCGCAAGGGCAAGGACCTCGACGACGTGGCGCTGCTGCGCGAGGTCATGAACACCGTCGGCAAGCCGGGCCAACTCGGGGCCGACATCCGCTGTGTCGTCTCAGTCTCCATGCTCACCGAGGGTTGGGACGCCAACACCGTCACCCACGTCTTGGGCGTGCGCGCCTTCGGCACCCAACTGCTGTGCGAGCAGGTCATCGGCCGGGCACTGCGCCGCCAGTCCTACGACCTGAACGAAGCGGGGCTCTTCAACGTCGAATACGCCGATGTGCTGGGCATCCCCTTCAACTTCAACGCAAAGCCCGTGGTGGCGCCGCCCCAGCCACCGCGCGAGACAATCCAGGTCAAGGCCGTCCGGCCCGAACGCGACGCGCTCGAAATCCGCTTCCCCCGCGTCGCCGGTTATCGCACCGAGCTGCCGCAGGAGCGTCTGACCGCCGTGTTCAACGACGACTCAGTGCTTGAGTTGACGCCCGCGCTGGTCGGCGCCACCGAGACCCGCAACTCCGGCATCATCGGTGCCACCGTGGACCTCAACCTCGTGCATACCGGTGACGTGCGACCCTCCCAAGTGGTCTATGAGCTGACCTCCCATCTGGTACTCAGCAAATGGCGTGACGCGAACAACGAACCACGGCTCAATCTGTTCGGCCAACTCAAACGCATCGCGCGTCAGTGGCTGGACGGCTATCTGGAGTGCAAGGGCGGCACCTTCCCGGCGCAGCTCAAATACAAGATGCTCGCGGACATGGCCTGCGAGCGGATCACCGCCGGCATCACCCGCGCCTTCATCGGCAAGCGCCCGATCCTCGCCCTGCTTGACCCCTACAACCCGGTCGGCTCCACCGCCCATGTCCGCTTTAACACCAGCAAGACCGAGCGCTGGGAGACGCACCCGCAGCGCTGCCACCTCAATTGGGTGATACTCGACAGCGATTGGGAGGCAGAATTCTGCCGGGTAGCGGAGGACCATCCGCTGGTACGCGCCTATGTGAAGAACCACAACCTGGGATTCGAGGTGCCGTATCGTTACGGCTCCGAGCAGCGCCACTACCGGCCGGACTTCATCTGTCTGGTGGACGACGGCCGCGGTGAGGACGACCTGGTGCACCTGATCGTGGAGATAAAGGGCTACCGGGGCGAGGACGCCAAGGAAAAGAAGGCGACCATGGACACCTACTGGGTCCCGGGAGTCAACAACCTCGGTGCCCACGGCCGCTGGGCCTTTGCCGAATTCACCGATATCTGGGAGATCCAGTGCGACTTTGCGGCAAAGGTTGAGGCTCAATTTCAGAACATGATCGGCCAGTTCGTAAAATGAGCGTCGCATCGTGTCTTCTCGTTCCCACGCTCCGCGTGGGAATGCC
>CAILVI010000435.1 GCA_903837595.1 uncultured Thiodictyon sp.
ACTGCCGCTCACCAAGCTTCCATACACTAATCGCTGTGTAGTGCCGACCTTTGCCCCTGCGGTGCAAGCCAACCAATGGGTTACGTGAAAAATAGGCGCGAATAGTCGAAGACGGGTTAACAGTGATCAAGCGCGTTTGGTGTTTTTTTAAAGCTTTAAAAGTGCTATTCTGTTTTCTAGGACTGATTCAGTTCCGGCCCCCTTCGCCGCCAAACGCTCGTACAGCAAAGGAATCCTTCATGTGACTCAGACTCAACAGGCTCGCCCGCTCGATCTTGCTGGTCGCATTCATGCCGCTGTCATGCATCCCAGCACAGACCAGACATGCCCACGCCCGAACCGACAGCGCTCCTCGCTCCGACGCCTCCCCGGTGGACCGCGATCGTGAATGAACCCCTGGCCCTGACACTGGACGCAACCGCGTTGGCCCTGTCGGTCTCGCCGCGCACCGTACGCCGTCTTCTGGACGCGGGCGAGCTGGCGCCGGTGCGGATCGGCCGGGCGGTGAGGGTGAGTGCCGCCAGCGTGCGCGCCTTCGTGGAGCGTGCAGAGGGTGGTGCCACCGCCGCAGTTCGTACGCCTGCCAACAGTGACACGCGTGCTACTCTCCCGCAATTCTCAGAACGCAGAGGCGCCAGCGAATGCCGTACAAACGGATCAAAAGCCCTTTCTGGTTGGTCAGTTACATCGATAAGTTCGGCAAGAGAGTTAGACGCTCTACTGAAACCGAGGACCGGGCCGAAGCCGCCGCACTCGAAGCGAAATGGAAACTCGAAGCCTACCGCGCCGAGCACTGGGGCGAGCAGCCGAGCAGGTCGTTCGAGGATCTGATGTGCGCCTGGCTCCAACATGCGGAGCAGGAGAAGCGTCCGAACGGATTCCGCCGCGATCAAGACTGCACGGTGCATTTACGCGCGGCATTCGGCGGGTTGGACCTGGCGGAGATCGGGCCCGCGCGCGTGCGGACGTACATCAACAATCGGCGCGGGGCCGGGGCCAAGCCTGGTACCGTGAACCGCGAACTGTGTGTACTGTCTGCGGCCCTGAACTTTTCCCGGACCGAACTGGAATGGGACGTCGCGAACCCAGTGGTCGGGCGTAAGTTGCGGGAGCCCGAAGGTCGGTTACGCTGGCTAACCAGCCAGGAAGCCGCGGCCCTGATCGACGCTGCGGGCCTGGAAGAACAGGCGGAACATCTGCCTGACTTTATTCGGCTCGCCATCAACACAGGTTGTCGCAAGGGTGAGTTGTTGGGTCTGGAGTGGTCGCGCGTGGACTTTGACGAGCGTGTCATCCGCTTGGAGGGGGCCCACACCAAGACCGGAACGCGTCGTGCCGTGCCGATCAACGCCGAGGCCCTGCGTGCGCTACAATCGCGGCTCGCTTTCCGTGTGGCGCGCTGCCCAGGATCACCGTGGGTCTTCGCCCATGCGACTGGCGAGCGAATCGGCGACATCAAGCACGGCTTCAAGACAGCGTGCGAGCGATCCGGCATCGTGGATTTTCGGATTCACGACCTGCGGCACACCTGCGCCGCGTGGTTGGTCCAGGCGGGAGCCGCCTTGGCCGAGGTGCGGGATGTACTGGGACACTCGACGATCAGGATGACCGAGCGATATGCCCACCTGGCGCCAGAGAACACCCGGTCGGCGCTAGCCCGCCTCGACAATGCCGGGTCACAATCCGGTCACACGACATCGCGAAGTGGAGTTAAGAATGCTAGCTAACTGTCTAATTAAATTGGTGGAGCAGAGGGGGATCGAACCCCTGACCTCCGCATTGCGAACGCGGCGCTCTCCCAGCTGAGCTACTGCCCCGAGTGATTACCCCGCTGAGGGGGAATCGCGCTGACCGGTCATCCGTGGCCGCCGTCAGCAGAACGACAATTTTGCACTATTCGTGGGGTCCTGGGCAAGCCCCACGAACGATTTTAGCCCATCGTGCGGTGCAGCATGAGTTCCAGCACCGCCTTACTGCCGAAGTAGGCGAGGATCAGGATCACGAAGCCGCTCAGGGTCCAGATGATGGCCGTGCGACCACGCCAGCCGTAGCGGAACCGCCCGAGCAGCAGCCCGCCGAAGACCAGCCAGGCCAGGGTCGACAGCACGGTCTTGTGGACGAGATGCTGGGCGAACATGTTCTGAAGGAAGGCGAACCCGGACAGGAGCGCGAAGGTCAGGAGCACGAACCCAGCCGCGATCATCTCGAACAGCAGGCTTTCCATGGTCTGGAGCGGCGGCAGCCCCCTGACAAAACCGCCAGGCTGGCGGCTGCGCAGGTGATGGTCCTGAATCGCCAGCAGGACGGCCTGCACCGCGCCCAGCGTCAGCAGGCTGTAGGCGAGCATCGACAACAGCACATGGACCTTCAGGTCCCAGCCGGCCGCCGGGCTCATGAAGGCGACCTCGCCGAAGCGTGCCTCCAACCCGATGCTCAGGGCGGCCAGCGGGAGCAGGATCAGGCCCAGGTTTTCCACCGGCTTGGTCAGGCTGGAGACCATGAGCAGCGCGATCACGGTCCAGGTTGTGAGGGCCAGTGCATTGAAAAATAGTAGATTAAGTCCCGTGTGACTGAAGATGCTGTCCCACAGCAACCAGGTGTGCAGGACCAGTCCGGCAAAGCCGAGTGAGAGCGCCAGGTCGCGCTTGGGGACCCAGACGTCCGTCGAGCGGAACAGGCGCAGCCCGATCGCGCCAGTGGCGGACAGGTAGAAGAGGATGGCGGTGACGGCGAGTAGGGTATGTTTCATAGCGGCGCATAATCTCATAAACCGCCGATCGGGAAAACGCCGCGGCGGGCGGTATACTGTCTGACCTTGTGCATCCGGCGTGCCGGGCGTGTCGACATCGCCGGGTGGCGGGCGCGACCATTAGAACACAGCGGCGCCGACCGGGGCGATCATTAGGGGGCAAGTATGTTCGAGAATCTCCAGGAGCGCTTCGGGCGTGTCCTGAAAGACCTGCGGGGTCAGGGGCGCCTGACCGAGGACAACATCAAGGACACGATGCGCGAGGTGCGCATGGCCCTGCTGGAGGCGGACGTGGCCCTGCCGGTGGTGCGCCAATTCGTCGAGCAGGTGCGGGCCAAGGCCTTGGGCGAGGAGGTGATGAAGAGCCTCACGCCCGGCCAGGTCCTGATCAAGATCGTCAACGACGAGCTGATCGCCCTGATGGGCGAGGCCAACGAGCGCCTGGACCTCACCGCTCAGCCCCCCGCGGTGGTGCTGATGGCCGGGCTCCAGGGCTCGGGCAAGACCACCAGCGTGGCGAAGCTTGCCCGTTGGCTCCAGGAGAAGCAGAAAAAGACCGTGGTGGTGGTCAGTTGCGACGTTTACCGTCCGGCGGCCATCGAGCAACTGCGCACCGTGGCCGCCGAGGTGGGCGCCGGGTTCATCCCGAGCAGCGGGGAGCAGAACCCGGTCGACATCGCCCGCAACGCCGTGGACACGGCGCGCAAGCAGTTCAAGGACGTGCTGATCGTGGATACCGCCGGTCGGCTGCACGTCGACGCGGCCATGATGGATGAGATCAAGGCCATCCACGCCGCCATCCGGCCGGTCGAGACCCTGTTCGTGGTCGATGCCATGACCGGTCAGGACGCGGCCAACACGGCCCGCGCCTTCGACGAGGCCCTGCCGCTCACCGGTATCATCCTCACCAAGACCGACGGCGACGCCCGCGGCGGTGCGGCGCTCTCGATCCGGCAGATCACCGGCAAGCCGATCAAGTTCTTGGGTACGGGTGAGAAGACCACAGCCCTGGAGCCCTTCCACCCGGACCGGGTCGCCTCGCGCATCCTGGGGATGGGCGACGTGCTCTCACTGGTGGAGGAGGTCCAGTCCAAGGTCGACCGCGAGCAGGCCGAGCGTCTGGTCAAGAAGCTCAAGAAGGGCAAGGACTTCGATCTGGCGGACTTCCGCGAGCAGTTGGTGCAGATGACCAAGATGGGCGGCATGGCGAGCCTGATGGATAAGCTCCCGGGCATGAGCCAGGTCCCTGAGCACATGAAAAATCAGGTCAACGATAAGGCGATGGGCAAGTTGGCCGCGATCATCGACTCGATGACGCCCCAGGAGCGCCAGTTCCCGGCGATCATCAAGGGGTCGCGGCGACGGCGCATCGCACAGGGTTCCGGGACCCAGGTACAGGACGTTAACCAACTGCTCAAGCAGTTCACCCAGATGCAAAAAATGATGAAAAAGATGAAAGGCGGCGGAATGGCGAAGATGATGCGCGCCATCGGTGGTCGCATGCCGGGCGGATTCCCCGGCGGTTTCCCGGGTGGCGGTATGCCCCCGGGTGGGTTCCACCTGTAGGCCGCTGACCATGCACTATCGCGTCTACTATCTCTTCGACCGCTTCGGCGAATCGGTCTCCTCCGCCAGCGCGGTGGAGATGAGCGCCCGCAACATCTGCGAGCAACTACTCCCGCGGCTACAGTCGGAGGACGACTTTCTCGGCATCATGGACCCCGCAGAGCACATCCTGCAGATCCTGTGCGAACGCGAGGCCGATCGCTACTGGGTCGAGATGCCGATGGAGGCGGCCAAGGCCTCCTATGGCACCTATATGAACCTGGTGGAGTTGCGCGCATTCGTGGCGCAGATGCCTGCCGTGTTCGACTCTAAGGTGATTCCGGGGATGGTGTACCGGCCCTGGTAGAGAGGAGTCGGGGCGTCCCGCCCAGAAATCTTTGCCGCCGGGGCGGGACGCCCCGGCTCCTCTAGCGGCGGCGGTAGGCGAGTAACAGAAACAGTGCGCCGCACAGGATCATCGGAGTGGACAGGATCTGCCCCATGGTAAGCCAATCGAAGGCGAGATAGCCCAACTGGACGTCCGGTGTGCGGACGAATTCGATGGAGAAACGGAAACACCCGTAGAGCAACAGGAAGAGCCCGGACACGGCCATCATCGGCCGCGGGCGGCTGGAAAAGGTCCACAGGATCAGGAAGAGCGCGAGGCCCTCAAGGCCCGCCTCGTAGAGCTGGGACGGGTGGACCGCCGGGCTCAGCAGCGTGCCGATGGGCTGGTCCGCGCAGGCGGCTGGGAACCGGGCGCAGGGGAGCTGCAGGCCCCAGGGCAGGTCGGTGCGGTGCCCCCACAGTTCACCATTGATGAAGTTGCCGATGCGCCCGAACATCAGGCCGGTGGGGACCAGCGGGCTCACGAAGTCGGCTACCTGGAAAAAGTGCAGGCCCTGGTGGCGGGCGAACACCAACATGGCGACGATGACCCCGATCAGGCCCCCGTGGAAGGCCATGCCGCCCTCCCAGACCTTAAAAAGATTCAGCGGGTTGGCGAGTATCTGGTCGAACCCATAGAAGAGCATGTAGCCGAGCCGGCCACCCGCGATGACGCCGATGATGCAGTAGAAGATCACATCATCCACCATCTCGGCGGTCCAGCCCGAGCCAGGGCGCGCCGCCCGGCTGCGCGCCAACGCCCAGGACAGGGCAAAGCCTGCCAGATACATGAGCCCGTACCAATGCACGCGCAGGGGTCCGATGGCGACGGCGATGGGGTCAATGTCGGGGTAGGTCAGCATGGGCGGGGATGGTATCACGGGCGGAGGCGATCTTGGCGTGAGACTCGTGAGACACCCGGGCCAGGTGTAGGTCGCCCTTCAGGGCGACCCTCCGCGCTGGCGTCAATCAGGCGTCCGGCCGGCCGGTGCCGTGGCGCGCCCCGGGTCAGTGGCTCCGACGCTGTACCAGTCGAGCTGGCGGGTGATGACCATGACCAGGGCCAGCAGTCCGAAGAGCAGCAGTGAGCCCATGAGCAGCGCGGTGTCCTCGTTGATCAGGAGCCCGTAAAGTGCCGCGAACAGGGCCGCGAGCAGTCCGGCGAAGCCCAATCCCCGCCGCGCGCTCCCCAGCACATGGCTGAGGTAGAACCCCTGGAGCGCAATACTGGCGCCGGCCGCGAACGCATAGGCCAGGGTGAACGGGACCTGCTCGGAGAGGCTCAGCAGCAGCAGGAAGAAAATGGCCAGTGCCAGCCCAACCAGCAGATACTGGGCGGGGTGGATGCGCAGTGACTTGAGCAACTCGAACAGGAAGAAGGCGGCAAAGCTCAAGGCGACGAACAAAAAGCCATATTTCAGTGCCCGGTCCGCCATGGAATAGACGTTGATGGGCTCGATGAAACGCACGCCAAAGGCGTCCCGGTAGGCCCGCTCCCAGGCGCGACCCTCACGCGCGGCAGCGGTGAAGGCCGCGGGGGCCTTGGTCGCCAAGGCGGTGACCTCCCAGCGGGCGCTGAAGCCGGCGACGGTGCCTGCCCGATCGCGTGGCAGCGGCAGGAAGGCGCCGTCGAAGCTCGGGTGCGGCCATGGTGAATCGATCGCGACCCGGGTGGTCTCTGCGAGCGGGAGGAAGTCCACGGCCTCGGTTCCGCGCACCGCCAGCGTCAGCGAGAAGGGCAGGGACAGGGCCGCCCCGGGCTTGAGTGCAACGGCGTCTGCCCGAATCCCGTCGGGCAGGGCCGCGAGCCCGCTGCCGTTACGAAAGTTCAATGGTGCCCCGTCCAAGGTCAGTTGCGGGGTGCTCGCGAGCCCGCGGGTGTCACTGACGAAGACGCTGACGAAGGGCGTCCCCCAGGTCACTTTGACCCCTTCGCGCACACCCGGCAGGGCCGGTGTGACCGAGACCTCGAAGCGCCCCGTCACCGTGGCCGTCAGATCATAGACCAGGGCCTTGAACAGCCCGCGTCGCTTGAAATCAGTGGTCGCGTGGGTGGACCAGTCGGCCAGGCTCGGCAGCACCACCCAGCGCCCCTCGCTGCGGCGCTGGTGTTCGCGCTGTACCCGGCTGGCGGTCCCGGGCGGGGCGTTGGCGATGTCCTCCAGGACCGTCTCGGTCCATTCCAATGCATACGGGAAGACCAGGACCGGGCCGCCCAGGGTCTGGGCACCGGAGAGGCTCGCCGCCACCTCCCGGACGACGGTCGCCTGGCGGGCCTGGCGCTCGCCGACGGTGTTGTGGATCATCTCCAGTGGCACCAGCAGGGCCAGAGCGAGTGCCGCGGTGAGCGCGGCCTTGATGAGAAGGGTCTTTTGCATGGCGGTCTCCGGTCGGTTGATGGACCGGGACAGTCTGGACCTGCCGCGTGAAACCCTAGTCGAGTTCAGGTGAAAGTCGGTGAAGTTTGGGTGAAGTCGGGGTGAACAGTGACGTCTTGATCGTCGTTGCGGCCACCGGAGGTCAAGGCTTCAGCCGGTCCGGCGTGCAGGAGCCGCAGAATTTCCTCGGATAGGTCGGGAACCGCCACCGGCTAACGGCCATGGCGCCCGCACCACCCCGCAAGATGAAAGTGGCGGGCGCCTTGGCCGTTCCCCTCCCC
>CAILVI010000436.1 GCA_903837595.1 uncultured Thiodictyon sp.
ACTTGGGTGCGCAGCGCCTCGGGAATGCCGGGGATCTGGAAGCGCCGGGCGGCCTCGTCGAGCCAGTCGTCAATGCCGGCGCCGATCGCTTGCTGGGAGCCTTTGCCGCCCAGTCCCTCGCGGACGGCGGCGATCGTCGGGCGTTTGCCGCCAGCGGCGAGGGTACAGGCGGTCTCGAAGGCGCGTTGGCGGGTCGCTCCGTGGGCGCTCATGGTGATTCCGGTGGGTGGCGGAACGAACCAACGGCGCCGATGCCAACGCGCTCGATGATCGAACTCACCGCCCCACGGACGGACCATGCGCCAGTCCATGCCTCCCCCGGCCGATGCACCAGGCGATCGAGCCATAGACGGGTGACTTCACCGTCCGGGTTCCGATCGAGCCCCAGGACCTGCGCCACGATGGGCGCTGAACGCCCTGAGCGCCGGATGGTGACTGACCCCTCACCAATGACAACCTCGATATCACTCATCATCTTCCCCTATGCCGCCAGTCGGTCCCGGACTTCATGGGTCCGGCACCCCATCAGCCCCGCCAGGTCCTCGACGAACCGCCCCAAGAGGGTATCCAGGTGCAGGAACTCCACGTCGTCCAACGTCGGGGTCCCCCAATCCAGCCCGGCGTTGATGGCGTCCCGCTTGTGCGTGACCATCTGCCCCTGGTAGTCGTCGATCGACCCCCGCAGGTGGACGAACTCCGTCGTGACGGGCCGGGTCTGCTGGGGCCGCAGCACGCGACCCTCGGCCTGGTCCTCGGTCTTGGCGGTCCAGGAGCGGGTCAGGAACAGCACCCGATCCGCCTCCGGGATGTTCAGCCCCTTCTGTGCCACCCCCAGACTCGCCAAGAGCACCGGCGCGGGGCCGGCGCGGAAGCGCGTGTTCAGTTCCCGGACCCGTTCAGCAATGGGCTTGCCGCCATGGATGGTGACGTGTTCGACCCCGCGGCGATCCAACGCCCGCCCGATGACCTCCAGCAACTCCGGCCATTCGGCATAGGCGATGACCTTGTGGCCGTCCTCCACCAGCCCTGCCAACCGGTCCACCACGTACCGTTGTTTGCTGGTGAGCCCGCCATCGTAGACGAACGGGGATTTGTCCGAGCGGCGTTGGGGGATCGCCGCCGCGATCTGCACCGCCTGGATACGCGCCAGCAGGGCGATCAGGTTGCGCTCGCGGGAGTTGGCTTGGCCCTTCAGGTACCACTGACGGAAGTCCTCGGCGATCCGCAAGTAGTGGGCCAGGTGCGCCGGGTCCCAATCCAGGGTGGTCACGCGGTGCTCCGGTACCGGGATCTGGAAGTGCCGCGCCACATCGGGCTCCTGGGCCACGCGCCGCTTGACGTGGTGGGCCAGGGCCCCCCGGTAGGCCGACAGATTGCGCAGCTTCGGCACCTCCCGTTTGGCCCCGGTCGTCATATCCTGCCGAAACTGGTTTGTTACCCACTCAAGGGTGACGAACTGCTCGCGCACCCGATCGACCCCCGGCACACAGTCACGGGTCGATTGCCGCAGCGCCGGGTCCAGATACCAACGGTGCATCCCGTACACCTGGGCGGCCGTCGCATCGCCCCCGGTGAAGGCGAGCACGGAAAAGGCATCGCGCGGGTAGTTCCCAAGCGGGGTCCCGGACAACGCATGGCGCCGCTTGGCTGCAACCTTCCGCAAGGCCGCGCTCTGGGCCGTCCCCTTGTTACGCAACAGGTCCCCCTCGTCGGCGACCAGGCAGCCGATCCGGTGCCGCAGCCGGCTTGCGTAGGTCCGGCGTTGGTGGGCGCCGTTGATTGGCCCTCGCAGTCGGTGGTAACTGATCACGTTGATCCGCCGGAGCCGGTCGAGGTCCCGCGGGCTCTGGATCACCTGCCAGTCCGTGGCCGGGATCGGGAGCCTGGCCAACTCGGTGCGCAGCTCGTCGATCAGGTACGCCTCGGTGCAGATCAGCCCGGCGGTGCAGCCGGACAGCAGGATCAACCCGGCCGCGAGCCGCGCCTTGCCGAGCCCGACCGCCCAGGCGGCGATGGCGCCGCGGCTCATCGACAATTCCAGCAGGTCCTCGAACTGGTAGTCCCAGGACAGGAACCCATCCAGGCCAAGCGCCTGCCCACGGCGGCGAAGTTCGGCCGCCCGCTCGGGGAAGGCCACCAGCCGTCCGGGATGGACCGTTTCCCAATGGTCTTCCGACTGTCCGGTGACGACGGCGAAGCGGCGATTGAGCACTTCTTCCGATAGCCCGAAGTCGCGCCCGCCAACCCGGTACCGGTAGGACCCTGAGCCGTCCGCAGAGAAGGCCACCTCCGCCCCCGCCTTGATGACCGGTGAGCCCCAGGTGTCGGGGTCTACCAGGTGCGTGGTGCGCGCCTTGCCGACAAGCGCGCCGGCCGGGCCATGCGCCATGTCTGCCTTGACCAGGATGGTATGCCGGAAGGGGGTGCGCTCGATGCGCAGCCGGCGGGTGCGTTTGTGCAGGTATCGCAACAACCCCGGGTCGACCTCCAGGTCGGCGCCGGTGGCGCGGATCAGGTCGCACAGCGCATCAATGGACGCCAGCGGGTCCGCCTGGGCCAGATGAACCTCGATATCCAGTGCACCCTGGCCGGTGTACTTCACCCCCTTGGGGTAACGGTGGCCGTCGATGACCGGAGCGGTGAGCCGCTCGCGTAGGACCGCGTTGCGAACCTTGGCCTCCATCAGACCACAGGCAAAGCCCAGGGTCAGCTTGCGCCCCGAGTGGCCGAGTCGGACTTTGGGGTTACCCGTGACCGGGCGGGTGATGGTCGGTCCTTCGTCGACGATCCCCGTTTCGTGCAGCCGGGGGTTCAGGTCCCGCGTGGTGCGGCACGACAGGCCTAAGTCCGGCACCAGGGTCAGGGCGTCGTCCAGGGTCTCGACGCGGACGGCTGCGCCGGGCGCCCGTGGGTCCTTGGCGAAGAACAGCACGGACACCCGCACCTCGGCCCCCTGCTCGCGGAAGCACCAGGCCGGGGCGTGGAACGCGGCCACCAGTCGCGGCCAGGCCACGGGGTCGGCCAGCAAGGTGTCGGTGTAGGATCGCGGCAAGAGTGCGGCCACCAGGTCGGCCGCCGCCAAGGCTTGCTGCACGGCGTAGGCGTGCGACAGGGCTGAGGTATCCGGCCCGAAGCGCCCGTAGTGCGTGGCCGGGCCGGCAACCAGGGTTGGCGCCTCCAGATGCAGCGAAAAGGGCGGGTTGATCAGGGCGACCCCGAAGCCGGTCGGGTCGATCTGCTCCATGCCCACGGTCGAGAAGTGGCACTGGAACCCGGCCGCTTTGGCAGCGTCACCGAGCGCCGTCACGCTGGGACCGTGAACATCGGTCCCGGCCAGCGTGTGGCGGGCCGGATCGGCAAACTGGAGCAGGGCACCGGTGCCGCAACTGGTGTCGATCAGGGGCACCCGAGCGCCTTCACCGTCCCTGGACAGGGCGCGCTCCAGGGCTGGGACGACCATGCGCCAGATCCAGCCGGCGAGGGCGTCCGGGGTGAAGAACTGGCCAAGGTGCGCCAAGCGGGCCGCGTGCAGTCCAGCGAGTGACCCGGGGCGTTTGGCCTGGCTTCCGAGCGAGGTCCGGCCGCGCAGGGCCTGGCGCCAGTCAGGGGCAGGGTGGCTGGTTGGGATGGGTGCGGCAGTGGTCACGCGGCCTCCTGGGCATCGGCGCTCTCGGAATGTCGGCCATAGAGGGCCAGGAACAGTTGCAGCTGCGTGCCGATCGCGGCGCCGAAGACGAACTCAAAGCGGGTGTGATAGGTAATGATGTGCAGGGCAGAAGAGACCTGAATCCGTTGCCGGGAAACCACGTTGTACCCGTGTTCGCACAGTCGTCGTTTCGCACTCTCGAGACCGCCTGCCAGATTGCTCGTATCCTCTGCCCAGACCGCGAACGTCTGCAGGTAGCCGAGCAGTTGAAAAAGCTCGCCTTGCCGGCCCCATGACAGCGGTTTCCGGGTGGGCGTCTCGAATGAACTGTCGATGTAGACCCGCAGCGGCAGGACGATACCCTCACGGCGGCGCAAGACGACAACCCCCGGGCGCAGGTTAAACTCATCCTCAATGAAATTTGCGGCCTTGCGGTAGGCCAGCTCAACGCCCTTATCCCCACCATAGCCCTGTTCCAGTTCGCGCCACAACGCGGCCGGGTCGAACCGCTCAGGGCGAAATACAAAATCCTGGCCCGAGCGATCATCGCATACATTATTGACAAAACGGACCTGCAAGCCCGCATGACTGATAGTCAGTGACGGGCAACCCGTGGGAGTGAACGCCTCACATGCCAGGCGGACCAGGCGAGCAACAATCTCTTCAGCGCGTTTCGTGAGATCCTCCCGAGTATCGAAGATGCCCTTTGCGAAGGTTTGGGACGAACCTGAAACCCCAAACTCCTTCCCCTCACGCTGGCTAAGTGCATTGGCTCGCGCATCGAATGCCTGTCTGGCTGCGACATACTCGCTCCAGAGTTCGGCGTAGACCTGGCCGGGATTCGTTGTCATGACGCAGTCTCCAGGGATTCGATCGATAAGGCCAAAACGAACTGCTGCCCGAGCAGGGCATCAGGCGCTTGACCCAGCGCCGCCTCGATAGCGTGCTGGTTCGGGGAAAACACCTTGTCCGCCAAAGACCGTGGGCACCCCATATAGACCCCGTCGTTGTGGTTGTAGGTCGGCCATTCGCCTGCCGGGTGCCACATGAGCGAACCAATACGGCGCCATTGATACTCAGTACAGCGTCCGTCAAAGACGCTGGGGCGCACGATCACCCGCCACTCGTTTTCTCCGATGACCGCGGGCGTTGAACCGAACACCGCATCAGTGGGCAGTTCCGGTTGATCTTTCCAGGGGTTACGGGGCAGTTCCCGGGCTGCCACGGCCTGCATCAGCTCGGCCTGAACATAGGCCAGGACCTTCGGTTTGGTCTTCTCAAAGGCGACGCGGAAACCGGCACTCATCAGCACCTCACGCATCACATTGACCGGGAGGCAGACCAACGCATCCAGTGCCCCCTTGAGATGACCGTCCTTTACCGACGCCGAAAAGCGTTCGACCGGCGTCATTGGTCGCGGTGTGCCTGTCATGTCAGCCTCTGCAATCAAGAAAGGATTAGTCGATGGTGGTAGCCTAGCAAGTGCGGCGCAAAACGTAAAGCGGATAGTGCTAATAAAATATCACTCTTGACGAAAGCCGGCGGGCGGCTATAATGGCACCTATAGCGGATTGGTGGCGGGCAATACGGTCAGTCGAAAATCAGCTTGCAGCGCGTGGAACAGCAGCGCAGAGGCTCGGGGAATGGCCGAAAGGACGCGGTGCCAGCAAGCACATCAGTCGCTTGGGGAAACGCAAACGCCGTGGATCACACGCGTGGAACACTTCAACGCCACGTATAACCGATAGACCGACAGGGGCCGTCATGCAAACCCAACCCGTCATTCTAGAAGCTGCCGTGACTCTGCCGTCCGCCGAGGACGGTCAACTCGCCTGGCTGCCCGTCAACGTCATTGCGCCCCGTGCGGGGCATAATCCCCGGCGTCATTTCGACCTGGCCAGGATGCGTGAACTGGTCGAATCGATCCGCGGGCAGGGTGTCATCCAGCCCATCGTGGTACGCGCCATCGACGCCGGGCGCTATCAGATCATCGCCGGTGAACGGCGTTGGCGGGCGGCGCGCGAGGCCGGGTTGGACGAAATCCCCGCCTTCGTTCGCGTGGTGGATGACCTCCAGTCCATGCAGATGTCGATGGTCGAGAACACCCACCGGGACGATCTGGCCCCGAGCGAGGAAGCGCAGAAGGCGCGGGACCTGTTGACCCTGTGCCACGGCGACCGGGACGAGGCCCGGCGCCGACTCGGCTGGAGTGCCTCGAAGCTCGACAGCCGGTTGGCCCTGCTGCATTGCACCCCGGCCGTCCTTGAGGCCCTGGACACCCGCCGCCTCACCCTGGGTCATGGTGAGTTGCTGGCCACCCTGGCGCCCGACACCCAGGACGGCACCCTGCCGCGCATCCTGGAACAGGGCATCAGCATTGCCCAACTGCGCGAGCGGATCGGTCAGGTGGCCCTACCCCTGGGACGGGCGATCTTCGACCAGGCGGCCTGCCAGGGGTGCGCCCACAACTCGGAGGTGCAGGGCCAGTTGTTCGCCACCCATATCGACAGCGGCCAGTGCTCCAACCCCAAGTGCTACGGCGACAAGACCCGCCTGGTCCTGGAAGCCAGGAAGCAGGCTATGGCCCAAGAGGTCGCCGCAGTCTGGCTCGACACCGAGCGCGCACCGGAGACCTACGCGGTGCTTGAGGCGACCGGCGCACTCGGGGTGGGACCGCAGCAACTCACGGAAGGGTGTCGGCAGTGCGCCCACTTCGGGGTACTGATCGCGACCGCGCCGGGGCAGGAGGGGCGGCTGACGGAAGACCTGTGCTTCAACCTGGCCTGCCGCGCCGAGAAGCAGCAGGGTTACCGCCGTCTGCTTGAGACGCCGCAGGGTGCGCCGGCCGCGTCGTCGACCAAGCGGTTGGCGGCAGCGCCCAAGCAACCGGCGGCCGAAAGCCCGCACGCCGAGGCGACCCCCCAAAAGGTCCAGGACATGACCGATACCAAGCTGCGCGCCATCACGGCAGACCTTGCCCAAGAAGATGGTCGGGTGGCCCGTGCCGTGCGCCTCTTTGCGCTGCTGCGGGATGCCGGATACACCGACACCGAAAAGCTCGGGGTGGCCGCCGTGCCGACCGCACGTGCCAGTGCCATGGCCACGCTGGTGGCCCTGGCCGATGACCAGTGTGTCGCCCTGGAGGCGGCCCTGGTGCGCTACATCCTCATGGAGCGAAGCGACGGCGATCTGCCCGGGGCGACGGTGGCGATTCTCGCGACGACCAAGACCGACCTGACGCAGCGGTTCCGTGTGGATGAGCCCTTCCTGCGTGCCCACCGCAAGGCGGGCATGGATGCACTGCTGCGCGAGGCCGGCTTCGCTGCCTGGTACGACGCGACCCATGGCGAGGCCAGGTACGCCCGGCTGCTGCAAGGCAAGGTGGACACGATCATCACCGCGGCCCTGGTTCCGGATGCCTTCGACTGGTCCGGCTTCGTCCCCCAGGCCGTGGTCGGGCGCTTCAAGGCCCTGGCCGAACGCACCTGAACCCCCGCCCGCCACACCCCCGGAGACCACCATGGCCCTCTTTGAACAACTTGCCGGCGTCCTGACCGCGGGCGAACGCCTCCGCTTCGAAATCGCCCGCAACCCGGATGGCGGCCTGACCCTCCTGGTGCAGCCCCTCCTGACCAAGCCGGTGGAGAACCTGGACGGCGACACGGCACCCCTGCGCGCGGCGCTGGCGATGCCGCTGCGGATTACCGGCAGCGTCGCGGAACTGGACGCCCGGTTGCCCGCGCTGCTCGCGACCTTCGGGGAGCGCCGCCGGGATGTGGAAATGAAGGTCACTGCATTGGAAGCGTTGAAGGACGCGGGAAAGGCCGGGGCGCGACTGGTGGAACAGGGCAGGCAAGCGCCGGTTGCTGCGGCCCCGCTGGACCCGATACCGGCTGCGGTGCCGGCAACGCCAACCGACCCCAACAACCTGTTCGCCTGAGCGCGCCATGTTTGTCCTACCAAACCATTGGGTCGCGAACCCCATCCGCGTGGTCCTGGCGGGTGCCGGGGGCAGCGGCAGCGAAGTCCTCGACGGACTGGCGCGGATCGACCGGGCCTTGCGCGCCCTGGGGCACCCGGGGTTCCAGATGTCCGTGTTCGACCCCGACAGCGTCTCGGCCACCAATACCGTGCGGCAACGCTTCTGGCCCGCGGACTTGGGACAGAACAAGGCGGAACTCCTGGTGCATCGTTATGGCACCTTCGGCGGCCTGAACGGGCAGGGGGTTGCCGAGCCCCTCACCGTGTCGGCGCTCGATGCCATCCACCGGGTCGATCTGCTGGTGACGTGCGTGGACAAGGCCCAGGTCCGCCATGAGATCGGTGCCCATGATTGGCACCTGGACCCCTACCGCTGGCGCGACACCCTGTGGCTCGACCTCGGCAATGGGGCGCGCACCGGCCAGGTCGTGTTGGGCCACCTGGGTGGTTGGCTGGCGGACCCGGCCCGCCTGCCCAACGTCTATGACCTGTTCCCGGAACTCGCGCAGGCCGAGCGTCTGGACGCCGACGACACGCCAAGCTGTTCCGCTGCCGAGGCCCTGGCCGCCCAAGACCTGTTCATCAACCGCTGGGTGGCCGTCGCCGCCTGCGATCTGCTGTGGCAGTTGGTACGACACGGCACCATCGGCGTCCACGGCTTCTTCATCAACCCGACCGGCGTGCGCGTGCGCGAGTTGGCCATCGACCCCCGCACCTGGGCGAGCTTTGGACTCGTCGCCCGGCGCCAGGCCGCCTGATCCCCCGACCCAGAACAGGAGCAGCATCCCATGACCGCAACCACCATCGAGACCCCGCCCCGCGTCTTTCGCCTGGGCGCCCTGGAACTGGCCGACCCCGACGCCTCTCTGTCCGCCGAGGACGCGCTGGCGCTGTACGCGCCGAACTTCCCACAGGTCCAGGGTGCAACGCTTGCCGCTCCCGAGTTCCGCGCCGACGGGACCCTGGTCTATCCCGTCGAGCGCCCGACGGTGAAGACCAAAGGCTAGCCCGGCAATGAACCCCGGCGAGATCACCGCCCGGCTGCGCGTCTGGGCGGATCACCGCGCAACGCCATCGGCACAGGAGCACACCCCATGCGGACTCAGGGTCACAGCAGGCTGGCAACAGCGCCGGGTCGATCAGATCCTCGGCCGCGCCGCCCAGGATCGACGGCGTGGCCGGTTCGATCCCCGGGCGCTGCCGCCGGCCTGAGCCCGCTCGCCTTCCCCCTGCGTGCCGCGCCCGGCGCCTTCCATGGGGAGACGGACACCCGCCGTGCCTATGCCGACTGGCTGGAGCAGGACTGGCAGGAGGTCGCCGGCCTGCTGGAGTTCACCCTGGAAGCCGGGCTGGTGGACGGCCAGGCGGTGGCCGTGGCCCTGGACGCGAACGACGGTGGCGATGCGCGTCCACTCTATAGACTGGCCGCTGCCGCCCTGGCGGCCATCGGCGACCACCTGAACGCCCAGGTCGCGGACCTGGTGGACCCCGCGCTGCGCCCGGCCCTGCTGATCGGCGTGGAAGGGCGCGACGGCGCGATCCACCTGGTGGGCGAGGGCACGGCACTGGTCTGCCACCGCCTGCCGTTGCTCACCCTGCATCCCGATCTGGCGAGCCTGTGTTATCGCGCCTGCATTCTGATGCGTGAGACCCTGGGGATCGACAGTACCCGCGGCTGGCAGCCGGACCTGTTCTGGAGCGTGGAGGAGCGCCTGGACGCCTTTCTGGCGGTGCCCGCGGCGGTGCGCAACGACGCCGCCGCCTTCCATGCCGCCTGCGTCGACGAGGCCCAGGAGAGCGGCTGGTTGGAGCGCGGCACCGAGTCCGTGGCGGACGCGGCGGACCTGGCCGCCGAGTTGGCGTCCTGGCTCGACGCCCGCAACCGCTGGCAGGCGTTCGTGACACGCCAACACCGGCGCTGCCCGCTGACCGTCGCGCAGGTGGAGGCCAAGGCCGCCCGGTTGGCCGCGGACCTGGAGCGCGCCGATGCGCACCCGGTCGACCTGGCCTGGGCACGCTGGGTCCGGCTGGTGTGTGCCCGTCTGCGGGTCGCGGCGGGGCGCTCCCCGGCCGTACCCACGCCGGAGGACGAGGGCGCCTGGGCGCTCGACTGGCTGATCCAACTGGACCCCGGGCTGCCCTGGTTCGAGGACGCCCTGCAAGACATACTCGATCAGGCCGCCCAGGCGGGGGAGCGCATGCTGGCCAGCCACCCCGTTCTGGCCGGCGGAGCCCGGTCCATCCTGGACGCACTGACCAACGCGGCGACGGCGATGGCCCTGATCCTGGCCGCCCCGTCCGGCGATGAGGCCGAACATGCCGCTCACTGAAACCATGGCGCTACCCAACATCACCACCACCCGCCCCACCGGCGCCATCGTCTTCCACGAACAGCGCCGGGAGGGCGGGGGCGGGATCACCTATCATCCGCTGGACGATGACGCTCAGGGAACCCGCATCCTCCCCGGTCGGCCGCTGACCGTGGCCGATGCCCGCGCCCTGCTGGAAACCCTGCTCGGGGAGCGCACCAGCGAACTGCGGTGGACCCCGGCGAACCTGCTCGCTTCCGGGGACGAAGCGCTGGTCTGGACTGTGCCCGGCACCGTGCGCCCCATCCTCTTTCGTGGGAAGAAGGACGGGCCGATCCGTCTGGACGTGCCCTGGCCAACCCTGGTCTTCGCCGCCACCGATGGCGCCATCCGGCTCGCTGCGATCAAGTCACGCGGACGGCCGACGGCGCACACGCCGCTGTTCCATGCGCCTCTGTGGAACGTCTACCAGGACGGCCGGGTGTGCCTCGGCAGCGCCACGGTCCCACCCCTGGACGGCATCGACGCCATGCCGGGGTACGAGAGCGCGATCTTCGACACCCTGTTCAGTCACGGGAACTTTCGGGGGAACCTGGTCTATCGACAGGACCACGGCGAGACCAGCGACCGCGATCATGTCCGGTTCTGGCGCGAGCTGGCGTTGGCCAAGACGCCCCGCTTTCCCAATGCGGCCCTGGTGCCCATGGGCCAGCGGCTGGCGACCTGGCTGGGGTTGGAGCGGAGCCGGTAGATGATCCCCGAACAGAGCAAGCCATGAGCTACACCGACGAACAACTGCGTGCCATCGAGCACACCGGCGGCCACAGCCTCACCTACGCCGTGGCCGGTTCGGGCAAGACCCACATGCTGGTCGGCCGGGTCCTGTTCCTGCTGGAGCAGGGGGTGCCGGCGGAACGTATCCGCGTGCTCGCCTTCAATCGTGAGGCGGCCAAGGAGTTCCAGACCCGGCTCGCGGGCGCACTGCCGACGCACCGTGCCGCGCCCAAGGTGTCGACCTTTCACAGCCTGGGACTGTCGCTGACCGCGCTGTTCGAGAAGCATGACCTGCTGCCCCGCCGCCGCCTGGAAGCCAGCGAAGCCGTGGAGAAGCGGCTCGCCCGCGAGGCCGCCCTGGCGGCGCTGAAGGAGGAGGGCAGCGACGAGTACCCGAGCCAGGATGCGTTTGAGGCGTTTCGCGCCTTCATCGGGCTGGTCAAGTCGGACCTCCTGTCCGCCGCGGACGCCTTCCGGACCTTTGGCCTGCTGCCGTCCTGCGCCTACTTCGTCCGGGCCTTCGCACTCTTTGAAAAGGCCCGCGAGCGTGCCGGCCTGCGGTTCTTTGCCGACCTGCTGTCGGACCCCGTGGCGGTGATGCGTGCCAACCCCAAAGCGCTCGCGCTGGTCACGAACAAGCTGGACCTGGTGGTGGTCGATGAGTTCCAGGACGTGAGTCGCGTCCAGGTCGAACTGCTGATCCAACTGGTCGGCACCCGGGCGCACCTCAACGCGGTCGGCGATGATTCTCAGTGCATCTACGCCTGGCGCGGTGCGCGGCCGGAGGTCATGGGGGAAGAGTTCGCCCGGCACTTCCCCGGGGCGACCCGTTACACCCTGTCCCGGACCTTCCGCTTCGGCCACCGGGTGTCGCTGGCCGCCGCCCAGTTGATCGGCCACAACCGCAACCGCATGGACACCCTGTGCGTCTCGGCACCGTCCACGCCGGACACCGGTATGGACGTGATCCGCGCCACCTCGGCCGGGGACCAGTCCGCGGTGGTGGCGGCCATCGATAGTTGGCGGCGCGCCGGGCGGTCGCTGCGCGAGGTCGCGGTCCTCGCCCGGCTCTGGGCGCAGACGCTGAGTCTGGAACTGGCCCTGCTGGAGCGCGACATCCCCTACGTCAAGGCGAAGGACGACCTCTTCCGGGTCCCCGAGATCGCCGGCCTGTTGGGCTACCTGCGCCTCGCCGCCGGCACCCTCTTCGCCGAGCCGCGCGCCCGCGAGATCGTCCGGCACATGCTCGCAACCCCGACCCTGTGGCTCACGGCGGCCACGCTCGATACCCTGGCGGATGCGATCGTGCGGGCACCCGCGCAGGCCCCGACCCTGCTGATGGAGACCGCCCGCCAGGCCAGGAAGCCCTATCACGAAACGCGGATCGCCGACCGTGCGCAGATTTGGCACGAGGCCCTGGGCTGGGCCGATCGGCCGGCCGCCGATGCGCTGCGGCTCTATGCCGCCACCACCGATCTGGTGAGTGCCTTCGCCACCTCGGCCACCAGTGAGGCGGCGGCCGAAAAGGAGTTGGCCTATCAGACGCTGCTTGACTGGGCGGTGCGTACCCGCACCACCGTCGGTGAGTTCGTCGCCCGCATGGATGCGCTGCGGCGGTCCCGTGAACGCTATGAGGCCGGCGGCGACGCGGTGCTGCTGTCGTCGATTCACCAGGTGAAGGGGCGCGAGTTCCCTCTGGTGATCGTCACCGGGCTGGAAGACGGGCTGTTCCCGTCGCGCCGATCCAGTGCGGAGCCAATGCGTGAGGAGGAGCGGCGGCTCGCCTATGTGGCGATGACCCGCGTCCAGGAGCAGCTCCTGTTGGTCGTGCCGCCGGATGCGCGGTTCGATGCGGCCTGGCTGGGCACCCCCATCCGGGGTCCCGGTCTGGCGAAGACTGCCGCCAGTCCCTTCGCCTTCGAGGCCAATCTGCGCACCAGCACGGCACTCGGGGAGGCGATCACCCGCCGGCTGTCCGGTGCCGACCGCGGGGCGGACTTGCCTGAGGTGTCGCTCCAGGCGGCACCGGTGCTCAACCGCTATCTGGGGGAAGTGGGTCTTGAGGAACGCTACCAACCGCCCGCGCAGCCGCCAACGGCGCCGGTGCCGCCCGGCGCCTGGGGTATCAACGACCGGGTGCGCCACCCCTTCTTCGGCGACGGCCTGGTGGTCGGCATTCGCGACCAGGACATCCTGGACATCAACTTCGGCGGGACCCGCCGGTCCATCAAGTCGGGCGTCGTGGCCATGGAGCGGGTGTGACCGCGCTGGAGCCGTGCGGGCGCTTCGATCCCGCCCTCGGCCGTCTGCCGGGCGCGGTCGCCCACGCGCTCTTCCATGGCGACGATTGGCTGGCGACCTCGAGCCTCTCCATCACCACCGCGCTGGAGGCCGCCGCGCCGAACACCCGGATCGCCTGGGCCTGCGATTGGGCGGTCTTCCGCACCTGGGCACTGGGTCGGGCGGCGGTCCCGCAGGGGAAGCTGGAATGTCCGGAGACGGGTCTCGGCCAAGAGCGGCCGGTCGATCTCCGCAATCCAATGGCCGATGTCGCTCCGACAGCGGACCCGTTCGCCAACCCGCAAGCAGGACCGAGCGGCGCTCACGAGTCCCGATAAATCGACGCCGCCTTGGCCGCCTGTGCCGCGACAATGCGGCGCAAGTCCGCCGGCCCCACTACCTCCACATTGTCCCCCGCCCCCAGCAGCCAGCGCAGCAACTGGCCGGTCGAGGGCACGCGCGCCCACACCCGCAGCTCGAAGTCGGACTCCGGCGGCTCGTCCTCCTGGCGCTGACCCGCCGCCAGCGGACAGTAGCGCACGACCTCGGTCAAATACCCCTGGACCCGCAGTTCCAGGTCGATCAGCTCGCCCTGACCGAAATCCGCCCGACCCTCGGCAATGGCCTGGTCCAGGCCGAACCCCGCGGCAAGCCGGGCCGGCGTTGCGACCAAGGCGGTGGCCCGGACCATCCGGTGCAGGGCATAGAGCCGCAGCGGCTCATCCTCATCTTGAGCCCACTGGTTGCCAGTTTCTTGGCATCTTTGAGTGCCTGTTTCGCGTAGACGACCTCCCAGTTCACCATTTCAGCGCCTTGGCACTCTCGGTCAGGGGCTCCGCCATCCCTTCCTTTATGGATTCACGCAGGCCAGGAACCGACAGCAGGTAGAGCGTTTCCTGAATGGCGCTCCAATCCTCAGTCGAGATCAGCACCGCGCTGCTGCGCTTGCCGGAAATGATGATCGGCTCATGGGACTGCGCCGTCTCATCGATGAGCCGGTAGAGATTGGCACGGGCTTCGCTGGCGGTCAGGGTTTGCATGATGGGCTCCTCGCTTGGGGTCCGTATTGCACGGTATCTGGTACGACTATTAAGCCGGTGGCAGAAGCAAGTCCAGATGCCCCTGAAACGCACCTTGCGTGCGGCAAGCGAGAGCAACCAGAGAGTTGACGAACCTGCCATTCCGCATGGCGATCAGCGTCGGCAAGCTCCGCCAGTCTCTAAAATCTCCATCAATGCCAATTGCGTTCGCGTAGTTCCACCAGTACAACCCCCACGTCGGGTCGCGCTCCAGCTCGGACTCACCAAATACGGGGCGCATGACACCTTCGATCTGGTGCATCCGCCCCTCATCCAACTGATCATTTTGCGCTATCCTACTGATGCCCCAATAGAACTGATTGTACCATCGCTGATCAAAATCGAACATCAGACATTTGTCTTGGTCTTGACCGAAACGTACCCGAAAACATGTGTGTGCCTCGCCATTCCGAAACCCAGGAGCCACATCAATGTACATGCCTTCCGCTTCAAGCCTATCCTCGAGTCTATCGATGATTCTATGAAACAGGTGTATCTTCACCGACTCAAACGCCATTTGCACGGCGGGCTCAAAATTGAAGTGCAACACCCACACATATCCTGTTGGGAGGGGGTTAGCACATGGAAACTGGATACAAACAGTTGACGGCCGATGACCGCAACACCATTCAGCGAGGCCTGAACGAGGGGCTGAGCTGTCGGCAGATTGCCCAGCGCTTGGACCGTTGTCCGAGCACGGTGACGCGGGAGATTGCCCGAAGCCAGACGACGGCGACCTACGACGCGGTGAGCGCGGGGCGTGGCACGCATCGCCGCCGACGCCGCGGACGGCGTAAGCTGGTGGCTGGATCGCCGCTGTTGCAGGCAGTCATTAAGGACCTCAAGGCGGGTTGGTCCCCGGAGCAGATCGCGGGCAGACTCAAGCATATGCATCCTGACGAGCCGAACCTGGTGGTGTCGCATGAGACCATCTATCGCTACATCTACGCACAACCGCGGGGTGAACTGCGCAAGACCTTGATCGCCGCCTTGCGCCAGGCCCACAAGACCCGCCTGCCGCGCACCCGTGGGCAGGATCGGCGCGGGCGCCTGCGCGACATGGTGTCGATCCATGAGCGACCCGTGGAGGCGCTGGGGCGGGCGATCGTGGGGCACTGGGAGGGCGACCTCATCAAAGGCGCGGGCAATGCCAGCGCGGTCGGGACCCTGGTCGAACGCAAGAGCCGCTATGTCCTGTTGGCCAAGGTGGACGGCGCCGGTGCCGAGGCGGTGCTCGACGGCTTCACCCGGCGCCTGCGCACCTTGCCGCCCGCCGTGCGCAAGACCCTGACCTATGACCAAGGAAAGGAAATGGCCCGCCATCAAGAGCTGGCGCAACGACTGAACATCCGCGTGTACTTCGCTGATCCTCATAGCCCCTGGCAACGTCCCAGCAACGAGAACACTAATGGCCTACTCCGCCAGTACCTGCCGAAAGGGACAGACCTCTCCGGGATGTCCCAGCGGTACCTGACCCAGATCGCGACGGCGCTCAATACGCGTCCCAGAAAATGCCTCGGCTTTCTCACGCCCGAGGAAGTTATGTCACAAGAAATCAGGCTCTTGAACACTGCCGTTGCACTTCAAAGTTGAAACCGCC
>CAILVI010000437.1 GCA_903837595.1 uncultured Thiodictyon sp.
CGGTCCTCACCACCGCGCTCTACCAGCGTTTCAATTCGCGCGGCCAGGCCGACTTCCAGGACCAGCTCCTGTCGGCGATGCGCTTTGAGTTCGGCGGGCATGTGGAAAAGGCAGGCGAAAAATGAGCGAATCCCATTCTGACGCACTGGTGTTGTTTGGCGCCACCGGCGACCTGGCCTTCAAGAAGATCTTCCCGGCGCTGCAGGCGATGGTGAAGCGCGGCAACCTCAATGTGCCCGTCATCGGTATGTCCAGGGCCGGCTGGGATCTCAATCAGTTCAAGGCGCACGCCCGCGCGAGTCTGGAGCAGCACGGCGGCGGGGTCGATGAGGCGGCGTTCGCGCAGCTCAGCGCCCAGCTCGGTTATGTCGATGGCGACTACCGTGACCCGGCGAGCTTTCAGGCGCTGCGCCAGGCGCTGGGCACGGCCCAACGACCGACCCATTATCTCGCGATCCCCCCCTCGGCCTTCCCGCTGGTGGTGGAGCAGTTGGCGGGGGCCGGCTGCACCGCTGAGGCCCGGGTGGTGGTCGAGAAGCCGTTCGGCCGCGATCTGGATTCGGCACGCGCGCTCAACCGCGTCCTGCACGGGACCTTTGATGAGCGGCGCATCTACCGCATCGACCATTTCCTCGGTAAGCGCTCGGTGCAGAACATGATCTTCTTCCGCTTCCAGAACACCTTCCTGGAGCCGATCTGGAACCGCAACTATGTCGAGAGCATCCAGATCACTATGGCCGAGGACTTCGGGGTCCAGGGGCGGGGCAGCTTTTATGAACAGGTCGGTACGGTGCGCGACGTCATCCAGAACCATCTGTTCCAGATCCTGGCCAACCTGGCCATGGAGCCGCCGATCAGGACCGACAGCGAATCGGTGCGCGACGAAAAGGTCAAGGTCCTGAAGGCCATCCCGACGCTAAGCACGGCTGATCTGCTGCGCGGTCAGTTCAGCGGTTACCGCGCCGAGCCCGGTGTGGCACCCGGCTCGCAGGTCGAGACCTTCGCCGCCCTGCGCCTCTATGTCGACTCCTGGCGCTGGCAGGGTGTCCCGTTCTATATCCGCGCCGGCAAGCTCCTGCCCGTGACCTGCACCGAGGTGGTGGTGCGTCTGCGCCGGCCGCCCAGCCTCTTTCCCTGCTGCGCGACGGCGCCCAACCATGTCCGCTTCCGGGTCGGCCCTGACCATGCCATCGGTCTGGGCGTCACCGTCATGGACCCCGAGGGCACGCAGGTCGGCCGTGCGGCTGAACTGCTCGCCAGCCGGCGGCCGACCGCGGGCGAGATGGGCGCCTATGAGCGGGTGCTGGGCGAGGCCATGGCGGGGGACGCCAGCCTGTTTGCCCGTCAGGACTATGTCGAGGAGGCGTGGCGCATCGTCGATCCGATGCTGAAGGCCGACAGTGAGATCCATGAATACGCGCCCAAGAGTTGGGGGCCCGAGTCGGCCGACGCCGCCTTGACGCCTCCCGGGGGTTGGCAGGATCCGGTGGTTGAGGGGTAGGGGAACTGGAGCGGCTCTATGCCATCCATCGCCTGACCTATCTCACCAGCGACCCGGACCAGTTGGTGCCGATCGACGCCGGCATCGCCGGCGAGCTGCAAGCGATTCTGCACGCCCGCGGTTTCTATGAGGGGCCGGTGACCGGCCAGTGCGACGCGGACCTGCTGCGTAACCTGCACGACTTCATGGGCTGGGAAAGCTACGACGCCCGCATCCGCGACGATGACCGGATCGACTTGGAGGTGCTGGGCGACATCCGCCGCAAGCACCAGCGCTGGCTGGCAGGGCAGGGTGGGGCCTTGATCCGTCCCCGCGGATGACCCGAGCCCCCGTCGGAGCGGCCCCCAGGCCGCGACGGGCACTGCGAACGCAGGTGCCTGGACGTGTTATCAGCGCCGTCGGCACCTGGATCAATCCCAATCACTGCCCCCGCCAAGGCCGTTGCGGCGAATCGCCCGCCACCTGACAACGCTGACAGCCCTGCCAGTTCTGTCAGGCTTAACCTGACAAGCCTGTCACTGCCTGCCGCTGCCCTGCCCCGGTGCGCCCGCCTCCTCTCCTTCGTCTCGCTAAGCCGGCCCGCACGTTACCTGCTGTTGGTCGCTGGCCGCTGGATGATGGCCCGTAATTTGCTGTACTCGCTTCAGTTTCGTTTTGCAGAGACTGGACGGTCTTCGCGCGACATCGCTCACGCCGAAACCGTCACCAAAGAGCAAGTGGTCGCGGCCCCGTTTCGAAAGGGGTCGAACGTCCCAGGTCCCCGGATCGCACATCCAGGGCAGTGAGACCGGATCAAGCGGGTGGCCCTCGGGGCTCACCCAATGCCGCCGGATGGGGTCACATGACGCCTCGCCCCGACGGGAATTGCCGGTCATCAGATGCTTCAATGCAGTCAAAGCAAGAGGGATATCGAATGAAGTTTCAACGCGTCATCGTTCCAAGACCGACGGTCATGGTGCTGGTGCTGGGGCTTGCGGTCATGTGGTCCGGCTCCGGCCAGGCTGCCACCTGCACCATCTCGCCCCAGACCCCGACCATCAAGCCCGGACAGAGTGTCACCTGGAGTTACGGCGCCACCGGATTCAGGCAGACCCCGAGCCGCCGCTGGACCTTTCAGGGCGGCAATCCAAGCTCGTACACCAGCGCCGGCCGTGCGGTGAGTTATGCCGGTGCGGGCACCTTCAACACCAGCCTGCGGCTCACCTCCGGCTCCACGGTCGCCAACTGTGCCACCACTGTCAAAGTGGGGGCCGCGGATACGCAGGCCCCGAGCAGCCCCGCCACCCTGACTGCCGCGGCCATCGGCACCGGGCAGATCAACCTGATCTGGGCCGCCGCCACCGACAATGTCGCCGTGACCGGTTACCGGGTGGAACGGTGTGCCGGTGCATCCTGTACCAATTTCTTACAGATCAACGCCCCGGTGGCGACCACCTACAGCGACACCGGCCTGGCCCCCAACACCTATCGGTACCAGGTCCGCGCCGTTGACGCCGCCGGCAACCTCGGCGGCTACTCGCCGATTGCGAGCGCCAGTGTTGGCGCCAGTGATACGGTGGCCCCCATCGTGTCGATCAGCACCAACGCACTGAGTCCCCTGACACCCCCGCAAACGGTCGCCATCACGGTCAACGCCAGCGACAACGTCGGCGTGACCCGGGTGGAGTTCTATGACGGGACCACGCTGAAGGCGACCGACACCGCCGCGCCCTATAGCTATGCCTGGTCAGTCACCAGCGCGAACGCCGGCACCCATTCATGGACTGCCAAAGCCTTTGACGCCGCCGGTAATGTCGGCAACTCCAACCTGCTGAGCCTGGTGGTCGTGGGCGCGGTGCCGAACGTCTCCATCAACTCCACGAGCACCGACTCCAACGGCCAGGTGACGGCCGCGGTCCCGACCCAGGCCCAGGTGATCGACAGCAACTATCGCGTCCTGGCGATCAACGATCTGGGGATGCACTGCGGGGATCTGGATACGCGCATCGCCAGCATCCTGCCGCCCTTCCAGGTGATGCTCGGGCAGGTCATCCAGAAGGGCACCGCCAGCAAGCCGGTGCTCAACCCGGCCGGGGTGACCTTGGCCTATTCTGCGGTCGCCAACCCGACGGACCCGATCTTGTCCCAGACCCAGCTTGCGGGACGCAAGTCCGATGGCAGCACCTACAAGACCAACTTCTGGGAGGGGATAAAGAACGGCGCCTATGACGCCTTCTACCCCGGCGGCCTGGGGCTCACCCCGCTGGCCACCGGCGGCTTCCCGACGACGGCCGACCGCGGTCTGCCGGTGGCCAACGTGGAGAACCTCTATACCGGTCCCGACGGCATCGTCGACAGCCCCGCCGGGCAGCCGGGCAGCCACGATGGTTTCCTCAGTGCCGTGCAGCATTCAATGCCGGGGGTCGATGCACCCTATGTGGCCAACACCCCTCAGCCGGTCGAAGAGTATTACCAGCATAAGCCCTTCTTTGTGAACTTCCCCTTCGGCTATGTGGCCCAGGGCATCAACTGGTATGAGGGTGCAGGCATCCCCGTGTCCGCTTTCGACGACTTCGGGCGCGAGAACCCCTTTCCGCTGGTGCGGGTCCAGGCCAAGAACGCCGCCGGTACCGTCCTGACCACCGTCGACACGGCACTGCCGATCTCCGGTGAGACCAGTTGTTCCAACTGTCACGCCGACCCCACGGACATCCAGGGCAGCCGCAGCAGCGCCCCCACCAATACCCTGCTCGATGCCGGCCTGCCGGTGGCCGCCCAGCGGGACGACCCGGATACCACCTTACCGGCCCGGGTCAGCATCGAATACGCGACCGACATCAATGTACTGCGTCTGCATGACCTGAAGCACGGGGCGGCCTATGTGAGCCCGGGCGGAGGGGCTGATACCTGTACCATCAGCGCCGATGCGCCCAACGGCAGTCCGAGCTGTCTGATCAACAAGGCATTGGTACAGAACAAGCCCGTGGTGTGCCAGGTCTGTCACTACACCCCGGCGCTCGATTTGGCCCAGGTCGAGCCCCAGTCAGGCGCCCCGGGGACCCCCGCGAACGGCCGCAACCAAGTCGCTCACAAGACCAATTCAAACGTGATGCATGGGCATCACGGGTCTCTGCCCGGCAACCTGTTTGAGGTCATGCCGGCCCCGGTCCAGGACGCTAACGGGGTCATCACCAACCAGGCCACGCGCCTCACGGCGTTGGAGAACAGTTGCTACCAGTGTCACCCCGGTAAGAACACCAAGTGTCTGCGCGGGGCCATGTTCAACGGCGGCATGCTGTGTTCTGACTGCCACGGCAGCATGACCCAGATCGGCAATGACTTCTCCCGCAACGTCTCCACGACCAACCCGGGCGCCTTCATCCTGGCCAAGGACTTCTATACCAACCCCGCCACCCCGCGCGTGCCTTGGGCCAATGAGCCCGGCTGCGGCTCCTGCCACACCGGCGATGCCGTCACCAACCTGACCGCGACCACCGGGGCCCTGGTCAACACCAAGGATAGCGCAGGCAACAAAGACGGGCTGCGGCTGCGCCAGGCCTTCAAGACGGGCGACGCCAAGGCCACGCCCATCGTGCCGGTCAACAAGCGCTTCGCCGAGCCGGTAGTACCCGCCGCCTTCAATGGCTTCGCCAACCCGGGTGCGGGCAATCCCCGGCTGTATCGGATGAGTACGGGGCATGGCGGGGTGATGTGCGAGGGCTGCCATGGTGCAACGCATGCGGAGTGGCCCAACGGCATCGCCGCGGCCAACGACAACGTGACGGCGAAGCAACTCCAGGGCCACACCGGTACCATCAACGAGTGCACCATCTGTCATACCACCAGCGCCTTGGCCGCCAATACCCTGGGCGGACCGCACGGGATGCACCTGGTGAACGACAGTCGCTTCTGGTCGTCGGCCCACAAGAGCCTGGCCAAAACGGAAAACGCCAAGGCCGGCGGTGGCTCCTGCGGCGCCTGCCACGGTGCCGATCACTTGGGCACTGTGCTCTCGCGCGCCCCGGTGACTCGCACCTGGCTGGTGGAGAACAGCAACCGCACGGTGGCCGCCGGTCAGATGGTCGCTTGCGACACCTGTCACGGCCTGAACGAGAGCTTCGGCAAATAGCGTCCCGGCGCAGGGACGCGCTTCCCCCGATCATTGGCCCCGCCCGCGCCTGCGGGCGGGGCCTTTTTCTTGGCGCGGCGCACGGCCTGCCGCGCCGTCAATCCAGGCCGTGTAACCGAATCTTGCGATAGAGTGTGCGCTCGCTGATCCCAAGTTCCTGGGCGGCGGCGCGGCGGTTGCCAAGGTGGCGTCGCAGCACCGTCTCCAACTGCTTCGCCTCACAGTCTTCCCGGGGCGATTCGGTCAGGCTGCGCAGGGCCGCGACCGCCCGACACTGCCCAGGCATACAGGGCTGCACCGCGTGCGCGCCGGCGTCCGGCAATGCGACCAGGGGCGCACGCGGCAGTGCGGCGTCGATCTGCCGGGCGCCGATCCGGCCCTGCTCCGCGGTGGCCGCCGCGGCCCATAGAATGTTGCGCAATTCTCGCACGTTACCGGGGAAGTCATAAGCGCACAGGACCTCCAGCGCCGCGGGCTCCAAGCGGTATGCCCGCCCGGCGGCGCGGCCGATGCGGCCCAACAGTTCCTCGGCTAGTGGCGGGATGTCGGTCCGGCGCTGCGTGAGGGACGGCAATGTGAGCGTGAGACAGGCGATGCGGTAATACAGATCCTGGCGGAACCAGGGTGCCCCGCGAAGTTCCCGATTGGTGGCGCAGACCACCCGCACATCGGCCCGGTGGACGCGGGTTCCGCCGACCCGCCGGAACTCACCGCTCTCCAGCACGCGCAGCAACTTGGCCTGGAGCGGCATGGGCATCTCACCGATCTCGTCGATGAAGAGCGTGCCGCCATCGGCCTGCTCGAAGAGCCCGCGGTGCTCACCCGCACTGCCGGTGAAGGCGCCCCGCTCATGCCCGAAGACCTCACTCTCGAACAGGTCGCCGGTCAGGGTGGTGCAGTCCAGGACCTGGAAGGGGCCCGCTTGCCGGTTCGACAAACTGTGGATGTGCGCCGCTGCCAGTTCCTTGCCGGTCCCGGTCGGTCCCTGGAGCAGGACCGGGGCGAGCGACTGCGCGGCGGTCCGAATTCCCGCTAACACCTGCCGAAAGGCTGGTGAGTTGCCGATCATGGGCATCCCGCCCGCCTCGGTCGCGACCTGTGCATCCCGGTGCACCGCATCGAGCTGGATCAATTCACCCACCAAGGTCTGGCCGCCGGCGGTGCGGATCGGGTAGGCCGGGATGCGCGCCAAATGCTCGCGGCCCTCGCTGTCGCGATAGGCGTGAGTCACTGACTCGCTATTTTCTCCCGCGAATACCCGCGCGAAGGGACAGTTCCCGCCCTGCGGCGCGCAGGGGCAGGGTCGGACATCCGGTGGAACCACTTGATAACAGGGCCGTCCCACGGCCGACGCCCGCGTGACCCGATAAACAGCCTCGAAGGCACGGTTAACCACCACCACCTGAAACGCGCGGTCGATGATAACGAAGGGCTGATCGTGGATGTCGACCAGCGATTGAAGCTCGATTTGCTGCTTGCTAATGGTCGGCGGCATGGCTGTTGGTCAGGCAATGGTGCGAGTGCGCCGACGATCCCGCCAGTGTGCGGTACCGGTTGATCCGAGTCGCTGAACTCTCGATATCAGCGCACATAACCTATCCACAACCGAGCGAGCAGCGTGGGAACTCGAGTATATTCCATTTTTTATATAAGGCGACTACTCGCGCCAAAGGGCGAAGCTCGCTTGCCCGCCGCCCCAACCGTGGCTTAGGATTGAGCCCATCTCCGGGCACGGCTGGTTGAATTTCCTCTCCGTTATCCGTTGCAATGCCAAGACATTCGCCGTAACTTGGCGCACTTCGATCGATTCGTTGGAGATCAATGGCTGATGGGCTGGACAACTGTCAACATCCCGTCGCAAAGCGGACGGCTCGCCGTCGTCACCGGAGCAACTGGCGGGCTCGGTTACGAGACGGCACTCGCGCTGGCGGCGGCGGGCGCCGAGGTCGTACTGGCGGGCCGCAACGATATCAAGGGCGCGAACGCCCTGGCACGCCTGCGGGCCACCCACCCTGGCCCAACAGCGCGTTTCGAGCGGCTCGACCTGGCCTCGCTCGTCTCGGTCGCCGCCTTTGCGCAGACGATGCTCGCCGCGGGGCGGGGTATCGACCTGCTCGTTAACAATGCCGGGGTCATGGCACCGCCCGAACGGCAATTGACGGTCGACGGCTTCGAGCTGCAGTTCGCCACCAACTATCTCGGCCATTTTGCCCTGACGGCCCGGCTACTACCGCTGCTGCGGCGCGTCCCCGGCGCGCGCGTGGTCAACGTCAGCAGCCTGGCTGCGAGCTTGGATTCGATCGATCTTACCGATCTGCAGTCGCAACGATCCTATGTCCCATTCCAGACCTATGGCATGACCAAGCTGGCGCTGGTGATGTCGGCCTTGGAATTGCAGCGCCGCAGCGAGGCGGCAGGCTGGGGCATCGATGCCATGGCGGCCCATCCGGGCTATGCCCGTACTGACATTATCGGTAACGGACCAGCCTCACGCGGCTTACGCGGGGCGCTATGGCGGATCGCGAAGCCGTTCCTACTTCCGCTCAGCCCGGCCGCCGGGCTAGCCGCATTGCCGATCGTCTTCGCCGCGACGTCGCCGGATGCGCAAGGCGGCGGGTTTTATGGGCCGACGGGCTGGCACGAGCTCAAGGGCCCACCCGGAACGGCCAAGATGCCGGCCCAGGCGCTGGACAGCTCAGTCGCGGCCGGTCTATGGGAGACATCGGAACGACTGGCCGGGGTGAGGTTCGCGTGATGAGCGTCGTGGCTGGCGCGATCGGCGGCGCCCGTCTTGCGGAAGAACACCGGCAGGCGACCGAACGATGGAGAAACGACCAGAGCCGGTACAATCGCGACAACCGGTCGCGGCTGTCGCCGACGCCATAGGACGTTTTTCAGCCAGTCCAGTTCCATCGTCAGTCGCCCGATCTCGCGTTAGGGCTGGTCGGGCTCGCCCCGCTCGTCCTGTTGCGTGCGCCCACGCTTGGTGTCAAACAGCGTCCCGGCCTGCTCCAAGATCGCCTTCTTCCCGTGCCCCACCTAGGGCGGATGGCCCCCATGATCCTGACCGATCTCGTTCGCCGTCATGACCCCGCGGATCGCCCCGAGACCGACCTTGGCCTTGAACAGCGCCGTATACGTATTGCGCTTCGCTTCATCCCCTCTTGACCTGACCCTCTTGGTCCGGCGCGGGCATAAATTGCTGTCCGGTGTTCGGCGTCCACTTTAGGGTGCCGCCTCAGTCATCGAGCCTTGACCGGCGCCTTTACCGGGGCTCAGGATTGAGCCCATATCGGGGTCTGGGCTGGTTGAGTTTCCTCTCTGTTCAGGGCAAGATCTCGCCGGACGTCAACGGCTGTTTTCCCACGGCGAGACGACCAGCCTCTGGGTGCGAACGGTGCTCGTCGTGAACATGTGCGCCGACCTGGACGTGGAGCGACTTACCTGGGAGTCCTGCATGAACAGGCATCCGGTGCATACCAAGCTGGTCGCACACCCGCGGCTTTTCTTCAACGACCTGGGGCACCTGCTCGGTATCGTCCCGGCAAAATGATCACTTACAAGGCAGAAGGGGCGGACCATGGCTGAATTTTTTTCAAGCGGGCACAGCATCGACTTGGTCCTGTTCCTGATTGGCCTGGAGGCGATCGGTCTCATGGTGCTGTGGCGGATGGGCCGGTGCCCCGTGCCGCCGCTCGCGACCCTGCTGATCCTCGCCCCCGGCAGCTGTCTGTTGGTGGCCGCGCGCGCGGCCCTCACTGGCGCCGCCTGGGGTTGGGTCTCATTCTTTCTCCTGGTTGCGCTCGCCATCCACCTGGTCGATCTGCGGCAACGGTGGCAACATTGGAATCGCCTGGGCTCGGCCGAAGGTTTGCGAGGCAAGTAGTTTTCTAGGCCGCCGGTGTCGCCGCGCCTCGCTCTCCGGATGGGGGCTGGCAGGACGCTGTAAAGCAAGCCGCAGGTTGATTCTCGGCTGCTGAACTGGACCGTCCCGGCCAGTGCGCGGTCAGCCACCGGATGACGTTGCGCTCAGCGCCTGCTCGAAACGGTCCTTGGTCCAACTCATCATGTCTGCTGTCGCGACTCCTTCGGCGGTCTAGGCACTTCTGCCGATTCGCCGCCCCCGCGGTTCACGGATACTGCGCCCCTGCCGGTTGCGTTTTCTCTCAGGCACTCGATAATGGCTGGAAATAGGCGCGCCGGCGCCAACCTGACGTCAACGCTTGTCGCACCACCTGTCCATGCCCTGACGGAGATAGCCCATGAAGTTGTCCAGTCTCTCGGTTGCCGTGCTTGGTTGTCTGTTCCTGACCGGTGCCGTGCAGGCCCAGGAGTCGACCGGCACACTCAAGAAGATCACGCAGACCAATTCGATCACGCTGGGCCATCGGGAATCCTCGATCCCGTTCTCCTATTACGACGACCAGCAACGGGTCATCGGTTATTCGCAGGAGATTGCCCTGAAGATCGTGGACGCAATCAAGCGCGATCTCAAGCTACCTGACCTGGCGGTCAAACTCAATCCGGTCACGTCGCAGAACCGCATCCCGCTGATCCAGAACGGCACCGTGGACCTGGAATGCGGATCGACCAGCAACACGGTGGAACGCCAGCAACAGGTGGCCTTTTCCAACAGCATCTTTGTAGTGGGCACCCGACTTCTGACCCGCAAGGATTCCGGTATCAGTGACTTTGCCGACCTGGCCGGCAAGACGGTCGTGACCACCGCGGGCACCACCTCCGAGCGGCTGATCCGCAAGCTGAATGAAGAGAAAAAGATGAACCTGCGGATCGTCTCCGCCAAGGATCACGGTGAGTCCTTCCTGATGTTGGAAACCGGGCGCGCGGTCGCCTTCATGATGGACGATGCCCTGCTCTATGGTGAAATGGCCAAGGCCAAGCGCCCCGGCGACTGGACGGTGGTTGGAACGCCACAGTCATTCGAGGCCTATGGCTGTGTGTTGCGCAAGGATGACCCGGAGTTCAAGAAATTGGTGGATTCTACCATCGCGGAGCTGGAGACCAGCGGTGAAGTGTTGAAGATGTATGACAAGTGGTTGCGGAATCCGATTCCGCCAAAGGGTCTGAACCTGAACTTCCCGCCGTCGCCGGAACTGATCAAGCTGTATGGCAATCCCAACGATCAGGCGCTATGAGTTACAGTTGGCATTGGGGTGTGTTCCTGAGCCCGACCCCGTCGGGCGACGCGACCTATCTCGGTTGGCTGCTCCAGGGACTGGAGTGGACACTGCTGCTGTCACTTGGTGCCTGGGTCATCGCCTTGCTCCTGGGTTCACTGCTCGGGGTGTTACGCACGGTGCCCAACCGCTGGCTGTCGGGCCTTGCCGCGGCCTATGTCGAGGCGTTCCGCAACGTCCCGCTACTGGTGCAGTTGTTCAGTTGGTATTTCGTCTTGCCGGAGTTGCTGCCGCGCGCCTTGGGCGATGCCATCAAGCAGTCTGACCCGCTGACTCAGCAGTTTGTGGCGGCCCTGCTGTGTCTGGGTTGCTTCACCGCGGCACGGGTCTGTGAGCAGGTCCGCTCCGGCCTCAACTCACTGCCGCGGGGCCAGAAGAACGCCGGGTTGGCCATGGGCCTGACCCTGCCCCAGACCTATCGCTATGTCCTGCTGCCACCGGCGATGCGTATCATCCTGCCACCGCTGACCTCTGAATTCCTTAACGTATTCAAGAATTCGGCAGTCGCCTCTACCATCGGGCTGATCGAGTTATCGCGACAGAGTCAACAGCTGGTGGATTATACCGCGCAGGCGTATGAGGCATTCATCGCCGTCACCCTCCTGTATGTGCTCATCAATGTGCTGGTGATGCTCGGTATGCGCGCAGTGGAACACCGCACCCGCTTACCCGGCCATAGCGGGGCACGTGATGTATGAATTCGACTTCAGTTCGATCCCGGGCGCCCTGCCGATTCTTGGTGCCGGCCTGCTGGTCACGCTCAAGCTCACCGGCGTCGCGATCGTGGTTGGTATCGTCTGGGGTACCCTGCTCGCGTTGGCGCGGCTGTCGGGTAACCGCCTCTTGGGCACAATGGCGGCTGGCTACGTGAATTTGTTCCGGGCGGTGCCGCTGGTGATGGTGATCCTGTGGTTTTATCTGATCGTGCCGACCCTGCTCAAGGACTGGGCCGGTCTGGGGCAGGGGACCGATATCCGCATGGCATCCGCGTTGGTTGCGTTCGCGCTGTTCGAGTCGGCCTATTATGCTGAAATCATCCGTGCCGGTGTGCGGAGCGTCCCCCAGGGTCAGGTGAACGCGGCTCGCGCACTCGGCATGACCTATACCCAGACGATGCGCCTGGTGGTGCTGCCGCAGGCGTTGCGCAATATGCTGCCGCTGCTCCTGACCCAGGCGATTATTCTGTTTCAGGATACCTCGCTCGTGTATGTGATCGGCCTGGCTGACTTTTTTGGTGCGGCCTACAAGGTGGGGGATCGTGACGGACGCCTGGTGGAGTTGTTGCTGTTTGCCGGGGCGGTCTATTTCGTGCTCTGTTTCGGCGCCTCCTTACTGGTCCGCCGGCTACAGAAGAGGATTGCGGTATGAGCATGATTGCCATCGACCAAGTCTCAAAATGGTATGGTACCTTCCAGGTCTTGACCGACTGCACCACCCATGTGAATAAAGGCGAGGTGGTGGTCGTCTGCGGCCCTTCGGGCTCCGGCAAGAGTACGCTGATCCGCTGTGTCAATGCGCTGGAGGCGATCCAGCAGGGTACGATAGTGGTCAACGGGATGGCGCTCACCGACCCCAAGACTAATCTGTCAAGACTGCGCTCGCATGTTGGTATGGTCTTCCAGAACTTCGAGCTGTTTCCGCATATGAGCGTCACCGACAACCTGACCATCGGCCAGATCAAGGTGCTCGGCCGCCCCCCGGACGAGGCCGTGGCCCGGGGGCTCAAGATGCTGGAGCGGGTCGGTCTCAAGGCGCAGGCGGGCAAGTACCCGGGGGCGCTGTCCGGGGGGCAGCAACAGCGGGTGGCGATTGCGCGTGCGCTGGCGATGGACCCGATCTGTATGTTGTTCGATGAGCCGACCTCGGCGCTGGACCCGGAGATGGTCAATGAGGTGCTCGACGTGATGGTCGAACTGGCGACCGAGGGCATGACCATGATGTGCGTCACCCACGAGATGGGTTTTGCGCGCAAGGTCGCCGATCGGGTGATCTTCATGGACCAGGGTCGGATCATTGAGGATGCCGCCAAGGAGGACTTTTTTGGCACCCCGCGCTCCGAGCGGGCGCAGCTGTTCCTGTCCAAGATCCTAAAGCACTGAGGGCGTCATTGGACACGCTGCCGCCGGGCAATCAGGGCCGCGCCTGGCGGGCAAGTTGGCCGGAACTCACGGTGCTGGTCCTGGGCCTGCTGCTCAGTCTTGCGACCTATTGGCTGACCGCGGCGTTGGAGGCCCAGCGGCGGGCGGCAGACATCGAAGATCGGGTGGCGGTGTACGCGCAGGTGCTGGGCGGGAAGCTGCAACAGATCATCAGCGATGTTGAGGTGCTTGCCCAGTTTTATGGTGCTACGACCGCGGTGACGGCCGATGAATTTACCCATTTCACCCGCCCGTTACTGCAACGGCATCCGGGGCTTAGTGCACTGGAATGGGTACCGCGGGTGCCTGAGCGTGAGCGGGCGGCCTTCGAGACCCAGGCGCGGCTGGACGGATTGGCGCAGTTCTCCATCCGCGAAGGGGTACGGGGCGACCTGCACGAGGCCGGAGTGCGTCCCGAGTATTTTCCCGTCTATCGGGTCGAGCCGCTGGCCGGGAATGGCGCGGCGCTGGGCTTTGACCTGGGGTCTGAACCACTGCGCCGGGCGGCCTTGGAGCGGGCGCGCGGCACCGGGCATCCGGTAACTACTGCGCCCGTGACCCTGGTCCAGGAGACCGGCAAGCAGCGTGGCCTGGTGATCTTCGCGTCCCCGGCCGTCGGAGACCTTGGCGCAGACGATCGCCTGCAAGGGTTCGCGGTGGGCGTGTTGCGCCTGGGGGACCTCGTGGAGAAGGCACTCGCTCCACTCCCACCGCATGTGCTCGATCTAGTCCTGCGCGACGCCGACCTGCCGGGAGACGCCGGACTGCTGCATGTCCATCCCTCCCGCCGACGCGGGTCTGAGTCGACCCTGGACCTGGGCGCCGTTGCCGACGATCCCCGCGGCCGGGAGGTCCGCCTCACGGTGGCCGCGCGCACCCTGGTGCTGCGGGGCGTGCCCGCCCCGGGGACCGAACCCAAGTCGCCGTTGCCACTCGCCTTACTCGGTCTGGGACTGACCGTCAGCGTCGTGCTCACGGTGCTGATTCGCCACCGGCGCATGGCGGCGGCACGGCTGCACGCGAGCGAACTGCGTTACCGCGACCTGTTCGAGTACGTGGGGCACGGCATCGCCTACTGCCGGATGCTCTATGTGGATGGGCTGCCTGCGGACTTCCTGTATCTCGCGGTCAATCCCGCATTTGGCCGTTTGACCGGACTCCATCACGTGGTGGGGCAGCGCATCAGCGAGCTCATCCCCGACCTAAGCCAGAGAAACCCGGAGCTATTCGAGATTTATGGCCGGGTCGCCCAGGGTGGGGAGGCCGAGTGCTTTGAGATCCGCCTTGAGCCCTTAGATATCTGGTTCTCGGTATCCGTGTACAGTCCGGCGCCGGACCATTTCGTTGCGCTGTTCGACAACATCAATCCCCGCAAACGGGCCGAGGCGGCACTCGCGGCCGAGCGGGCGAACCTGGAAGGGCGGGTCGCGGCGCGCACCGACGAGTTGCACACCGCGGCGCAAGCGCTGCGGATCCTCACCGAACGCTTGCAATTGGCCGCCGAGGCCGGGGGCATCGGGGTCTGGGAATTGGACCTGGGCAATGATCGGGTCTACTGGGACGAGCAGGTCTATCGCCTGTATGGGCGCGCGCCGGAGGGCGGCGCCCCGACCTTCGCCGACTGGATGGCGGGGGTCCATCCCACGGATCGGCCCGCCCTGCGCAGCGCCTTCGAGGCGATTCTGGCGGGCCAACAAACGGCCTTCCGTACCAGCTTCCGGACCTATTGGCCGGACGGTACGGCTCACGCAATCGTGACCTCCGGCCGGGTGATTCGCGATACGAATGGGGTGGCCCAACGCCTGATCGGGGTCAACTGGGACATCACTGCTGAGCGCCAGACCCAATTGGCCTTGGAGGCGAGCGAGGCGAAAGCCAGGGCTTTGATCGATGCCTCGCCGGTGCCCGTGGCCCTGGCCCATGAGCCGGGCGCGACCACGTACGTCAACGCCGCCTTTACCGAGACCTTCGGCTATACGCTCACAGATATTCCCAGCTGGACCGACTGGTGGCGCAAGGCCACGCCCGACCCGGCCTATCGTTACTGGGTGCAGACCAGACGCAGGGCACGCCTGGCGACGGTGCGGCGCGACGGCGGGCGCTTCGAGCCATTAGAGGTCACGGTTCGCTGCAAGGACGGCAGCACCCGTACGGTGATGGCGCGCACCACGCTACTGGGGGGCGAGGAGCGGCTCAACACCCTCTATGACATCACGGATCTCAAGCGGGCGCGGGAGCAGGCCGAAGCGGCGGCGCGCGGCAAGGCCGAGTTCCTGGCCCACATGAGCCACGAGATTCGCACCCCGATGAATGGCATCATCGGTCTGTCTGAACTGGCCCTGCTGCAACCCCTGGACCCACGCACGCGCGACTATCTGGAGAAGCTCAATCAGTCCGGCCGCAGCCTGCTCGGGATTCTCAACGACATCCTCGACCACTCCCAGATCGAGGCCGGGCGCCTGCGCCTGGCCATCGCCCCCTTCGACCTGGACGCGCTGCTCGCCACCCTGCGCGCCTTGTTCGCCGATGTCGCCGCGGCCAAGGGACTTGAGTGCACGATCACCGCCGCCCCGGATGTGCCCCGGCAGTTGTTGGGGGACGCCCTGCGGCTGCAACAGGTGCTCTCCAACCTGCTGGGCAACGCCATCAAGTTCACCGCCCGCGGCCAGGTCAGCCTGCGGGTCAGCTGCCAGGGGCTTGCGGGGGGGGCGGCGCGACTGCGCGTCACGGTGCAGGATACCGGGATCGGGATGGACGAGGCCATACTCGAGCGGCTGTTCGAGCCCTTCATGCAGGGCGACAGCTCGATTGCCCGGCGGTTTGGGGGCTCGGGTTTGGGCCTGAGCATCAGCCGCAACCTGGTGCAGCTGATGGATGGGCAACTGAGGCTGCGCAGTTCCCCGGGCCTGGGGAGCACCTTCACCATCGACTTGGGCCTAGGTCTGGCGGGGACTGTGCCCTTGGCCGCGCCAGCGCCGGCCCCCATGCGTGCTCCGATGCTGGCGGGCGCGCGCATTCTGGTGGCGGAGGACCAGCCCATCAGCCGGCAGGTGATCGGCGACCTGCTGCGACGGTTGGGGATCGAGGTGACCCTGGCGAGCCATGGACGCGACGCCCTGGAGCGTCTGGCGCAGGCGCCGTACGATGCGGTGCTGATGGACATTCAGATGCCCGAAATGGACGGCCTGACGGCCACCCGACTGATACGGAAAAACCCGGACTGGGCGGACCTGCCGGTGATCGCCCTGACCGCCGGGGTGACCGACCAGGAGCGCGGCCGGATAACGGCGTGCGGCATGACTGACCTGCTGCCCAAACCGGTGACTCTGGACTCGGTTACCGCCATGCTGGGGCGTTGGATCGCCGCGCCAGCGCTGCCGCAGCACCCGGGCGCCGCGGCGCTCCTCCCCGGACCGGCCGGCCCGCCCCAACCACCCGCCGCCGCGCCCGGGCAGCGACTGGCGATCCCCGGCTTTGACCTGCGCTGCCTCTTGCAGACCTATGGTGACCCGGGTGCGGTGATTGAACTCCTGCGCCGATTCGCCGAGACCATCCGGGACGATGCCCAGGAGATCGCCGCGGCCCTGGCCGCGGGCGATGCCGCGCAGGCAGCACAGCGTGTCCACCGGCTCAAGGGGACTGCCGCCAATCTCTGGGCCATTGAACTCACTGCGGCCACCGCGCGGCTGGAGGCCGAGCTCCAGGCGGGGCGTGACCCCACCCCCGCCTTGGACGTCGTGCGCGAGATCCATGCCCAGACCTTGGATCGGATCGCGGCGCTTTCACTGCCGCTCGCCGCCGCCGGGGCATTGCCGGAGACGGTTGATGGCGCCGCCGTGCGGCACCTGCTGAGTGAGCTACAGTCCCGGCTGGACAAGGGCCTGGTCGTCCCCCGCGACCTGGTGTCCGCCCTGGGGGCGGCGCTGCCCGCACGCGACCAGGGCCTCCATCAGGAGCTGCAACGTCATCTCGGGGCGTTCGATTACCCGGCCGCCGGCCTAGTTTTGGAGCGGTTCCTGTCGATCCTCCCTTCCACCCGTCTCAACTGATCATCGATCAGTCGTTGAGGCTGGTGCGCAGTTCGTTCATGAAGGCATCGGCTGACTTGAGGGTGACCAGCCCCCTGCGTGGATATTCAAAATCCATTATGAAATAAATCGTTGCCGAGATCAGGGCGGCGAAGATCAGCATATACACCAGGCTTGGGCGCTTGGCGGACGCTTGGGCGTGGCCGGCCAGGAACCCGGCGACGACCGAGAGGCCGAGCAGGAAGGCGATGACGGCCGGCTGGACATGGATGCGGGAGGCCGCAATGCGGCTGGTGCTCAGATCGAAACTGTCGTTGAGTGGCGGCAACAGCAGGCTGGCGACCTGCGGACGACCGTCGCGATTGACGGAGGCGACGCACTCGCGCCAGATTTGGTTCTGGAGGACTTGGAGGTCAGCTGCAATCACGGCGACGGCGCCAGGGTCCCCGCTATTGGCGGCCGCCTTCTGTAGGTCGTCGACATAGCGTTTGAAGAGACTCCGGATCGCCGGTTGGTCGGCGGCGGGCAGCAGGTCAAGGCGCATCCAGGCCGTTCCCAGGGCGTTGACCTGCTCAATGATCAGGTCCCGGCGATGCTGCAAGCGTGCATCCGCCCCACTGAAGGTAAAGGCAAGCAACAGCCCGAGCAGGGCAAACGCGGCCCCTTCGACGGCGCCGGCCCCGACCGTCGCGTCCTCGCCGGAGCGTTCCAGCCGCCACTTGCCGAGTGCGCGCCCCGCATATTGGGCGAGGAGTAGGGCGAAGAACAGGCCGACGGCGAGCAGTGCGGACAGGACCAGTTGGTTCATGGCAGAAGCTCCGGTGTGATGGCGGGGGTTAGGCGTGCCTTGGTGAGTGAGTCGCGAGAGTTTACCCTGTGGACCGGGGCGCTATGGGCTTTAATCCCAGACGTCGATCAACATTGTGATCATTGGCGGGTGTATGTCGCCCGTCAGCGCGACCCAGCCGGCCACTGGGAGCATCGCACCCAAGTCACGGCCTGGTCTATCCACAGTACGCGACGCCGCAGTCGCTGTCGAAACTCCGAATCGAAAAGGGTTGGGCGAGGAGTTGCTTGCGGGAGATGCGTGGGAATGATCCGGTAAGATTCAGGCTGAAGCCCGCTCCAAGCAGTTCAGCAAGGTGGCGAACAAGGCCTCCGGCTCGATCGGTTTGGCAATAAAGTCGTTCATCCCGGCCTGGATGCAGAGCGCCTTGTCCTCGGCAAAAGCATTGGCGGTCAAGGCGATGATCGGAAGCGCAGCGCCCTGTGCCAATGCCCGGATGCGCCGGGTGGCCTCCAAACCATCCAGGTTGGGCATCTGCATGTCCATCAGGATCAGGTCATAGTGGTTGCGGCTTGCCAACTCTACGGCTTGCGCCCCATCCTCGGCCATCTCGGCCACCATCCCCAGGTCGCTGAGCAGTGCCGCGGTCACCTCACGGTTGATGGGTTCGTCTTCGGCCAACAGGATCCGTCGGCCGCGGTAATTGCGTGCCAGTAAGGCCTCGGCCGCATTACCGGGCAAGGCGGTCAGGGTGTCGGCCCTGGGTGCTGCCTTCTTGAGTCGCGCCGTAAACCAGAAGGTGCTGCCGATACCGAGTGTTGTGACCACCCCGGCGTCCCCCTCCATCAGGTGGGCCAGCTTCTTGGTGATGGCCAGCCCCAGGCCGGTGCCGCCATACTTGCGGGTGATCGAGGTGTCGCCTTGCTCGAAGGCTGAAAACAGCCTGGGTACACGCTCGGGGTCAATCCCAATACCCTGGTCCTGCACTTCCAGGCGTACCAGCACGCTATCGCCGCAGTCCTCAATGGCGCGCGCGCAGCGTGATCGTGGTGGCTGCCGCCTCGGTGAACTTGATGGCGTTGCCGGCGTAATTGAGCAGGGCTTGCTGGAGTCGGGTGGCATCCCCCAGCAGCGGATGGGGCAGCGGTTGGGTGTCGACGGTGAGCGTGAGCCCCTTGGCGCGTGCGCGCTCGAACAGGAGTGAGGCGACATTGGCCACGAGGCCCCCGACGTTGAGCTCGGTCTCGTCGAGGGCGAACTTGCCGGCCTCGATCTTTGACAGATCCAGGACCGCGTTGATGATGTCGAGCAGGTGGTGGCCGGCGGCGTCAATCTTGTCGAGCCGATCTGCTTGTTGGGGCGTGACCCCGGAGCGCTTGAGCAGGTGGGCCATGCCGGTGATGGCATTGAGCGGAGTGCGGATCTCATGCGACATGTTGGCCAGGAAGGCGCTCTTGGCGACATTGGCCGTTTCGGCGGCTTCCTTGGCGATGACAAGCTCACGAGTGCGCTCGTCGACCAGGTCTTGCAGATGTTGGCGGTAGCGCTCCAATTCCGCGGCCGCCGTGCGGAAATGCTGTTCACTCTCGCGCAGCGCGTTTTCCACCACCAGCCGCTCCAATTCGCCCGCGGCGCGGATGGCCACCAGTTTCAGGATGGATTCAGCGAGTACTCGGTTCTTCAGCGGCGCCCTGCCGATTAATGCGATCAGGCCGATCGGCGCTCCGGAGTGGCTCCAGAGGGTCGTGCCGATGTAGCTCTCCGCTTGCAGTTTCCGGAGCACCTCATTGTGCGGGAATGACTGGCGCACCTGCTCGGGGAAACAGCAGATCATCCGGCCCACGGCGGCGCCGCAGGGCGTGTCCTTCAGGGCATAGGGCTCATTCTCCGCAAACTGGCCATCGCACCAGATGGCCAGGGTGCTGGCATTCAATCCATCCCCTTCGAGCTGATCGATGCACACATAGAACATGTCCAGGCGCTCGGCGAGGAAGCGCACCAATGCGTGAAAAAAAGACTGATCCGTGACCGTTGAACTGGTTTGGGCCAGGAAGGCTTGCACCTCCTCGGCCTGCTTGCGCTCGGTGATGTCGTTGCCGATGCCCACCATGGCAATTGGCTGGCCGGCCTCGTCCTTGACCAGGGTGGTGCGTAAATCGAGCAAAAGGGAGGACCCGTCGGGCCGAAAGTTGACCACCGTCCCGTTCCAGGACCCCTGCGTCAGCGTGGCGTCGACGATTTCCTGTTGGGTCGCATCGGCTTGGGGGTCTTCGCCATAGGCCGAGACATGCTGGCCGATGATGGCTTCGGCAGACGAATGAAGCGCCGCTGTTTCCGCCCGGTTGACATAGGTCACGGTACCGCCCAGGTCGGTGATGGCCACATGATCCTGAATCTGATCCAGCACGAGCGCCTGCAGTCGCAGCTGATCCTCGTGGCTCTTGCGCTGCGTGATGTCATCGAAAATCGTGACAAAGTGTTCGGGCTTGGGGCAGAAGACCTGAATCGAAAACCACTGTTGGAGGGTCTTGACGTGGGTTTCGAAACGTTCCGGCTTGCCCCCGGCCGCGACGCGCCCATAGACCTCGAACAGTCGCGGATCGGATTCCCGGATACCGGGAATGACCGCGGTGATCCGCTGGCCGCAGATGTTTCCCAACCCGGTTTGTGTGTGGAAGGCCGGGTTGGTGTAAAGATGGATATAGTCGGCGGGAACGCCATCCTCGAACAGCATCCGGCACAAGGACACCCCATTGGGCATGAGGTCGAGGATGGTGGCGCCAATGCCGCCCGCCAAATTTCCGGCGTCATCGACCAGGGATGACGCGTCTGGCGCCATGCTGGGTCTGTTGCCTTCAGGATTTGACATGCACCGCCTCCGAATCGTCCTGTTTGTCGCCGCGCCACCTGCGGGCGATCCTAACCCAAAACCCGGCCGACGGTGATCAGCAAAAAGTGCTATTTCGAGCGCCGGCTCGTCGCGTCGGCCGCCTGGCGTGCTGCCGCTACCGCCCCGGTCCGGCCCGATCGACCCACCCACCGCGGCAACCAAGGGTGCGCGTGGGTGCCGCCAGGATCAGTTCGCCCAGGGCCGAGCGATCGTCGATCGCCCCCTTGAGCCCGATGCGCAGTTCGGTGATCAGGCCGTCCGGATCACACTCCAGCCGCACCCGCTCCCCGCTGCCCGGACCGAAGGCGCGATCGAAGGCGGCCCGTACCTCCTTGGCCCGGAGCCGTTTGCCGATGTTGGACTCGAACAGCCGCTGCACCTCGGAGCCGTTGAGTTGCTGCAGTAGTGCGATGGCCTGGCGGAAATAGGTCTCGGCATCGGTGCCATAGCAGGTCCCATGCTTGGTCCACTCGTGGCGATCCAGATCCGAGCGGGTGCCCGGCATGACCTGCCGCAGCGCGGCGCGCGTGGCCGGGGTCAGGTCCGCGTTGGGCAGTTGTTTCCAATCGCCCGACTCCGCGGCCGCGCGCGCGGCCGGCGCGACGGCGCAGTAGGCGCGCCCGATGGGTTGGGGCCAGAGTCCGTGGAGCGAGAAGGCCAGGGCATCCGCGCGGTCCGGGGTTTGGCCCTGGCATTCCGGGCGGCGCGCGTGCGTTTCGCAGAAGGCCGGCTGCCAGCTCGCGGCGAGGACATACTGTGCGTCCATCCCGCCGCTCGTGCGTGTGGCGGGCGCGGCTGGCGCGGCGGGCACCGCAGACGGCGGCTGGGATTCGGCCGCGACGGGCGCAGCAAAGTGGCCGCAGGCGATCTCCACCCACCGATCCTTGGGCCGCGCCGACTCGATACGCAGTTGATAATGGGTCGGCTGCGCCTTATTGCGGGCGACGATCCGATAGCCCTCACCGGGTACCAGACGAATCTGCCCCGGGTTCTCCTGATGCTTGGTCGAGATGCCCGCCAGACAGTCGTGTTCCGCGATCAGGCTGCCCGCGAACGGCTCCGCCGCAAGCGCCAGGGGCCACAGACACGCAGCCAAGGGGATCAAACGGCGAGACAGGTGCATTCGGTGGTCCTCGGTGTTGCCCTGTGCGGGCGTGGCGGGGGATGATCGCCGGTGAGGGCGAGCGCTCGGGCATCATACCGAGCGCGGCCTGGATCGGAAATGCACGCTGGTCAACGGTGGGCTGCGCACCGATTGGGCCTGCGTCTTTCAGATTCCGTTCAACCAACGCCGAGGTGACACCATGGACCAGCAGGAACAAAAACTGATTTCAGACCTCATGATCAAACTGAAGGAGGCCGAGCAACGCTCGGGACCCCGCGATCGGGACGCGGAGGAGCTGATTGCCGACGCCCTGTTGCGGCAGCCGGCCGCGCCCTATTACATGGCGCAGGTGATCCTGGTCCAGGACCACGCGATCCAGGCGCAGTATCA
>CAILVI010000438.1 GCA_903837595.1 uncultured Thiodictyon sp.
CCGCCCCGACATCCAATTCCACTTCGCCACCCTGTCCGCCGATCAGGCGGGCGCCCGGCCCCATCCATGGTCCGGCTGCACCTTTTCGGTCTGCCAGTTGCGGCCCGAGTCCCGCGGCTCGATTCACTGCGCTTGCCCGGACCCGCTCGCGGCACCCCTGATTCGGGCCAACTATTTGACCGCGGAATTGGATCGGCGCTGCGCGGTCGCCGCGCTGCGCCTGTCGCGCCGCCTGGCCGCCGCCGCACCCCTGCGCCCTTTGCTCGGGGAGGAAGTGCGCCCCGGTGCGGCCGTGCGCAGCGACGCCGATCTGCTCGCGTTCGCCCGGGCGCAGGGCGCGACCATCTTTCACCCGGTCGGCACCTGCCGCATGGGTGGCGACGCGCAGGCGGTCGTGGACCACCGCCTGCGGGTGCGGGGCGTCGCCGGACTGCGGGTAGTCGACGCCTCGGTGATGCCGGTCCTGGTCTCGGGCAACACCCACGCGCCCACGGTCATGATCGCGGAAAAGGGGGCGGCGATGATCCTGGAGGACGCCGCGGACGGGGGCTGATCTCCATATCTGCATTCCTGCGTTGGTTAGCTGAAACTCTTGGTGTCTTCGCGTCGCCAGGTCGCGGATGATAACCCGTTACCTCAACCTGGAGCGCGCTCATGGCACGTATCGTTATCCTCGGGGCCGGCATCTCCGGACACACCGCGGCCAGACATTTGGGCCGGCAGCTGGGCAAGCAACACCAAGTCATCATGGTGTCGCCGCGTCCGTTCTGGAATTGGGTACCCTCCAATATCTGGGTGGCCGTGGGTGAAATGACCGAGCAGCAGGTCGCCTACCCCTTGGCCCCGCTCTACAAGAAGCTCCATGTCGATTTTCACCAGGCCAGCGCCCTGTCCATCCATCCGGGGGGCGAGGCCGGACGCGCGCAACCGTTCGTCAAGATCGAATACACGGACCCCGCCCGCGCCGGTCAGACCGAATCGATTGACTATGACTATCTGATCAATGCCACCGGACCCAAGCTCAATTTCGGCGCGACGCCGGGATTGGGGCCTGAGCCGGGCTATACCGTCTCCGTGTGCACCCCGGCCCACGCGCTGGAGGCGAATGCAAAACTGCAAGAGACGATTGCCGCCCTGAAGGCCGGCCAGCCGCAAACCCTCGTCATCGGCACCGGGCATGGCATGGCCACCTGCCAGGGCGCCGCCTTCGAGTACATCTGCAACGTCGACCATGTGCTGCGCGAGGCCGGCGTGCGCAAGTTGGCGCGGCTGGTCTGGCTCAGTAATGAGTACGAGGTGGGCGATCTGGGGATCGGTGGCACCTTGATGAAGCGCGGCGGTTATGTGACCAGCGGCAAGGTCTTCGTCGAGTCGCTGATGGCCGAGCGCGGCATCGAGTGGATTACCCGCGCACACGTCAACAAGGTGGAGCCGGGCACCATCCACTATGAATTGCTGGACGGGACCTACAATACGATCCCGTTCGACTTCGCCATGCTGATTCCGCCCTTCGCGGGGGTCGGATTAAAGGCCTTCGACCCGGCCGGTGCGGACATCACCGAGGTGCTCTTTGCGCCCAGCGGCTTCATGAAGGTCGATGCCGACTATGCCCCCAGGCCGTATGACGAATGGAGTAAGAAGGACTGGCCGCGGACCTACCAGACCCCGACGTACCGCAACATCTTCGCCATCGGCATTGCCTTCGCCCCCCCGCACCTCATCAGCAAGCCGATGAAGAGCCCCAACGGCACCCCGATCAATCCCTCGGCGGCGCGCACCGGCATGCCATCGGCCGCGATCGGCATGGCGGTGGCGGCGAGCATCCGCGACATGATCAATGGTGCCTCGGCACCGACCCACACCGCCTCGATGGCGGGAATGGGCGCGGCCTGCGTGGCCTCCACCGGTAAGCACTTTTTAAAGGGCTCGGCCGCCTCCTTGATCGTCTTTCCCGTCGTTCCCGATTACGACCGCTACCCCCAATACGGGCGGGATCTCAACTTGACCTCCGGGGAGATCGGACTCGCCGGGCACTGGTGGAAGTTCCTCCTGCATCACCTGTTCATCTATCAGGCCAGGCTGCGCCCGGGCTGGTTCTTCTTACCGCATTGATGCGTCGATTGATACGTTTCCGCTATCACACTTCAACGAGGTAAGCACCCATGGCAGGCACAAACCGGGGACCCTATTATCAGGAGTCCTATCCCCCCGTCCCGACCGGGTTCACAAAATATCTGCGGCGTTCCCTCCCCTGGCAACTGGTGCGTTTCGTGGTCATCGGCTGGCGGATCGTCAAACTCATGGCGAAACCGCAAGGCTGACAGGTGGAGGAGCACACGATGACCGCCATACAGAGCGCCAGCCGTGACCTCAATCTAAACAAAAAGGGTTACCTGGTGCATTTCGATGACTGGGACCGGGACATCGCCTTGGCCCTGGCCGCCGCCGACGGTCTGACCCTGACCGATGACCACTGGCAGGTCATCGCGTTTATGCGCCAATATTATGTAGCCAACGAGATACCGCCCACCCCGCGGGTGGTCGTGAAGGCGGTCGGGCACGCCATCTCCGCCCATGTACCGTGGACCCGCAAGCAGCTCGAAGACCTCTTTCCCGGCGGCGGGTGTCGGCAGGCCTGTC
>CAILVI010000439.1 GCA_903837595.1 uncultured Thiodictyon sp.
CATGACCCCGGCCCGCGTGGTCGAGCTGTTCGTCTGGCGCTGGTCGCTGGAGGTGACCTTCGAGGAAACCCGCCGTCACCTCGGCGTGGAGACCCAGCGCCAGTGGTCCGCCCTGGCCATCGCCCGTACCACGCCCGTGCTGCTGGCGCTCTGCTCCCTGGTGTGCCTGATGGTGTATCGCTGGCGCGATCCGTGGCCCGTGCTGGCGCGTTCTACCGCTTGGTACCTCAAGCCGCATGCGACCTTCTCCGATTGCCTGGCCCTGGTGCGCCGCACCAGTTGGGCCGAGGCGAATTTCGTCACATCAACCGCAGACCCGGACTCCTTCGTCATTTCCCGCCAGGATTGGCAACGCGTGCTGAATCAACTGGCCTCGACTCCCTGAAAAGGCCAAAGTCGAGGTCGACTAACGGCCACGCTTTTGCCATTGCGGCCGCTCATGGTCGAAGTCGAAATGTTCGGGTTGTTCGCCAGAGCGATTGCTGCGGGACCTGCGGGTAGCCCTCCGAGTCGAGTCTTTGCCCGGCCTTGGGTACAAAACCGGCCACCCGCGCAAAGCTCCGGCAGACTAGAAAAGTCCTGTCAGCGACTTCAGGGTATCTCTCCAACGCAAACCGCGCGGTCTTGGCCGGGCTTATGGTCAAGGTCCGCGGCGGCCTTGGTCATATCCCGGCCACCGCTCGTTGGCCCGCGCAGCGGACCCTACGGGCGCGGTGCAAGCCTTAAGGGTCCGCTGTGCGGACCGATCGCCTGGCCGCAATGACGATCAAAACCCGCGCGGCGGGCTTGATCACAATTGTGGCCACCGGCGCTCCCGGCGCCGAGCGCCTGACACATGCGTGACGCCGCTGGAGCGGTGTCACGAGCGCCGCCGTCGGTCCGCGCAACGGACGCTACGGTTTAAAGGGCTGGTTCCGTTGGCCATTGATCGGTACACACCGACACTACACCTTGAACCGGCGCAATCGCAACCCCCCCAGTCGGCGGCGGAACTGCCGACGGCTCGACCAATCCGAGTGCGATGGCGGCATTCCAATACGGAAAATTGATCCCCGACTGGCAGGCATAGAGCAGCCCGCCCGACATCCGCGCATTGATCTCCAGCAGGTGCGGAATCGCATGCTGGTCCTTGAACTGGCAATTGAAGATGCCGTCCAGGCCATAGCGCTCGGTGAGTAGCCGCGCATAGTCGACGGCGGCACCCGCCGTTTCCAGCACTTGGTGGCGTCCCTTCTTGGCCCGCGCTACCGCGGCGACCAGCCGCCCGTTGACCGCCAGGCAGTCCACCGAGCGCTCGGTGTCGGGCAGGAAGGGCATCAGCAGGAGTTCAAAGCGGCGCCGCGTCCGTTCCAGTGCGCAGCGGTAGGCGTGGAGCGAGATGACGCCCGGCTCCACACCGAGCAGGGTGTCGTAATCGTCGGCGGTCTCACTCAGGATGCGAAAGCCGGCCCCGTAGATGCCCACGGTCGGCTTCACGCACAGGCGCGGGTGGTGCGTGCGCAGGGCCGCGTAGGCGTCGTCGAAGGCGGCCAACGAATCGACCACCCGGTACTCCGGGAGCGGGATCGGCGTCCCCACCAGGTCCCGGTAGAGCGCGTCCTTGTGTTCGAACAGGGCCAGCGTCGCCGGCGTAAAGACCTGGATGCGCGTACCCACCGCGGCGAAGGCCGCGCCAGCCGCGGCCAGCGCGCGGGCGCGGCGGCTGGGGATAAAGAGTTGTACCTCGTAGCGGCGGCATACCCCGAGACACCACTCGACATAGTCGGCATCGCTACAGGTCCCGGCGGGCTCGACCAAGGCCAGGTCGGCCGCCGCCAGCACCGGGGCCTGCGGTTCGGTGTGACTCGCCAGTACCCGTAGGGTGCCGCCGGCGGCCTCGCGGCTCAGCCTCACGGCGTCATAGGTGTTCGACAGTCCGCTGTTGTACCAGAGCAGTGGTGAGGGAGGCGTCATGGGTTCCAATCTCAGGCCTCGGCGCGGTCGGACCGCAGCCCGTAGGCGTCCAGGCGGGCGAGGGTGCGCGTTGCCCAATGGCTGTGGGTGGTCGGCTCGGCCATCTGGCCGTTCAGACGAAACACGCCGACCGCGTCCGGGGCCAGGACCGCGCGTGCCAATGCGGCCTCGCTCGGCGGTACCGCATAGGCAGCCTCGATCGGGCCGACCTGGGTGGGGTGGATCGCGGTCTTCGCCATCAGCCCGTGGATCAGGTCCAGTTCCAGCTCGCGGGCCAGGACCTGGGGGCAATCCAGGTGCTCGAAGACCGGCGCCGACAGGTCGTAGCCCTGACCGCGAAACTCGATGATCAGGTCATCGATCACGCGGCGCAGCGGCGTGTCATAGGCCGTCAGCTCCTTCGGCCGTCGGATGCCGAGCAGGTGCAGCAGGTCGTTGCCGCCGATGCGTACACAGGTCACGCGCTCACGCACTTGGTCGAGCCGCACGCGCAGCCGGCGCAGGCGATCGCGGCAGAACGCAACCTCGGTCTCGACAATCGGCATGATCGTGAGGTGTCCGGCCGGGGCCAGCGCGTCCAGATAGTCGCCCAGGTTGTGCTCGTCGAGCTTCGGCAGGCACACCCCATCCACCCGCTCGATCCCGCGCATCCTGACCATCTCGGCCAGGATCTCGGGGTTACGCGGGCGCAGAAAGCGCAGTGGCCCCGTCGGCTCCAGATGGCTCAGGGCCGTCCGCAGGTTGGCCAGGGCGCGTGCCAGGTCGCGCTCGTGTACGGAATCCTCGGTGCAGACCACGAGTGAGCGCAGCGCGGGGAACTTGTGCCCATTGAGCAGGCTCGGCAGGTCGGCGCGCGTGGCGGGCATGTAGAGCGAGGCCCCGAGCCGCAGGTAGGTCGGCGGGAGGTCCCCGAGGGCGGGGTCGGTCTGGCGCAGCGAGTCGGTACTCAAGGTTCGTTACTCCTGACTGGACCGGCGCCGGTGGCGCCACGGTGGGAATGGATGAGCGCGGCGGCCCGGAACGGCATCCTGGCCTCGATGCCGATCGGAACCCCGCGGGACTCCGCCAACGCGATCAGGTGGCGCACGTCGGGATCGTCGCGGTGGCGCAGCAGCAGTTGTTCCGGCACCCGGCGCAAGAGGACCCGGGTCGCCTCGGCGACCCCGGGCTTGACCAGATTCTGATCGACGATGCCGTGGTGCGCCATGCAGTCGTGGAGCCAGTCGCGGGTCTGGCATGCGCGCGCCTCCCGTTCGTCGACCCGGATCTCCTGCGCCTGGACGCCGTCGAAGGTTGCGGCGATCCGGTCGAGGAACCAGGTCGAGCGGTCCGCCGCGGCGAACGCCTCGTAGAGCACGCAGCCGTGGAAATCGTCCGCCCCGATCTGGTGGTTGAGCACCGAGCGGGACACCAGGCCGGAGACGGTCGCGTTGAGGATGCCGGATGGAATCGCATAGTCGTCGTAGCTGGCGGCCACGTCAGCCACGCCGCCGATGTCGCTCACGACATAGAGCCGGTCGTCGAGTTGCTCCGGCTCGGTGCGGTTCCACTGCGCGACTGCGGCTTTGAGTTCCGCCGTGATGACCCCCTTGGCGGTCCAGCCGTCGACGAACACCACCCCGGCCGCCGGGCGGTCGGCGCGGCGCAGCAGATAGCGTAGTGCATTGGTGTCGATGCCGCGGTCGCGGATGATCGAGATCGAATAGTGACGCGCGGCGACTCCCAGGTGCGTGGTCAGCGCGCGGGTCAGGAGTGCCCCAATCGGGGTGCCCGCCCGGGCGAGCGACACCACCGTGATGGGCGCGACCCGGGTGTTGGCGATGTGGGTGGCGAGCGACAGGCAATCGCGCCCCAGGCGCTCGGCATGGGTGTCGGTAAGCGTGCAAAAGAGCTCCAGATAGGCCGGCGGCGGCAGTGATTCGGGGGCCAGCATCTCTGAGTAATGGCGGGTGGCGTCCTGGATCATCCGCTCCTTGAGGTCCACCGGGGTGGGGTCGAGCTGGATCGGCTTGAGCAGGAACTGACAGTCCGCGAGCGCGTAGCTGCCGCTGAAGGGGGCCTGCGTGAATGACTGGGCGCCCGAGTTCATGACCAGCATTCCTGGTGGATCTGGGTCCCGCTCGGCACCAGCGCGAAGTCGCAGAGCATCATGAACCCCAGATCGGAGACGCTGTCACCGAGTCCGAGGAAGGTCCGGGTCGGGTCCTGCGCGCGCTTGATCGCCATCAGGTGCGCCACCGCGGCGCGCTTGTCGGCAAAGGGTGGCAGGGCGGCGAGGTTGCGCCCGTTGCGATGCAGCCGCCAGCGCTCGGCGCCCTGCTCAAGCACCAGCTGCTCCGCCCGGTCCAAGGCCGCCTCATCCCCCTTGATCGAGACATAGACCGGCACCCCGGCGTCCTCGATCACCCGCACCCGGGCCGCGAGCCGGGCGCGTTCGATCAGGTCCTGCACGGCCGCGGAGAGCTCCTGCATCGCGGGCCCGAACGCCTCGGCCCCGGCCGCCAAGGGGCCGCGCCAGGAGGGCAGAACCTCGCCGTCCGGTCCGTAGAGCACGGCGCCGTGACTGGTGATCCGGCAGGCGCGAAAGACCGGGCTCACCACGCGATCCAGGGCGGTGCGGTTGCGTCCGGTCACCGGAATGACCTCGCAGCCGTGCAGCAGGTCCAGCAGCGCCAGCTGCGCCGGGGTGTGGAAGGAGAGCGGCGCGCCGTCCCGGTCATAGGCCGCCTCGGTTAGCGCGTCCGCGCCGCTGTTGCCGGTGCCGTCGGCCAGGGCGCGGGCCTTCGCCTGCGTTTGAAACAGGGTGTCGTCCAGGTCGGTGAAGACGGTGATGGCGCGGGTCATGTTGGGGCCTCCGGGGCGCCGGGGATCGGCAGGCGTTGCCAAGCGAGCCCCGGGTGCGGGGCGTCGCAGGCGCGCGCGTCCTCGTAGAGTGCGAGCGCGAGACGGTCAGTCCCGGGTGGGTTGTGCAGGTAATAGCCCACGCCTTCGCCGTAGGGGTCGGGGCAGCCGCAGGTCCGGGTGATCGCCCCGCCAAGCAGCACCGGCGAGCGCGACGTCGTTTGAAAAGTGACGTCCTGGCCCGCAAGTTCCAAGGCCTCGGCGGCCAAGAAGGGCGCGAAGGCGCACTCACCCGTGCCGATGACGGCCAAGGCCCGGTCGGTGTCGTCCAGGGTGAGGATCGGGGCGCGCGACCCGCCCGGGGGTAGGTGCAGGCCGCGCCGACCCAGGTCCTCGCGTGCCACCCAGCCTGGCCCGCTTGCCTCGACGTTGGTGGGGAGCGCGCCGGTGACGGCCCCGGCGTCCAGCTCGAAGGCGAATTGGCCATCGAGCAGGCTGCACCAGCTGATCCGGCAGGTGCCGCCAAGGGCGCGGGCGAGCTGCCCGCGCTGCTCGGCACCCAGCCAGTTGACCAGGCTGACCAGCACGATCGACTCGAGTTTGGGCGTCCAGGGCCCAATCTGTTCGGCGAGCCGCCTGACTGACTGCCCGGTCGAGACCTCGTCGTCGACGATGACCAGGGTGCGCGCGCCGCTAAAGTGGTCCGCCAGTGCCGGCTGCGGGCGGTGCAGCAGGTGGGTGGGGGCGTGTGAGTGGGCCTCCTCAAAGGTCAGCATGGGCGGCGCGGCGAGTGGCCGGCGGGTCGTGTGTTGGAAGCCGATGTCGGTGCGACCGCTCGTGCGGGCCAGACTGTCGGCGACGCCGGCGCCCAACCCGGTGGCCGTCTCCGCCAGGCCGATCACCCACACCGGGCCAGGGGCATCCAGGAGCGGGGCGGCGAGTCGGCGGTAGGTGTCACGCATAAGTCGCGGTCGGCACGGGATATGGCGCCCCAAGACCTTGGATACGAACAAAAAGGGGCGGCGCGGGTTGGCGCGGGCGGCGAATCCGAGCAGGTCCGTCAGCGGCAGCTCCTCACGCTGCGTGGTGATGCGCAGGGTGCCGCCGGGGATGGTGAATGCGTAGTGCATCGATCTGGCCCCTTGGGTCGAGATGAAACGGTGGACGACGCGCGATAACGCGATCGGCGGGCGACTGCCGGCGCCTCGCCCCGGCGCGTCGATACACAAAAGATTGAGTGACTGCCATGCCAACGCGGGCTGCTGGGAGGCGGGCACGGAGCGTTTCGCGCCGTCCTGTGAAGCGTGCTTGTGACCGTCCGCTGGCCGGTTCGGTGACAAAACTGTCACGCCTGCGGCCTTGACGGCCTGCCGGTGGACAGAATACCTTGTTGTTTGCGCTGACCCTGGGAATGTGACTCAGGGTCTCTTCCGTCATTTAACCAAGGTGTCATCCATGCTGCAAGGTATGTTCGATAAGTTGAAAGAAATGGGCTCCAATCTCAAGGACGAAGCGGCCCGCTTCCGCAGCAAGACGTTTATGAATGCCTGTACTGCCGGCTGCGCGATCATCGCGAACGCTGATGGGGACGTCAGCGCCGAAGAAAAGCGCAAGATGATGGCCTTTATGAAGACCTCAGACGTCCTGTCGCTCTATGACACGGCGGATGTCATCAAGAGCTTCGATGGCCATTGCGCCAAATACGAATTCGATTCCCAGATCGGCGAGGCCGAGGCGCTGAGCGTGGTCGCCGGGATCAAGGGCAAGCCCGCGGAGGCCCGCCTGCTGGTGCGCGCCTGCTGTGTCATCGCCGGGGCCGACGGCAATTTCGACGAGGCCGAGCGTGCTGCCGTGACCCGGATTTGCCATGAGCTCGGGCTCGAGCCGAGCGAGTTTCTGCCGACCACGTCGGCAGCGCCAGGTTTGAAAAAATAAGATTATTAGAATAATGCGTTAGGTCATCGGCGGCCGAGGGGCATCGTCCCCCCGCCGATCAACGTTGCGGGGGCTGAATCGGATGAGCGAGCGTCGTCTGCCTGTCTATATCCTCGTCGATACCTCGGGTTCGATGCGTGGGGAGCCCATACACTCGCTCAATGTCGGGCTCAAGGCGATGGAGCAGGCGTTGCGGCGCGACCCCTTCGCGCTGGACACGGTCCACCTGTCGCTCATCACCTTCGATCTGGAGGCACGCGAGTTATTTCCGCTGACCCCGCTGGATGCGGTGCGCATCCCCGAGATCGAGGTACCCAGTTCGGGGGCGACCTTTCTCGGGGCGGCCCTGGATCTGCTGGTGCAGCGGGTCGACCGCGACGTGCGCCGCGGCAGCGAGACCCAGCACGGGGACTGGCGTCCCATGGTCTTCGTGATGACCGATGGTGCGCCCTCTGACACCCAGGCCTACAAAGAGGCCACGGCGGCCGTCAAGCAGCGCGACTTTGCCCGCATCGTGGCCTGCGCCGCCGGGCCCAAGGCGCGGGTCGAAGCGCTGCGCGAACTCACCGACACGGTGGTCTCACTCGACACCCTCGACGGGGCGATGTTCGCGCAGTTTTTTCAGTGGGTGTCCGGCAGTATCGCGGCGGGCGGGCGTAGCGGACCCGACGCGGGGGATGCCCTGCCGGCCCTGCCGAGTGAGTTGCGTATCGCGATCTAGCGTCATCCAGGGGCAACATGATGCGGCGTCTCCCCATCTTTCTCGTACTCGATGTGTCCGAATCGATGGCGGGCGATAACCTGTTCCGCTTGGAGGAGGGGATCGGGACCATCGTGTCCACCTTGCGTACGAATCCCCAGGCGCTCGACACCGTCTGGCTCTCGGTGATTGCCTTTGCCGGTATCGCGCAGACCCTGGTCGAGCTCCAGGACCTGGCCGCGTTTCGCGCTCCGATACTGCCGATGGGCGGCGGCACCTGTCTGGGGGTTGCGCTCGATCACGTGATGAATGAGATCGACCGCCAGGTGGTGGTCCCCAGCAGCACCCGCAAGGGCGACTGGCGCCCCATCGTCTATTTGTTCACCGACGGCAAGCCGACCGATCAGGTCGCCGCGGCCCGGGCGCGCTGGCAGGAGCGCTACGCCGCCCGCGTGGATCTCGTCGCCGTTGCCATCGGGCGCTATGCCGATCAGGCCACGCTGCGCTCACTGACCGAGCACGTTCTGCTATTCGACGATACCGCGTCTGGGGGGTTCGACGTGTTCGTGCGTTGGCTCACCGAATCGGTGTCGGCGCAGAGTCAACGCATCGGTGAGCCCGGGAGCGGGCGTCTGACCCTGGCCAAGGCGGACCCGGGCGTGCTGCGCCCGCTGACCACGACGAGCGGCCCGGCGCCCGGCAGCGACCCGGATTGCGTGGTGCTGGTGGGGCGCTGCCAAACCACCGGGCGCGCCTATCTGCTCAAGTACGACCGTGAAACAGTGCCCATCTCGACCGGCGCTTTTTCCATTGATGCCAACGGCTATCGGATCGCGGGTTGTTATCCCCTCACCGAGGACTATTTCCGCTGGAGTGACTCCAGCGGCGCGGGTGGGAGCGCCAATACCGCCGATCTGATGGGTGGCGCCGCGTGTCCCCATTGCGGCAACCCGATCACGGTGGCCTTGTGCGGCTGCGGTAAGCTGATGTGTCTGCGCGGGCCGGGTGAGGCCATCTGTCCCTGGTGCCATTCGGACCTGGAGTTCGCGCCCAGTGCCAATCAGAGCTTCGATGTCGAGCGCCGCCAGGGCTAGGTCATGGACGTTGAGACTCGCGCCAATCTCTCCATGACCCTGCTCGATGTACTGCGGGGGCGCCTGCCGGACGGCACCCGTTGGCCGACCGGTGCCGCGCTGGCTAACGCGCTGGCGGCGGCTGGACGGCTGATCGATCTGATCGTCGCCGCCCCCGCGGATGACAGTGCGATCGCGCACGACCGTGATGTTGCACACGCCGCGGTCATCTCGGCGCCGATCGATGCCGCTCAGCGTCCGGGCAGCATCCCCGACACGCCGTTACCCAGGAGCGCCCCCGTGCCGCCCCGTCTGGTCACCGAGATTGAGTCCAACGCCCGCGAGGGCGAGCCGTTCCAGGCGCAAGTCAGGGTGCGCGCGGGCGACGGTCGGGCAATGGAGATCCTTGCCTGCGAGGTCCCGGCGGCGGCCGGCGTCACCTATGAGTCAGGATTCTTGACCGGGACGGCGCCGCGGCCCGGCGAGTATCCGCTGTCGATCACGTGCCAAGCGGCGGATGACCCACAGGGGTCGCCCTGCCGGGTCACCGCCACCCTGGTGGTCAACGCCGATCCGCGTGCACTGTGGAAGGACCTGCCGTCCGACCGCGACGCGGCCGGATGGAAGCCGGACACCGCCGCGGTGCACCTCCCCGCGGCCCATGACCGGCAGGTCCTGCTGGCCAGTCGACGCGGGCGTTCACATGCCCACATCGGGGCCTTGCGCGACGACGACTATGGCTGCTGCGTCACCGCGGCCGATGGGTGGAACCTGATTGCGGTTGCCGACGGCGCGGGGAGCGCGAGCTACTCGCGCATCGGCTCGCGCATCGCCGTCGACACGGCGGTGGCGGTCGCCCGTGCGCGGCTGCTCGATGACCAGTCCGGGCCATGGTTGCGGGACCTGGCGGGTGAGGACCCGGGCGCCGCCCGCGCGGCGGCCTATCACACCCTAGGCGCCGCCGCCTTCGAGTCGTCCAAGGCCATCGAGGCCCAGGCGCGCGCCCAGTGCAATGACCCCCGTGACTATGCGACGACCCTGTTGCTGGCGGCCCATACCCGCACCCCGCTCGGCGATCTGGTGGTCACCTATTGGGTGGGTGACGGCGCCATGGCTCTCTACAGCACTGAGCACGGGGTCGAGTTGCTGGGGATGCCGCAGGGCGGGGACTATGCCGGTCAGACCCAGTTCCTGGATCGCTCGGTATTCGTGGATGTGGACCAGATCATGCAGCGCCTGAGTGTCCGGATCGTCCCCGGCTTCACCGCCCTGCTATTGATGACCGACGGGGTGAGCGACCCCTGGTTTCCGTCCGATGTGGTGCTGCGGCAGTCGTCGGCCTGGGCCGGGTTCTGGGCGGAGATCGCGCCACTCCTGGCCGCTGCCGACCCGCAGGCGCGCGCGCTCGACTGGCTCAATTTTTGGAGCCGCGGCAATCACGACGACCGCACCCTGGCGGTGTTGTGGTAGGGTTCGCCAGATGAATGACATCATTGAGCTCAAGACCTGGCAGGGCGAGGCGGTGGCCTTCGAGGACGCCGTCATCGGGTCTGGTGCCATGAAGGACGTCTGTTTCTCCCCGGATCGCTCCTATGTGATCGGGTTCTTCCGCGAACCCCAGGGTGCGGCCACCCGCGAGCGTCTGCGGGTCATCTGCGAAGACTATCGCGCGGGCATCTTCGGTCAGGTCGGCGGCGACTATTGGCGGGATCTCCTCTGCTGGCCAAGCGGTGTCGTCGAGTACCAGGGGCGGGTCGGCGTGGTGGTCCCGGTCTATGCGCCGCAGTTTTTCTTCGAATACGGCTCCGCCAACAACGATATGCTTGGCATCAAGGGCCGCGAGAAGGAGGGCAAATGGTTCGCGAGCGCCAACAATCAGGCGCGCTTCCTCGACCCGCGTGAACGCGGTCATTGGCTCAACTATCTGCTCATCTGCACGCGTATCGCCCGCGCGGTCCGGCGGATGCACGCCGCTGGCCTCGCCCATAGCGATCTGTCCTATAAGAATGTGCTGGTCGATCCCCGCAGCGGTAGCGCCTGTATCATCGACCTCGATGGCCTGGTGGTCCCCGGAAAGTATCCGCCGGACGTGGTCGGCACCCCCGATTTTATTGCGCCTGAGGTCGTGATGACGGCGCACCTGCCGCACGCCAGCCCCGAGCGCAAGCTCCCCAGTATCGCGACCGACCGTCATGCGTTGGCGGTCCTGATCTATATGTATCTGCTCTATCGCCACCCGCTGCGCGGGTGCAAGGTCCACGACCCGGACCCGAGCTGCGACGAGGCCCTGGCGATGGGTGAGCGCGCACTCTTCGTTGAGCATCCCCAGGACCCCAGCAATCGCATCTGTGTGGCCGATGCGCGTCCCAGCGAACTGCCGTGGTGCGATACGCAACGTATGCCTTACACGCTGACCGGCCCCTATCTGACACCGCTCTTCGAGCGCGCCTTCACGGCTGGATTGCACGACCCCCGGTTACGTCCTTCTGCCGAGGATTGGGAGTTTGCCCTGGTGCGCACCGCCGATCTCAGCCTGCCCTGCGCCAATCGCGGGTGCATCCAGGGCTGGTTTGTATTCGACAACCGACGCGTGCCGAGCTGTCCTTTCTGTGGGACCCCCTACCCCTGGCCGCTGCCGCTCTTGAATTTCTATTCGAGCCGGCATGGCGACAGCTTCCGCCCGGATGATCAGCGGCTGATGGTGTATACTGGCCAGTCACTGTTCGAGTGGCACGTGAATCGCTACCTGGCCCCCAACGAACGCCTCACGCAGGCGCAGCAGGCCCGGGTCGGCTATTTTGAGCTTCGACAAGGCACCTGGTGGTTGGTCAACGAGCGACTTCCGCAGTGCCGCGACCTGAGCGCCGGGCGCGATGTCGCGGTGGGTGAGCGGGTGGCCTTGCGCGACGGTCTGCAATTGCTCTTGTCGCGGGAGGCGGGCGGGCGGCTGGCGCTGGTGCAGATGGCCGGAGCGGCCTGAGAGTATATGGACAGGATTAACAGGATTTCGCAGGATTTACAGGATTACCCGATGATTTGACGCGCACCGTCTTCATCCTGTGAATCCTGAAAAATCCTGTTAATCCTGTCCGTTTTCCAGCGGCTGGTAAGACCCTTGATGCCTGGTTTTTGGTCTCTGGCGGGTCGGTCTGAGGCGCAGCGGCTGGCGCGACTGCGCGGCCTTCATCATCAATCACTAACAGCGGATGGGTATCGTCATGGCACTGAATCTCTCGAAGGGTGATCGTATCTCGCTGGAAAAGACCGGCGGCCCGGGCCTGACCCGCGTCATACTGGGTCTCGGATGGGGCAAGCGCAAGAAGAAGGGATTCTTTGGCGCATCCGAGATTGAGGTTGATCTCGACGCCTCCTGCCTCATTTTCGCGGCCGGGAAACTGGTCGACACGGTGTGGTTCCGACAACTGAAGAGCCAGGACGGGGCGGTGCGTCACACCGGTGATGACCGCTCGGGTGGCGGTAGCGACGACAACGAGCAGATCAGCGTTGAACTGACCAAGTTGCCGCCGACGGTCGATGTCTTGGTCTTCACCGTGAATTCATTCCTCAATGACAGTTTCGAGGGCATCCCCAACGCCCTGTGTCGCTTGCTGGATGGGGTGGGAAACAAGGAGCTGGCGCGCTTCGACCTGTCGCTCGACGGGGCCAATAATACCGGCATGGTGATGGCCAAGCTGTATCGCGAGAACGGTGCCTGGAACCTGCAGGCCATCGGCGAGAAGGGCATGGGCCGCACCTTCAACGAACTGATGCCACTGATCAGCCGTCATCTCTGAAGGGGGTGTCGATGGACCTACAATCCGGTCAGAATGCGCCCGTCGGTGGGGGCCTGGTGCGCCTCGCGCTGACCTGCGACCCGCCGAATCAGGCCGCCAGCCTGGACGTGAGCGCCTTTATGCTCAATGCCGCGGGACGCGTGTCAGGGGATGGTGGGTTCGTCTTCTACGGCAACCCAAGCGATCCCGCGGGCGCGGTGCGGCTCGACCCGGTCGCCGCCACCTTCCAGGTCGATCTCGCGCGGGTGCCAATGGGGATCGAGCGGGTGGTGATCGCGCTCAGCATCGACCCGGGCGTGGCCGGTCTGCGTGCCTTCTCGCAGTTTCGGGCGCTGCGCTTGAGCGCCACCAGCCCCAATGTCGACCTGCAGTTCCCGGTGGTTGCCGCGGGGATGACCGAGAGTGCGTTGATCATGGGTGAACTCTACCTGCGCAACGGCGCCTGGAAGCTGAGGGCGCTGGGACAGGGATTTGTCGGCGGGCTCGCCCCGCTCGCCCGCAACTATGGTGTGGACGTGAGCGAGGCGGCACCGGCACCAGCGGCGGCGCCCGCCCAGCGTCCGCCCGCGCCGCCGACTGCACCGTCGCGCATTGACCTGAAGAAGCGCGAGCCGATCTCGCTGGAGAAGCCAGCCAAGGGGTTCGGGCAGATCGAGATCAACCTCAATTGGACGCGCGGGCAGGTGAAGCGCGGTCTGTTTGGCGGCAAGAGTGGCGGTATTGACCTCGACCTCGGGTGCATGGTCGAGCACGCCGACGGCGACAAGGACGTCATTCAGGCCCTGGGTGAGCGCTTCGGCCGCCTGGACGCGGCGCCCTTTGCCAAGTTGCTGGGCGACGACCGTACCGGCGAGTCCGATTCTGGAGAGACCCTGTTGATCAACGGTGATCGCTGGGCGGCCTTCAAGCGGGTCCTGATCTATGCCTTCATCTATGATGGTGCGCCGCATTGGGCCGCCGCCAACGCGGTTGTGACGGTCCAGGCACCGGGTTCGCCCGAATTGGTGGTCGCGCTCGACGAGCACTCGACCGGCAAGGGCATGTGCGCGATTGCGCTGCTGGAGAACGATGGCGGACGGATTCGCGTCACCAAACTCGTGGAATACTTTGCTGCACACCCACAGATGGACGAAGCGTACCGCTTCGGCTTCCAGTGGCAGGCCGGCCGCAAGTAGCCCACTGAACCAAACCGGCGCGGCAGCGTCGAACATTCTTCATTCGCGTTAAGAGGAGCAACGGATCATGGCCGTTTCGCTGCAAAAGGGTGGGCGTGTGTCGCTGGACAAGGCGGCGCCCGGACTCAAGAATGTGCATGTCGGGCTGGGTTGGGACCCGCGGGTGACCGACGGTGCGGAATTCGATCTGGACGCCTCGGCTTTCCTGGTCACCGCCTCCGGCAAGGTCCGGGGCGATGCCGATTTTATCTTCTATAACCAGTTGAAATCGGCGTGCGGGTCAGTCGAGCATACCGGTGACAATCGCTCCGGGGCCGGCGAAGGCGACGACGAGGTGATCTATGTCTACCTCGACAAGGTCCCCGCCGACATCGCCAAGATCGTATTCACAGTCACCATCCACGAGGCGGACACCCGTAAGCAGAATTTCGGTCAGGTGGGCAACGCCTATATCCGGCTCCTCAACAAGGACACCGGCGCCGAGGTGGTCCGCTTCGATCTCGGGGAGGAATACTCCACCGAGACCGCGATGGTGTTCGCGGAGCTCTATCGCAGCGGCGCGGAATGGAAGTTCAATGCCATCGGCCAGGGCTATGCCGGCGGTCTGGCGCCTATGGCACGGCAGTACGGCGTCGCCGTCTAGCCTTTTTCTCTGGCCCGACCGATACCCGGCCGGCCTTTCCAGCAACCACGGCCGCACGGCGGCCGATCCAATGGAGCGCTCGCAGATGCCAGTCAACTTGACCAAGGGTGGAAACGTCTCCCTGACCAAAGAGGCCCCGGGGATCAGCAAGATCCGCTTCGGCCTGGGCTGGGATGCCCGCAGCACCGATGGCGCCGCCTTCGACCTCGACGCCGTCGCGGTGGTCGTGGGCGCGAACGGCAAGGTGCTCTCACAGCCCTACTTTGTTTTCTTCAATAACCTGGCGACCCCGGACAAGTCGGTGGTCCACCAGGGTGACAACCGGACCGGCGCTGGCGAGGGCGACGACGAGGTGATCGAGGTCGATTTACCCAAGCTGCCGGCCGAGTCTGCCAAGGTGGTCTTTGCGGCCACCATCTATGAGGCCGATACCCGTAAGCAGAACTTCGGCCAGGTGGCCAACGCCTATATCCGCGCGGTCGACGAGGCCACCGGTGCCGAGGTGATGCGCTTCGACTTGAGCGAGGACTTCTCCACCGAGACCTCGCTGGTGTTCGGCGAGCTCTACCGCCGCGAGGCCGAATGGAAGTTCAAGGCCGTCGGTGCCGGTTATGCGGACGGCCTGGCGGGGCTCGTGCGCGACTACGGGGTCTAGCGCAGTCGCCCTCGGTTCATCGCCGGTGGGGTGCTTTGAGGTACCCCGCCGACCCGATGCGCTGAGTCTGTTCCTTGCCCCAGGGCTGAGTGCCCGGGGGCGAGGAAACGCTAGGTCTAAATACTTAGAGCAGTTTCATGAAAGATTTTCGTCTCTCCTTCATCGTTACCCTTCTCTGTCTCGCGGGCGCTGGCTACTGGGGCGCCCAGTCCGGCCAAGGCATACTTGCCGCCATCACCCTCACTTTGATACTCGGTATCATGGAGGTCAGCCTCTCCTTCGATAACGCCGTGGTGAATGCCGGCGTGCTCAAGGACATGGAAGAGAAGTGGCAACAGATATTTCTTACCGTTGGCATACTCGTTGCCGTGTTTGGTATGCGGCTCCTATTTCCATTGGTGATCGTGGCTATCGCCACCGGACTCGGTCTGGGTGATGTCGCCACGATGGCACTCCAACGCCCTGACGAATATGCCCTGCACCTGCACGATAGCCATGTCGGCATCGCCGCTTTCGGTGGCATGTTCCTGCTGCTGGTCTTTTTCTCCTTCCTGTTCGACGAGGGCAAGGAACTCCACTGGCTGGGGAAGATGGAAGAGCAGCTGGCCAAGCTCGGTAAGCTCGACTCCATTGGGGTGATGATCGCGCTCCTGCTCCTCTTCGTCCTGCAATACCTCTTCCACCTCGACGCCATGGCGCGCCTGACGATGCTGATCGCCGGCGTCGGCGGCATCATTTTGTATATCGCGGTGAGCAGTATCGACAGCCTCTTCGAAAGCGAAGAGGACGGCGATGCGGCCGTGGCCGCCGCCAAGCGCAACGGTGTCGCCGGCTTCCTCTACCTGGAAGTGCTGGATGCCTCCTTCTCATTCGATGGGGTCATCGGTGCCTTCGCCATCACCCGCGATGTCGTCATAATCATGCTCGGGTTGGCCATCGGCGCCATGTTTGTCCGCTCGCTCACCGTGCACCTGGTGCGCAAGGGCACCCTGGATGAGTATGTCTTCCTGGAGCACGGCGCCCATTACGCCATCGGCGCGCTGGCCGGCATCATGCTGATCGGGATCGTCTACGAGGTTCACGAGGTCATCACTGGCCTGATCGGCGTCGGCTTCATCCTGCTGGCCCTAGTGTCGTCCATCCGCTATCGGGCGAAAGAGATGGCCAAGGAGGACTGATGCTGGGAGCGCCGCCGAAGGTCGGGTTAGGCGCGCGTGGTGCGGTCTCTCAGGCAACGACCAATGGTTGGCGCGCGCCGTAACCCGACATCCGGCCTCGAATGGTCGGGTTACGCTGCGCTAACCCGACCTACAGGCTGGGAGTGAGTTGATGTTGCTATGCAGACATTGCGATCAGTCTCTCGCTTGGGAGGTCGAGTATTGTCCATTTTGCGGCAGGGCTCAGCGGCTTGCTACGGTGAAAGAACCGACGCCGACACCTGTGCCGGAGACGATACAGGCCCAACCGGGCCTGGCTCAATTAATCGAGGGCCATCTGGAACAAGATCCGGCGCGGCGCATCGAGCTGGCGGTCGCGGCGGCCCTCGCTGAGATTGAGTCCCGCGAACCCGCGAAACCCGATCCCGTAGGAGCGGCGCCGCGCCGCGAAGAACCCGCGCCAACCCCGGAGCCGGTTGCTATACCCGAGCCCCCGTCTAATCCAACCGGACAGACGCCACCACTGCCTGAACCCTTCTCGTCCTTCCATGACCAACTCAAGGACGGTAGCGAGGGGCCTGAAATGGTCTGGCTGCCGCCTGGGCGCTTCCTCATGGGGTCGCCGGAAGGGGGTAGTATGGCCTTCGATGACGAGAAGCCTCAGCATGCGGTGAACATCAAAGCGCCATTCGCCATCGGCCGTTTCCCCGTGACATTCGATGAATACGATCGATTCTGCGTGGCCATCCCGCGCCAGCAACTGTGGCGCGAGCGACCGTGGCGCGAACGCTGGGGCCATCGCCCGCGCCCGGTCATCAATATCTCGTGGGATGATGCTGCGGCCTATTGTGCCTGGTTGACCGACCAGACTAATCGAACCTACCGCCTGCCCAGCGAGGCCGAATGGGAATATGCCGCTCGCGCTGGGACCCAGACCGCCTGGTCATTCGGCGATGACGAGCAGGTCCTGGGTGACTACGCCTGGTTTAGTGGAAACGCTGAACGCAAGGCCCACCCGATAGGCGAAAAGCGACCCAACCCCTGGGGCCTCTACGATATGCACGGAAACGTCTGGGAGTGGGTGCAGGACCATTGGCACGAAGGCTATCGAGGCGCCCCCGCGGACGGCTGCCCCTGGGAAGATGCCACGGGCGATAGGAGCGTGCTGCGCGGCGGTAGCTGGAACAGTGAGGGTCGCCTTGTCCGCTCCGTGTTCCGCCGCCGCAACGCCCCCGGCTGCCGGGGCATCCCGTACTTCGGTTTCCGGCTCGCCCTAGGTCCGCAGCCCGACCCGTAGAAGGCAAGCCGGTAACGAGCGGGGCCGGACTGCCCGCGCCGCCCATCTTCTGGTGACACCGCTCCAGCGGTGTCATCCCTGTGTCAGCCGCTCTGCGCCGCGAGCGCCGGCGCCACCATTATTCAAACTCTGATCAGGAGCACACCGCAATGGCCGATTGGCAAAAACGAGGCGAGAGCGTCGTCAATTCCGGTATCGATTTTGTTTCCGGCATCGGCCACGCCTTCAAGAATCTGGGGGGCGCCATCAAGCGCGGCAAATACGCCAACTTTATCGAAACCTTCTGCGCCATTGCCGGCGATGTCGCCTCGCAAGACGGCCGTTTCGAACCGTCAGAGACTGAAGGGTTCAAACGCTTTCTGCTGGACCATCACGACAACCCGGTGATCGCCGCCTTTCCGGTCGACGACTTGCTCGGGAAGTTCAAGCAGTATGCCATCGCGGCCTTTCTGTGCGATGAAGAAAAGCTCGTGAAGGCCATCCATGGCGTGGAGGCCGGCAGTGATGAGGCGCGCACCGTCATCATCGGCGCGCTGGCCATCGCCTATGCCGATGGGAACTGTGATGCGGCCGAGTCCGCCTGTATTGCGCAGTACGCCAGGAAGCTCGATGTCGATCTCGCCCAGCTTGCGCACGAGCTCAATCTCTCACTGCCGACCTCCAGTGCCGCTGCGTTGCCGCACATTGCTTCGGTCCAACCGCTTTCGCCGGAGGTGATCTCGCCGCGGCGCGAACCGCCTCAGCCCCTGTGTAAGAAGTGCTGGGCCTTTCTGGTTGCTGGCCAGAGCAACTGCGATTGCGGGCGAGACCTTACGCACGATTATGCGGTTAAGTGAAGTGCCAATGATTGCCAGCGACCAGGTTTGATTTGATGTTGGCCTGCAAATACTGCAAAGCGCCGCTGGGTTGGGCGACCAGGTACTGCCCGTTTTGCGGGGAGCAGCAGACGGTTGTCGGCGTGTCGGCGCAGCCGCCGAGTCCGGTGGCGGAGCCGTTACCATTACCGCCGCAGGCCGGTCCGGCCGATCCGATTGAGCGCCCCCGCGACGAGGACCCGGCGCAGCGGATGCCGACATTCGCCGCGGCCACCGGTCCGGTTGCGGAGCCTGAGTTCGTCGAGCCTGTTGACGAGGAAACCGACGCGCTGTTCTGGGACGCACCTGCGCCTCGCGCGGCAGCGCGTCGCCGCTGGTTGTGGCCGGTCCTGTTCGGGCTCGGCTTGCTGGGGCTCGGCGGCTGGTACCAGTATCCCAACCTCGAATTCCGCCCCATGGTCCCGATCCCGGCCGGTAGCTTTTCCATGGGCTGCCAGCCCGGCGAAAAGCGTAAGTGCGACTATTGGGAGAAACCGGCCCATCGCGTGCGCGTCGCCGCCTTCGAACTTGGCCGGCAGGAGGTTACCTTTGACGAATGGGACACCTGCGTGGCCGAGCGCGGCTGCGGTCAGAAACCCGACGACGCGGGTTGGGGGCGCGGCAAGCGCCCGGTGATCAACGTCTCTTGGGACGATGCCCAGCAATATGTGACCTGGCTCAGCCACAAGACCGGCAAGGCGTATCGTCTGCCAACCGAGGCCGAGTGGGAATATGTTGCCCGTGCCGGAACCGTCACCGCCTTCAGTACCGGTAACTGCATCAGTACCAGCCAAGCCAACTACAACGACAATGTCGCCTATCCAGGCTGTGGCGCCAAGACCGGGGTGTCGTTGGGCAAGAGCCAGCCGGTGGGCAGCTATCGCGCCAACCCTTGGGGCTTGCGCGACCTGCAAGGGAACGTCTGGGAGTGGGTGCAGGACTGTTGGCACGCGAGCTATACCAGTGCCCCGGCAGACGGTTCCTCCTGGCGCAACGCCTGCTCAGACGGTCGGCGGCGTGTGCTGCGCGGTGGTTCCTGGTATGACGATGCCCAGAACCAGCGCTCCGCCAACCGCAGTCGGGCCTTCAGCACCGACCGCGCCGCGTCGGTCGGGTTCCGCGTTGCCAGGTCGTTGGCACGCTGACCCAGATGTCATCTACCGCAGGTCGGTGGCGCGCTGGCCCGTCCACGACATAAGGTTGCGGCCCTGGCCGCGGGCTGGCCGCCGTGTGCTTGACGAAACCCCCTGAACCGCATACCGTTACCGGGTTTCGCGTGGGCCGTGTCACTCGTGCGGCGCGCGGCGCGCGCCCGGTGGGGTGGAGCAAGCGCCACCGCAAGGAATACAATGATCGCGATCGCACAATCGGAGTGCCGACCGCCGGCGAACCGACGTTGTTTGCCTTGGCGCACGCTCACCAATAGGGGCGAGAGTTAAGAAATGGAAACATGGGACCTTGACTATCCTGATGGTCACAGTGAGACCTGGACCAAAGACGGCATTAGCGGTCAATTCAGGCTGGTTCACTACAATGGTCTAGGTGCAGACGCTGACCAATACAGCACGCCCGAAACGGCCGAACTCGCTGGCGCCCGGCTGTGCAGTGAGGGTAACGTCACCGTTGCCTACCCCGGCGTCTTCCGCTACTCGCCGGTTACGGGTAAGCCGCTGTCTGAGCCTTTGGTGTCCAAACCGGAAACCTGGTTGCCTCCTTTTGGACGCGGACATACACCCGACCCGTTCGGGATGCCGGGGCTGCGCCAGACCCATGTCAATTTGGGTTTACCAAGAGGCTTGAAACCTGAGCATGACCCGGGCACCCTGCTGCCTCTGCCGCCCCCCGGCGATTACCAGTTTTTCGTCGGCAACCTCGCCGCGCGGCGTGCCTCTCTGCTGGCCATTGCGCCACGCAAAGGAATGCTTTACGTCTTTCGCGATTCCGCGAAGCATTGGGTGGAAGTGCGCGGGACGCATCAATTGTTGCCCGAGTCCACGCTCAGCACCACCTATTGGGGGTTGGCCTGTCCCGATTCAACCAAGCAGCTACTGTATCTGCCGACCGATCGGGGGTTGGCGCTGCTCGACATCAATATCTTCAACCTGAGCTATGACCTGCGCCTGTTCCCCGGGCGTTGTATGGGCGCCCCGGTATGTTTCCATGGCAAGCGCGTGTTCGTCCCGGTCATCGCCGGGCCGGACCAGGGTGGGATTCTTCAAGTCGATACCGGGAATCCCACGCGCGTCGATCAACTCGAAATCAAACACTACTACCTTGCTGAGCCCTTCACGGTAACCTTAGTCGACCACCGCCGAATCATATGGCTCAGCCGCCTCGGTCAACTGATACTCAAGTTTGAAGATAATACCAATAAACCGACCACCCTATTTATCCCTTGGCCGGCCGGCTTCCAGCCCAGTTTCCAGTTCGGCAGCCCCTATCGTGCGCGGGACGGGGTGCTATGGCAACTGGGGTTCGATCAGCAACAGGGACGTTATGAATATCTGACGCTTGCCAGCACCTCGCCCGAACGACAGGAGACCGCCTCCCCACGCCTGGGTTCGGGCACGATCAACTTTGCGCTGGAAACGCAACTGCGCAGTCATCCCTGGCTCGACCCAGAGACGGTGACCGATGCGGCGTCGCGTCATATTGTCGCGCCCCTACTGGAGTCGCCCAATAAGTCGGCATTATGCGTTCGCATTCCCTGGAATCAGGGCGCTGACGACCTGTTTAACAGCAAAATTAAGCATGCCACGGGGTTCCGGTTGGTTACGGAGCATGGGGACATTGACTTCTTCATGAGGAAACTGACGCGTCCCTGGCTGACCCGCTCATTTGTTTATCGCAACGAGTTCTACCTTTATCACCCGGATTTCGATCAGTCTATTCCCGGCTGGAAACTGCTGTCCTGCTGACCAAGAGCCAGAGCACCATGCGCCGAAGTTTGCTCCTTTTGTTGCTCGGGATCGTCTCGCCAGTGCTTGCCGGTGCCGCAGTGCAGCAGGCCTTTCTTATCCAGAATTCGGGCTGGATGGAGCCGTTTTATACCGATTCGAAATCGCTGTTTAAGCCGCTGATCCTGGCTGTTTTCCATACGGTGACGCGGCCGGAGGATAAGGTCTTTGTGTCGCTATTCAATCAATCAGCGGGCGACAATACATCCCCGGTCTTGGTTTTTTCCAGCGGCGACCCAGGTGGCATAGATGATATCGTCGCCGGCCTCAAGGTGGCGAAGAAGCCGAAATCTGGGGTATTCACCGATACCCATTTTCAGGAGGCGATAACCAAGACGATTCTCGATCAATTTAAAGGCCGACCCGGTATTATCTGGATTTTCACTAACAACAAGAACAGTCCGAATAACGATGTCGGAACGGCGGCGCGCAATCGTGAGTTTTACGAATTGGTGCATAATGAGCCGACGATCGCCAGCACCGTCGCTTTTCCATTGGGCATGCCAGTCAAGGGTCGAGTGTATCAAGCCAGCGGCCTCATGGTTTATGCCTTGGCGTATGGCAACGAGGCCGCCGCCGCGCTGCGCTACCTGATCGACAGTGGACGGACCGGGCAGGTATTTACCGAGCAACCGGCGCGGCTTAAGCCGCTGGACCGGGATTCCGTGCGGCTGTTGCCCCAGGAAATCAGGAACCAGCCTGGAACCACTGTGGGCCTGGCCGCGGATCAGCGCACCGTGGTGTTAGATGTGGCGGCCTCCACACAACAACCGAGCGTCGAGATTCTGGCATCACTCGAAAATCTCTTTTATCCCTATATTATCGAATCGGCGGACCTTGCGGCCCGCTTTGCCGTCGCCTCGTCACGGACTGAGCTGGCCCCCGAGCCGTCGCGCATCACGTCGCTGGAGCCCGGTGCCCGCAAAGAGCTCAGGGTGTCCCTACCCATTCCGCTGGCCCAAATCCCTTCGGTCTGGTCGAGCACTGCGTTGCGTTCGTTAGGCACGCGCTTCGAAATCCACGGTACGCTCGAACTGGAACTGAGCAATCAGCGGCTGGTCTTGTCTGAGGCCTTTCGGAAAAACCTGAATACGCTGTTCCCCGGCGACCCGATTTCCGAAGTATTTTCTCCCCCGCAAGCCGCTCTGTCATCCCTAGTCAGCGTCCCGTTTGTGATTCGTATCAGTTATCCGCTGTATCCCCTCTTTGTCATTGGCCTGGGCCTGCTGATGGGGCTTGGACTGATCCTCTCGGCGTTGCTTTTTATCAACCGGCCGCGCGACTATCAATTGCAGATCGATGGCCGCTTGCAGACCTGCCGCCTCAAGCCGTTTCGCGCGCAGGCCGTGTATACGGCAGGGGGCGATCAAGTGGCAAGGGTGCGGCGTGGGATGAGCAAGGTCGCGATTCTGAACCAAAAGGCAGGGCACCATGTTGAAGTCAGCCAATCGACCTAGTCCGACCACGTTTTTCATGTTCCAATTTTCTTAACTCTTCACGCGGGGACATCCCATGGCCCAGACGACCACCACACCTGACAGCATGGCCGGCCATCAAGGGCAGGCAGCGAAACCGGCGCCACAAGGCTTTCGACTCCCCGACCCCAACGCGCCGCCACCAAGCCTGACCGATGGCGGGGCCCTGGGATCAAACCCGCCGGGCTCGACCGCGGCGCCGACGATACCCCTGACGTCCATTGATGGCGTCCGGTCCGATACGCTGCCGCGTGACCTGGCGATCGGCGGCGGAATTCTGCTCGTCCTGGTCATCGCCTTTTTCTTTGCGAAGGGTGCTTATGCCAATCTGCTGGTCGGCAAACGCGTCGCGCCGCGTTCTGCCAATGCGGCAGGTTGGTGGCTGTTCGTGCTATTGACCAGCCTGGCGACCTGTGGGGTGTTGGCGGTCGTCGACCAGGTCCGTTTTGTGACGCCTATCTACCTCGCCAGTTTCTTGGGTGTGGCCCTGTTGGCTTTGATATTGATGTTAGTGACCGGGCGCCGGTGAACCAGTCAGTCACACAGTATCCACGACAATAGGAGTGCATCATGGCAGAGCAAGAGAATGTGGCGCGCGCGAGGCGGGCGGAGCAAATCGTCAAACTGCGTCCGACCCTCTATATTGGAGTGGGCGGTACCGGCATGGAGGTTATCCTGCGGGTGCGTCGCCGGATACTGAGCGCCGTGTGGGGGCCGCAGCGCAACCCGACGCGGATCGCGACCCTGGCTGAATTTCCGGTCGCGCAATTCATTCACTTCGATCTCGATCACGGCGCCCTGGTGGAGTCCGGCAAATCGCAGCGGACCGACCCGCTGGCCGATGCCGTCAAACTGTCCGATGAGGACCGGCTGATCGAGGCCTTTGAGATCGAGCGCTACAGTCGCAGCGATGACGACCTGGC
>CAILVI010000440.1 GCA_903837595.1 uncultured Thiodictyon sp.
GCGTATAACCAGAGGTGCCTAGGCCGTTGATTAGAAAACCAAACGAGCCCGCATTCGATGCCGATCTTACCCTCTCTCGCGACCCAATTCCAATCCCTCTTTCCGGCCACCGACCACGGGCAGGAGCGCTGGCGGTGGTTCATGCTGACCCTGCAAGCAATCCTGGTGCCGATCACGGCGTCGCGGACCTCCAATCTGCGGCGCGGCACTGCAATCCTGTTTGGCGTGGAGATCGCGCAGTCGCGCTATTACACCTTCATGGCCTCGGTGAAGCTGGCCTGGGGCCGGTCTGGGAGGTCCTCTGGCGGGCGATCCCCGACCCACTCACCGACGGGCGCCTGCTGCTGGCAGTGGACGATTCGGTCAATCCCAAGGCCCGGCGCAAAGTCTTTGCCTGCCAGGACACCTTCGACCACGCCGCCAAGACCAACCAGCGTCGGTTCCCCTCGGCGCAGACGATTGCCACGGTGTGGTTGCTCAAGATCATCCACGGACGCTGGTGCTGTCTGCCGCTGGCCTTCGCCTTCTATTTCCGCTACCTGACCTTGCACACACGCTGCGTGCGAGTGCGCGGCGAGGCGCAGGTGTTTCAGACCGAATTTGCCCAGGTAGTCGCGCTGATCGTGCGGCTGCGGGCCGTCTTCATCCCGGTCCCGGTGCTGGTGGTCTGCGACAGTTGTTTCGGTAACAATGGGTTGATTAAGCCGCTACGGGAGCATTTCGGGGCGCGCGCGCACTTACTCTCGCGCCTGCGCCACAATGTCGACCTGTATGAGTTGCAGACCCCAACCCCAGGACGGCCGGGGCGACCACGCAAGTACGGGGTCCGCGCGGGCACTTCCTCACAACTGGCACCACGCTCCACTCCGAGGCCCCGCACTACAGGCTCCATCTGTATGGCCGGATGCGCGAGATGGTGGCCGTCGAGCGACTGGTGATGCTCAAGACCCTGAGCTGCCCGGTGCGCGTGGTGTGGGTCTTTCGTCGCACCGAGTGGGTAGCCTTGGTCAGGACCGACCTGACCTTGTCGCTGGCGCAGATTATCGAATACCATGGGGCGCGCTGGAAAATTGAGTACAGCTTTCGTGAGGCCAAGAGCGAATGCGCCCTAGCCGACTATCACGTGCGCCGTTGGGATGCCTGGCATCATCATATGGCCTTGGTGATGTTGGCGACACTGTTCCTGGCAAAGCAGAAAATCCCGGGGCGGACGCAGTGGCCGATGCTCTCGTTCAACGACGTGGTTACGGCCCTGGCCCATCTGTTACCCCGTCGCCAGCTCACCGCCGAAGACTTGGCAGAGATCATCAACAAACGCCACAGTCTGCGCGAGCAGGCCAAGGAGTCTCACGCCCGACGGGCTGCGGCGACGCTGGAATGAATCTGACAAAGTAGAATTAGGCGCTAAGGGGCGGGGCCGTTTTCTTTGCAGAGGGTGGGGCATTTCCGATTAGCGTTGACGGCCAGGGGGTGGCGGAGTGCCGCGATCTTGTCGGCAGCGCCTTGGGTCATCGCTTGCGTACCGCCCTGGAGGCGTTGATGGGCGCGATCGATGCCGCCCCCCCCGGTGACGGAGAGCCGGCCACCGCGCAGGCCGCCCGACTCGCGGCGCTGCGGCGCACCGCCTGGCCTATCAAGAGTACGCCCACGCCCAGACCCGCGACCCGACCATGTAACTGCACACCGATCGGGACGCCATCTTCCGGGTCCTACACCCTCCGCACCTGCCGTTGACCACAACCTCGCCGAGCGGGCGCTACTCCACTGGCTGATCGCCCGCCGCATCAACCATGGTACCCGCACGGCCGTCGGCTCACACGCCTTCGCCCTGGTGGACAGTGTCATCGACACCTGCCGGCAACGCGACCACTCGCCGTGGGATTACCTGGTAGCCGCGATCACCGAGCGGCGCGCCGGACTGCCACTGTCCCCGCTGCCGGTGGCGGGGGTCTGAACGATTACGATCGCCGTAACCTTTTGTACAAAAAAATTATGACCCTCGAGTGGATTCGTGGAGAACCCTATTATCGGTGGAAATTGCTGCTGGAACACAATAGGAGCCTATAGTTCACACAGTGTGCGTTAGCGTACAGACCACAACACCAATAGGGCCTATTGTCCGTACCTGTCCGTGAACAGACTTAAATCAACACGCAAACTAGAACACCCTGTGACAGAGTTCCCGCGTTACAGTGCAAGCGGACGTGCTATTCGCACCCTGCCTGACCAAAGGTCCACTACTCACAGCTCCCAAGAGGGCAAGAAAAATGAATACACCCACAACTGATTCGGGGCTTTTTGGTCGTAGCACATTCCTATCCAGTGCGATTCTATTAGCGACTTTCGTACTGCCGCCCGCGGCCTTTGCCCAGGCCCCACCACCGCCTCCACAGCCGCCATTAGACCTGCTCTCTAACGCCAGCTTTGCTATTCTGGCTGGGTCCAAGATTAGCAATATCCCGACCTCGGCAGTGACTGGAAATATTGGTTTAAGCCCGGCGAGTGGTAGCTTTATTACCGGTTTTGGACTCACCGAAATAACCGGCACCGTATACACCGTCGATGCGACCTATCCCACTGCGGGGGTCGCGGTGATCGACCCCGCCAGACTCACTGCGGCAAAGGGCGATCTAACTATTGCCTACAGCGATGCGGCTGGTCGCACACCGGTACCGACAGGCACTTACCTGAACCCTGGCGCCGGCAATCTTGGCGGGCTGACGCTTATCCCTGGTCTTTACAAGTTTACCGGCGCGGCTCTGTTGTCGGGATCAAGTCTGACGCTTACGGGCAATGCATGCGATGTCTGGATATTCCAGATTGGGACCTCTCTCTCGGTAGCCAATGGTATTCAAGTTATCCTTGCCGGAGGCGCTCAGGCTGCTAATGTTTTCTGGCAGGTCGGCTCATCGGCCGATATTGGGGTAGGCTCTGTTATGCAGGGAACTATCCTGGCGGATCAATCGATTACTCTGGCTACAGGTGCGACGCTGAACGGTAGGGCGTTGGCATCCATTGCGGCGGTTACATTGGACTCGAATAGCGTAACCAAGCCTGCGACGCCAGCTTGGTCAGTGTGTGTCACCCCCTCGGCAGGATTGGGAGGCAGCGTCACGCCTGACACACCACAGCCGGTAATGTCAGGTGCAACAACAAGTTTTGCCGCCATACCCAATATCGGCTACACGCGCAATTCAAAAGTGCTGGGAACCTGTCCCCAAGGCAGTTGGACGGGCAATGTTTGGACGACAGGGGCAGTCAGTACGAACTGTACCGTGGATTTTGGATTCTTCTGCTGGATCTGCTTGCCAGGCCGGGGTAGCTGGCGGGCAACAGTTCAGCCTTAATCGTCCAATAGAAATGAGCGAGCCAAGAGCATTGGGTTTAGCCCAAGAACCTAGCCCCCGGTGAAGAACCCAAGCGCAGGTTTACCATGCAATACAACACATGTCGTTCCGATGTTTCTGTGGGCCGCGTCGATGAGGCGCAGCTCGTTCTCTTGGCCGGCGACCCCAATCGACCGGACGGTAATGCGATCTTAGACGAACTGAGGCTGGGATCTCCCACCACGTCGCTTATCGTCACCGTAAGACCAACGACTGCTGCCAACGCGTTAGCTGGGCAATCGCAACGGACCAAAACGATACCGGAGGGTTCAGATAAACCTGGCACACCGGTCTTCTACGATATCAGCAATGAGAATGTCCGCACGCAGCTTCGCAGCGCCGTCGAGGACAAGGTCAATCAGGTCATCAAACAGCTAGCGTCACCCGAGCTGCACGTCGGACAACAATTCTCCTACCAACTTGGATTCGCTGCCGACGTCACGACTTGCGCCTCGGCCTCCTTCTTGACTCTATTTGCCCCATCGAACGACGCCTATAGGACGACGATCGTCGGCCGCGGCAACGACAGCAGGAAAAACTACGACACGACTTTTGGTGGAACCTCCGCGGCCCGCCGATCTGCCGCTGACGCTGACGCCATTCTGCAAAACCCGTTAAAGGCCGAGACCAGTAGTTTTCTCACGCCCACCGAAGTTCGCTACTACTGGATTAGGAACGGCGAAAAGGAGATCGGTAAAGTCCTTGATGCCGACCATCCCTATGCCGCGGATACCGGAGAAGCGCAGCCAGAGCCCGTCAGGCTCGGCGAACCGCTTGACACCGATGCCCAGACCACTCTCCCCAGTGAAAATACGCATCCCACGATAAGTATCGGCCCATCACTGAATGCCTCGGCATTCTTCCCCATTGAGAACAAAGGTACGGCGATACCAAGATGATGCGCACACAGTTGTTCTCAATCACAACCAACCTGTCAGAGGCTATTTTATGAAGATTCAATCGGTAAAGCGAATCGGTACCGCGGGGCTGCTGCTCGTGGCGTTAGCAAGCCCATCGGCTGGGGCCGCCACCGGCTTTTTTGTAGCGAAGGTCATCGGTGTCCTGATTGACTCGGTGAACTTCGGTGGCTGTATGGCGTATTTGAGCACAGACCCACAGACCCAGCTGCCGGGCTGCGGGGCTAATTGGGTAAGCTTCAGTTGTACGGGCGACTTCAACGACACGATCAGGGCCTATCGCATGTTGGACCAGGCGCAGTTGGCCCTTGCGACCCAGAAGAACGCGGGGTTTTCGATAGACGACACGAAACTGCATAAC
>CAILVI010000441.1 GCA_903837595.1 uncultured Thiodictyon sp.
CCTCACGAGCCGGGTCGTGTTGCGCGAGCTCGGCGCCGCTATCGTCGCCCTCGGCGACGCCCCCGATGGCCGCAACATCAACGCTGGCGTCGGCACCGAGCATCCAGAGAAACTCACCGCCGCCGTGCGCGCGAGCGGCGCCCGCCTCGGCATCGCGCACGACGGCGATGGGGACCGCTGCATCCTTTGCGACGAACACGGCGGGGTGCTCGATGGCGCTCGTGACCACGTGGGCCGGCCGCACGCCCGCGGCCTCCACGATCCCTAACCCATCTTTTACATGGCCCCATTGATAATCACCCCTAGATGGTATCTAACCATCTGATCCGTATGTACACGCCTGCTGAAAATCGCAATGTAGTGCCAAGTTATTCGATAGGGGCAGAGTAAAGCGGGTGCCGGGTGTCGTAGAGTACCGGGATGTACATCCGTCGCACCCACACCACTAACAGCGTCACCGCAGAGCGCTACGCCACCCATCGCCTGGTGCAGTCCGAGCGCGTGGGCGGACGGGTGCGGCAGGTCACCCTGCTCAACCTGGGCCGCCATTTCGCGCTGCCGCAGGAGGCGTGGCCGGCACTGTGCGCGCGGCTGGAGGAGTTACGTAGCGGCCAGGGGGCCTTGCTGGCCGGCGCCGCGCCCGTCGAACGGGAGGCGCAGCGGCTCTTCGCCCGGTTGTTGGCGCGCCAGGGCGTGGCCCCGCAGACCGGCGCCCCCGCGGGAGGGGATGTGCAGGCGGTCGATGTCGACTCGCTGGAGCTGAGCCGCCCGCGCAGCGTGGGCGTGGAGTCGGTGGCGCTGTGGGCCATGGCGGAGGTGAACTTTGTCGCGCTGCTCCAAAATCTGGGGCTGAGCGGTCCGCAACGGGCGCTGATCGTCGGCGCCATCATTGGACGTATGGCCGCGCCGGGTTCGGAACGGGCGACCCACCGCTGGCTGAGCGAGCGCAGTGCGCTGGGAGAATTGCTGGAGGTCGACTTCGAGACCATCCCCCTGGCACCGTTCTACCGGGCGGCGGACCTGTTGATGCGTCACCGGGCAGTGATCGAGCAGACGGTCTTTACGCGCGTCAGTGACCTGTTTGGGCTCAACTGGACGGTCACCCTCTATGATCTGACCAACACGTTTTTCGAGGTGGCGGCGGCCGCCAACCCCAAAGCGCAACGCGGACACTCCAAGGAGAAGCGCAGCGACTGCCCGCTGGTGACCCTGGGGCTGGTGCTCGATGGCAGTGGCTTTGTCCGCCGCTCCCAGACCTTCGACGGCGCGGTGACCGAGGGCACAACCCTGGCGGGAATGCTGGAAGGCTTGGGGGCGCCGCGTGGCGCCTTGGTGGTGATGGACGCCGGGATCGCGACGGCGGACAACATCCTGTGGCTGCGGACCCAGGGCTACCGCTACCTGGTGGTCAGCCGTGAGCGCCAGCGTCAGTTCGATGCCACCGCGGCCACGTCGCTGACGACGGCTAGTGGTGAGGCGCTGGCCATCCAACGGGTGCTTGACGCCGACGCCGAGGAGGTGCGGCTGTATTGTTTCTCCGCCTGCCGGGCCGGCAAGGAGCAGGGGATCTCCGAGC
>CAILVI010000442.1 GCA_903837595.1 uncultured Thiodictyon sp.
AGGAGCGGCCCCGCGGCCGCGACGAATACGCCAAAGGCTATCGCCATGGCATTGGTCATTGCTTCGACACGGCCCCGAGTGGGTCATCGGCAGCCACGACGCCGGGCTGCCCATGGACCACTTCCCTAAACCGCTGGAAGACAACATAGAGCATGGGAATGAGGAAGATGCCCAGGACCGAGGCCGCCAACATGCCGCCGAAGACGGCGGTACCCACGGCGCGCTGACTGGCCTGGCCGGCACCGCTGGCGATGATGAGCGGAACCAACCCGAGGATGAAGGCGAAGCTGGTCATGAGCACCGCACGGATACGCATATGGGCGGCCGTGCTGGCGGCCTCCAGGATGGACTTGCCATGGGATCGCTGCTCCATCGCGAACTCGACGATCAGGATGGCATTCTTACTTGCCAGTCCAATCAGTACCACCAGGCCAACCTGGGCATAGAGGTCGTTGGGCAGCCCCGTGACCCGCAGGGCGATCATGGCGCCGAGTACGCCGACCGTGACCGAGAGCAGCACCACCGCGGGCATGGACCAGCTCTCATAGAGGCCCACCAGGAAGAGGTAGGCGAACAGGACCGCCAGCCCCAGCACCAGCGCGGTCTTGCCGCCGGCTTCCTTCTCCTGCAGGGCGGTGCCGGTCCATTCATAACCGAAACCGCTCGGCAGGGTCGTGGCCGAGAGGGCTTCCATGGCGGCCAGGGCATCGCCGGAGGAGCGGCCCGGGGCCGGTTCCCCCTGGATGCTGACGCTGCGGTAGTTGTTGTAGCGTTTGATCAACTGGGGGCCCAGGAGGAGCTTGGGCGCCATCAGTGCGCGGATCGGCACCATGTCGCCCTTGCTGTTGCGGACATGGATGCGATAGACATCATCGAAGCGGCTGCGGTCCTTGGTGTCGCCCTGGATCTTGACCTGCCAGATGCGACCGAATTTATTGAAGTCATTGACATAGTAGCCACCCAGGGTTGCCTGCAAGGCGGTGAAGATATCGCTGATGGTCACGCCCAAAGTCTGGGCCTTTTCCCGGTCGATGTTGAGGAAAACCTGGGGGTTGTTGGTCGCCCAGGTGGAGTAGACGTCTTGCAGGTGCGGATCCTGATTGGCGGCCACGACCAACGCGCGCATCGCCGCCGACAGTTCGTCGGGCGTGCGGCCCTGCAAGTCCTGGAGCTGGTACTGGAACCCGCTGCCGGTACCGAGTCCGACGATGGCTGGCAGATTGAAGGGCATGATCAGGGCGCCCGGGATGGCGTTGGTCTGGGCCTGCACGCGGGCAATGGCCGCATCGACCGTCAGGTCCGCCGAGGTACGCTCCGCAAAGGGTTTGAGTCGGGCAATAGCAAAGCCGGCGTTGGACTCCACGGCGCTATCGATGATGCTAAAGCCTGGGATACCCAGTACATGGGCCACCGCCGGATCGGACTTGATGATGTCCTCGACCTGCTTGACCACCGCCAGGGTGCGGTTCAAGGAGGCCCCCTGCGGGAGTTGGATTTCGACCATGAAGGCGCCCTGGTCTTCCACGGGCAGGAAGCCGGTGGGGGTGGCCTTGAACAGCCAGCCGGTGGCGAGCCCAATGCCGATGATGAGCACCACCACCAGCATGGCGACGCGCACCAGGCGCTTGACGATGCCGGCGTAGCCGTCACGCACCGCGTCGATCCCATTCAAGACCCGCCCCATGGCGCCGCGTCGCTGATGGCTGGGCTTGAGCAGCACCGCGCACAGCGCCGGTGACAGGGTGAGTGCATTGAGCGCCGAGATCAGCATGGAGAAGGCGACCACGGCGGCGAATTGCTGAAAGATCTGGCCGGTGATACCGGGGATGAAGGCGACCGGTACGAAGACCGAGAGCAGCACCAGGGTAATGGCGAAGATGGGGCCGGTGATCTGCCCCATCGCCTTCTTGGCCGCCTCGCGGGGGGGGAGATGGTCTTCCTCCATGATGCGCTCGACATTCTCCACGACCACGATGGCATCGTCCACCACGATGCCGATGGCCAGCACCACGGCCAGCAGTGAGACCGTATTGGCCGAGAAGCCGAGCGCGAACAGAAAGATGAATGAACCCACCAGGGCCACCGGCACGGCGACCAGGGGGATCAGGGCGGCCCGCCAACTGCCCAGGAAGACGAAGACCACGATGATCACCAGCGCGAAGGCCTCCAAGAGGGTGTGGACCACCTTCTCCAGGCTCGCGTTGACGAAATCGGTGGTGTCATAGGTGAACCGGTACTTCAGTCCATCCGGGAAACGCTTCTCCAGGTCCTTCATGGCCGCAGCGACCCCCGCCGCTACCTTGATGGCGTTGGCCCCCGGGGAGAGATAGATCGCCATGCCGGCGGAGGGCGCCCCATCCAAGCGGCTCATGGAGTCGGCCGTCTTGGCGCCCAACTCGATCCGACCCAGGTCCTTCAGGCGCACGGTGGAGCCGTCCGGGTTGGCGCGCACCACGATCGCCTCAAACTCCTTGGTCTCGGAGAGCCGCCCCTTGGTCTGGAGGGTGATCTGGAATTGGGCGTCGTTGGACATCGGCTGGGCGCCGATGCGCCCGACCGCCCCCTGGATGTTCTGGCTCTGGATCGCCGTCATGACATCCGTTGGCGTGATCCCCAGAGCGGTCAGGCGCGCTGAGTCGAGCCAGATCCGCATGCTGTAGTCCAGGGCGCCGAACTGGCTGACCTGACCTACCCCAGGTATCCGTGCCAGGGTATCGATGACATTGATCTTCGCATAGTTGCTCAGGAATAACGCGTCATAGGTGCCCTTTGGGGAATACAGGGCCACGACCTGGAGCATGGCGGTCGACTGCTTCTGCACCGTGAGGCCGGTGCGCGTCACCTCCTGCGGCAGCTGGGACGAGGCCAGGCTCACCCGATTCTGCACGTTGACCGTGTTGATATCCGGGTCGGTGCCCAGGGCAAAGGTGACGTTGAGCGTATAGCTGCCGTCGTTGCCGCTGGTCGAGCTCATGTAGAGCATATTGCTGACGCCGTTGACCTGGGCCTCGATCGGTTGGGCCACGGTGGACTCCACGACCGAGGCGCTGGCACCGCTGTAGCTGCCGGTCACTTGCACCTGGGGTGGGACGATATCCGGGAGTTGGGCCAGCGGGATGGCCAGGATGGCGATGATCCCGGCGAGCAGAATGACGACTGAGATGACGATCGAGAGCCGCGGGCGGTCGATGAAGACGTCAGAGATCATGGCGCCACCACGCCCGCGGGCTGTGCCGTCGCGGTCTGCGCCGGGGCGGTCGTCACCACCATGCCGGGGCGGACCTTCTGGATACCCTCGGTGATCACCAGATCGCCCACGGACAAGCCTTTGCTCACCACCACCTCTGCGCCCACCGTGGAGCCGGTCTCGATCCGCCGCACCTCGACCTTGTGCTGCGCGGTCACGATCAGCACGGACGTCCCCTGCTGATCAATCTGCAGGGCCGACTGCGGCACCAGGATCGCCATGGTCGGGGTATCGTCCTGGACCAGGACGCCGACATACTGGCCATCCACCAGGTGTCCCTTGGGATTAGGAAACACCGCGCGCAGCGTCACGGTGTCGGTGCCCCGGTCGGTAGTCACGCCGATGAAGTTGAGCTTGCCCTTTTGCGGATAAAGCGAATCGTCCGAGAGACGGGCCGAGACGACGACCTTGGAGGGGTCCCCGCCCCCCTCCTCGATGTCGCGGCGCGCCTCCAGCAGCTCCCGCTGGGTCACGGGAAACTGCACGTCGATCGGGTCACTGCTCACGATGGTGGCCAGGATGCCGCTGGACGGCCCCACCAGGGTTCCGACGCTGTACTTGGACAGCCCGATACGTCCGGCCACCGGGGCGGGGATACGGGTATAGGCCAAGTCCAGTTTGGCCGCGTCCAGGGCGGCCTGGGCCTGGGCAATGCCCGCCTTGGCGATGGACTGGGCCGCCTGGAGTTTATCCACCTCGGACTGAGCGATATTCTTCTGCTTGACCAACTCCTGGCCGCGGGCCAACTGGGCGCGGGCGTTCTGCTCGTCGGCCACGGCCTTGGTCAGGTCCGCCTCGCGCTGGGTCACCACCGCCTGGTACTGATCGGGCTCGATGACAAACAGGAGTTCCCCGACCTTGACCTGCTGGCCCTCGGTGAATTTGCGCTCTTTCAGGAACCCCTGGACCCGCGCCTGGAGCTCGACCCGCTCCGGCGCCACCACCCGGCCGACGAACTGCCCCTGCTCCTCTACCGCGCCCTGCTTGGCGGCAACCACCACGACCGCGGGAGGGGGTGCGACAACGGCCGGCCCCTGGGAGGTTTCAGCCCCACAGCCAGCCAGCAGGACCAGGGCGGCGATGGCGGACAGGACCAGACCCGGCTTACGGCGCCGCGACGGGGATAGGGGGGGCGAGCAATGTGGCATGGGCGGCGTCCGGGGGTGGAGATGGCCGGGTAATTCTAATGCCCGGGCAGCGGCGGCGCGACCCGCGCGCGGCCATAACCGCCCTTTTGCCTCTTGGCGTCTTGGCTGCGTGGCGCCGGTGATCGCGTCTTGCAGGGCGTCGCCGCCATGCTCGCCAACTTGAGGCGCAGGCACTTTTTTCCGGCACGGTGACGCGTCAGTGTCTTGCCCCGCCCGACCGGCAATGCGCGCCCCGCTTTACTAAACTTTACTGTTTCGTCACAGGTCAACTGGTCCATAGTAGCCCGCGGGACAGTGGGACGAGGGCGTACCCAGGCAGGGGCGACCCTGATGAATCACACGGTTGGAATGGCTGCGGCCAGTCGTTATGTAGTGCCAGATTCGCGGTAGAATACAGCCCGGTCCCACCGCAGCTACAATACTAAATATACGACGGTCCTTGGACAGTCAGCCGGTCTCAGACCGGTCTCCCGCCAGCGGGCACACGCAACAGCAACAGGCCGGGGCAACAGCATGAACGGGGCTATGAGCGACTCATCAGACGTGATCCTGATCGTGGACGACGACGAGAGCATGCGCCGCATCCTCCAGTTGGTCTTGCAGCGCGCCGGCTTTCGGGTCATCACCGCGGCCGACGGCGGCGAGGGTCTGTGTCTGGCGCGGACCTGCGGTCCGCGCTTAGCCATCCTCGACTACCGCCTGCCCGACATGACGGGCCTGGACATGCTGCGACGCCTCAGGGTCACCAGCCCCCACCTGCCGGTGATCCTGCTGACCGGTTTCGCTGACCTGGCTGGGGCGGTGACCGCGATCAAAGAGGGCGCCTTCGACTATCTGGCGAAACCATTTGATAATCAAGGATTTTTAAGCAAGGTTCGCGAAGCCCTCGCCTACTGTCACGAGCCCCCCGCCACCCCGGGCGCCGAGTGTGGACTGCGTGAGCGGATGGGAACCAGCCCGGCGATCACCCGTACCATTGAGGACGTGGAGCGGGTGGCACCCACTGACTTCGCGGTGAGCCTGTTCGGCGAGACCGGCGCGGGCAAGGAGGTGGTGGCCCGCGCCATTCATGACCTGAGCCCGCGGGCTGGGCACCCTTTCGTCGCCGTCGACTGCGGCACCATCCCCGACTCACTGATCGAGAACGAATTATTCGGACACGAGCGCGGCGCCTTCACCGGCGCCGAGCGGCAACAGCCCGGCAAGTTCGAGGCGGCCCATGGCGGAACCCTGTTCCTTGATGAGATCGGCAATCTGGCCTGGTCGGCCCAGGCCCGGCTCTTGCGTGTGCTCCAGGAGCGGGTCATCTACCGGGTGGGCGGGACCAAGCCGGTCGCCGTGGACGTGCGCCTGATCTCCGCCAGCAACCAAGACCTGACTGAGGCGGTCAGCAAGGGGACCTTCCGGGAGGACCTGCTCTATCGGCTGTGCGACTACCGGGTCGCCATCCCGCCCTTGCGTGCACGTGCCGATGACATCCTGCACATCGCCGGTCAATTTCTCACCGAGGCCAATCGGGAACTGGGTAAGCAGGTCGGCAGTTTTACCGCCGAGGCAGCCCAGGCCCTGCTCGCCTACCCGTGGCCAGGCAATGTGCGCCAATTGCGCAGCGTCGTGCGCCGGGCGGTCCTGATCGCCAGCTATGCCATCGACACCCACCACTTGGCGCTGCCCCAAGGCGAGGCGGAGCGGGCACTGCCTGGCGGCGCGCCCGGGAGCGCGAGCGGCCTCTACCAGACGGGCTTATCGCTTAAGGAAATTGTGCGCACGCGCATGGCCGACGTGGAGCGCCAGGTGCTGTTCGAGGCACTGCAGCGTTCCCGCGGCAACAAGGCGGCGGTGGCGCGCATGCTCCAGGTGGACTACAAGACGGTCCACACCAAGCTCAAGACCTACGGCCTGGGCGCCTAGTTCGGAGCAATGCGCGCGCTCTATGCCTTCTGCTTTGCGCCGGCGTCCCTGGCGGTCGAGCTGTCGTTGGAGCTGGGACTCGACACCTGCGGCTGGGAGGACCCGGTCTATATCAGTCCCACGGCCGGCCTCAAGGCCATCCTGAGCAGCTGCCCCGCGGAGCGCTTTGCGGATAACGAGGCCGAGCAGCGACTCGGCGACCTGGACTGGCTGCTGCCGCGCGTCGAGGCCCACGACCGGGTGATCGCGCGCGCGATGACCGCCACCACCGTCTTCCCACTGCCCTTCGGCACCTTGTTCTCCTCCGCCGCCGCGCTGGCCATGGAGGCCGCCCGGCGCCGCCACACCCTGCTCGACTTTTTCAAGCGGATGGCAGGGCGCGAGGAATGGGCAGTCAAGGCCTTGCTTGACCGCGACCGGGCGATCACCGCACGCCAGGCAGAACTCTTTCCTGACAGCATGGCGGCCACCTCCGGCGGCCGCGGCTATCTCCTGGCGCAACGGCAGAAGGTTCAGGCCGAGCGGGCACTCGGCCCCTGGCTGGCCGCGGCCGTTGCGGATCTGGATACGGCACTGCGCCAGCACAGCGAGGCGGTCGTGACCCGGTCCGCGCGCGATCCGGCCGTCGCGAACCGGGCCTGCCTGGTGGGCCCCGGGGGAAGCCAGGCGCTGCGCGCGGCGCTCACGCAGATCGGCGCCCCCCTCCTCGCACAGGGTTTAGAGCTACACTGTTCCGGACCCTGGCCACTGTATAGCTTTTGCGGTACACCATGACGGTCGACGCTCGTCCCATGCTCCACTGCATCCTGCGCGACCCGCCGCGCGACGCCTCCCTCCCCGCAGGGCTGCGCGGCATCGGCATGGACGGCCTGCGGGCGGTGGTGGCCGACGTCAACCCGCATCAGATTCGGGCAGCCGACAGCGCCCGGCTGCAGGCCTATGCCGACCTGATCGCGAATATCCACCGCGCGGCCCCGCTGATTCCGATGCGCTTCGGCTGCGTCTTGCCGTCGGATGACGCGGTGCGCACACTGCTCGGCGAACACCACAAGCGGCTGCTTGCCATGCTCGATCAACTCGATGATTGCGTGGAGATCGGCATCCGCCTGCTGCTGCCAGAGGTGGGCGACGCGGCGGTCCCTGGCACCGCCGCGCCGGACGCGTCCGAGCGCGCCGGGCCCGGTCACAGCCACCTCGCCGCGATCCGGCGGCGCCTCGACGCCGAAGCCCGCGCCGAAGCCCGCGCGGAGCAGGCGCGCGGCGCCATGGAGCGGATCGTGGCGGGCCTCTATCGCGACCTGCGCCAAGAGTTCGGGCAGATCGACGGTCGCTGCCTGCTATCACTGTATTTCCTGGTCCCCCGCGAACATGGGGGGGCCTTCGTCGACGCCCTACGGCTGAACCCCGCGGCAGTCCCGGGGGCAGGATTGATCACCGGCCCCTGGCCACCCTATAATTTTGTGGGAGCGATTGATGATGACATCCGGTCCATGGCTTGAACCGGGCGTCGCCGATGGGGGCAACGCCCGCGAACCCTACGAAAACCTGTTTCGCACCCTATTCGACGCCATCCCGTCATCGATCCTGCTCGTCGATAGTCGGCTGCGCATTGCGATGGCCAATCGCAATTTCCTGCAGAAGGGCAATCGCACCCCCCGCGACACCATCGGCCACCGCTTTGAGGACGTCTTTCCGCCGACCATCGTCGAGCGCACCCGCATCCTCGACTGCGTACGCCGCGTCTTTGAGCGCAACGAACAGAGCCCGTCGCAGCGCATGACCTTCCGCGCCCCCGGCGTGCCGATGCGCACCTATTACTTTCGCGCCCTGCCGTTCAACTGGAACGATCAGGTCCAATACGCCCTGTTTCTAATGGAAGACATCACCGAGCAGGTACGCTTGAGCCAGGATATCCAGCGGGTGGAACGCCACCTGGCAAGCGTGGTGGAGAGCGCCAGCGACATCCTGCTCTCCACCGACAACCGCGGCCGCATCCTCAGTTGGAACAAGGCGGCGGAACGGCTCACCGGTTATCAGGCGTGCGAGGCCATCGGCCGGCGTCTGCCCGAGTTTTTCGCCCCCGCGGACCGACCGGATATCGAACAGGCACTCGTCGGTGGTCCCGCCCTGGCCGCCAGCCGCGCCGCCGAGTGGGAGTTAACCACACTGTCCGAGGAACGCATCTCCGTCTCCTGGACGCTCGCGCCCATGCTCAATGCCGACGGCGAGACCACCGGCATGGTCGCCGCCGGACGCGACCTGACCGAGCGTCACCGCCTGGAGGCCCAGTTGCTCCAGTCGCAAAAGCTGGCCGCGCTGGGTGTGATGGCCGGCGGCATCGCCCACGAGATCCGCAACCCCCTGGCGGTCTGCTCGTCCGCCGCCCAGTTTCTTCTGGATGAAGACCTGGCACCGGAGTTACGCCTGGAGTGCGTGCAAAAGACCATCGCCGGGGTCCATAAGGCCTCCGAGATCATTGAGAACCTGTTGCGCTTCGCACGCCCGGCAGACGCCGCGGGCGCGGCGGGCGCCGACAAGATGACGCGCATCGACACCGTCGCGCTGCTCACCCAGGCACTATCGGTCGTCAACCACCAGGCGCGGCTGAATCAACTCGATGTCGAGACCCGGTTTTGTGAGCAACCGCTGTGGGTGCGCGGGGTACCAAGCCTGCTGGAACAGGCCTTCATCAACATCCTGCTCAACGCCATCGCCGCGATGCCCAATGGCGGCCTGCTGACCCTGACCCTGGACCGCGACGGCGACCAGGTGCTGGTGCATGTCATCGACACCGGGGTCGGCATTGATGCTGCCGACATCAGCAAGATCTTCGATCCCTTCTATACGCGCTCGTCGGCGAAAGGCACCGGGCTGGGCCTCTCGATCTGCTATACCATCATCCAGCAGCATCACGGGCGCATTGAGGTAGAGAGCGCACCTGGCATCGGCACTCGCTTCCGCGTCCATTTGCCGCTTGCATAATGAGTAATAGTGATGACACGGACAGCGCGGGCACGCTGGCGACGCTGGCCTTTCTCACCGTCGATGACGAGCCGGACATCAACTGGATTCTGGGAAGACTGATCGCCCGCCGGGGCTTCCCCGTGAATCATGCACTCTGCGCGCAAGAGGCGATCGACCTCAGCCGCCAGACCCCCTACCGGGCCGTCTTCGTGGACGCCAAGCTCCCGGACATGGCCGGTCTGGTGCTCATCAAACACCTGCGCGACCTGTTGGGCGACCCTTTCATCGTCCTGATTTCCGGTTTTTTCTTTGCCGATGACCCGGCTGTCGACCAGGCCCTGCAAAGTGGCCTGATCCAGGCCTTCGTCGCCAAACCATTCCTCCACGCCGAAATTCTGGCCCTGATCGATCGGATCGCGGCCACCTGGTAGGAATAGCCCTCGCCCGAATCGCTCATGGCAAGGCGCCAAGCACGCCAAGTTCTTGAGTGCCAACGCACTATCAGGAATGCTGGCAATCCCGTCAGTGAGCCAATCCGAGTGTGCCCGTTATCCTAGAAACGGCTTGTCACGCCAAGGCGCCAAGTTCGCCATGGTTTTTCAGTGCGTTATCGGCGTTGAGCGATCCACCCGGCGGACGCTCCGGTGACTATCCCTTCCCTCGTGTATTTCTTGGCGTGCTTGGCGCCTTGGCGTGAGAGTCGTGAGAAATCCAGGCTAGCCCATCCGGCTCCCCGTGCCCGATGCGCTAGGGAGCCAATACCAGAGGTATGGAACGCATTCCATAACCCGGATTGGTCAACTCCCCACTGACCCCAGCACGGCGTCCAACCCCAGATCGTCGCAATCTGTTTTATAAGGAGTTATTAATCCAGGCCCGCGACGATCTGCACTGGCACGCTGCATGCATTATTCCAGACAAGCGACCACACCGGCAGGATGCCACCCGAGAAGCCCTGAGCCAGTCAGTAGTGAACGGATCAGGTGATGAGATCGGTGAGGGCCGGTGCGAATGGACTCGCAATATGACTTGAGGCCAGGTAGGTCTGCTTCCAGCGCACGTGACGTGCATTCTTTATCTTTCAGAGGGTAAATAAAATGGCAAAAGTCGCCAACTCCACCGATTCCTCCAGTCTGGCCGAAGTCGTTGACCGCATTCTGGACAAGGGCATCGTGATTGATGCGTGGTTGAAGGTCTCCCTGGTCGGTATCGAGTTACTCGCCATCGAAGCCCGTGTGGTCATCGCCTCCGTCGAGACCTACCTGAAGTATGCTGAGGCC
>CAILVI010000443.1 GCA_903837595.1 uncultured Thiodictyon sp.
AGCAACCCCCACCGAGGATTACTGCCGCTCACCAAGCTTCCATACACTAATCGCTGTGTAGTGCCGACCTTTGCCCCTGCGGTGCAAGCCAACCAATGGGTTACGTGAAAAATAGGCGCGAATAGTCGAAGACGGGCTAGGCTCACGCGCCGGGGTGGCGGCTGTCGCCCCGGCCGTCCGGACCGGCGCTGGGGAACGGTCTTCGTCATCGATCGGCGGGCGTCAGCAGATGGGCGGCGAGGCGGAGTTGGTCGAATGCGTCACGCATGGGATCAACCCGGTCTATGCGGGTTGATGCGGCATGTCGGGCGCACCCATGCACGACCCCAGGATTGAGGACGTGATGGGGTCGAGCGGGTTTGGCCGCCCATACCAGCGCAGACACTTAACTCACCCACCCAGGAGCCCCGATGACCCCCGACCAGATCCTCGCCTTCGTGCTGGCGCTGACCTCGCCCCCGCCCGCCGCAACCGCCTTTCCGGTCATCGCCGCGGGCGGCGCGGACAGCCACTATCCGGTCAAGCCGGCGCCCTGTCCGCGCCCGCTGGCCCCCTTCGAGATCGAGGGCAAGACCGTGGCCTGCGGCACCGTCTCGGTCCCCGAGGACCATGCCAAACCGGACGGCCGGCGTATCCCGCTGACCTTCATGATCTTCAAGTCCCGCTCGCTCGCCCCTGCGCCGGACGCGGTGGTGCATCTGCACGGGGGCCCCGGAGGGGGCATTGTCGAGGAGGTCGGGCTTACCTCCACGTTCTTCGAGGGGCTGCGGGCGCGGCGCGATGTGGTGGCCTTCGACCAGCGCGGGGTGGACACCTCCGCCGGGGGCGAGACCCGCTGCCTCGCCACCCTGGCCAACCACGCCGGGGACCTGGCCCAACGGTTGTCACGCGGGACCGGGGACCAGGAGAAGGTCGCAACCAAGGCGGCGTACCTGCCGCCCGAGGTCACCCGGGCCTGTCTCGACGAGCTGGCCGGGGCTGGTGTCGACCTCTCCAAGATCAACACCGAACAGAACGCCCGCGACGTGCAGGCGGTGATGCGCGCCCTGGGCTATCCCGTCTACAACCTCTACGGGATCTCCTACGGCACCCGGCTCGGGCAGGAGGTGATGCGTACCGCGCCCGAGGGCCTGCGCGCCGCGGTGCTGGACTCGGTGGAACCGGCCGAGGTGGCGTTCTACGACACCCTCGCCGTGCCCTTCGCCGAGTCGTTCGAGGCCCTGTTCGCGCAGTGCGCCGCCGACGCCGGCTGCGCCGCCGCCTACCCGAACCTCAAGGACCGCTTCTGGGCCCTGTATTCCAAGCTCGCCAAGGCACCGATTACGGCCAACGGGGCCAAGATCGACACCGACGCCCTGTTCGACCTAGTCGCGGGGCGCAACCACTTCACGGCTAATCGGCACAGCCTGACCGGCTACCTCCCCAAGCTGGTCGCCGAGTTGGAGCAGGGCCAGACCACCACCTGGGACGCCGTAGCGGCGGACCAGCTGCCCCCGCGCCAGACCCCCGAGGCGGCACTAGCGGGGCTTGCTGGGCTCGACCCCAACGCGCTCGTTCTCGCCCAGACGGCGTTGCGCCTCGCCCAGCAGGGCGAGATCCAGGCGCAAGCGGTCAAAACCGTGCTGGACCGCCTGGAGGCCGACCGCGCCGCCGTAGCCGCAGGGGCCGGGCTGGTGGACGCCTTCGAGTCGGCGCTCCTCGCGGCGGCCCGGACCCTGCCCAACCCCCAGGCGCGGCTCGCCTTTGCCGCAGATTATCTGCGCCTGCGCACCGGCAAGCCCACGAACGAGGCCCTGCACGCGCTGATCGCCCGCCACTTCGCGGGCGAGACGCGCGCGCGCCTCGCAGGCTTCGCCGGCCTGCTGACCCCCCGGAACGTAAGCGACGCCTACGCCCGCATCTCGGCGGACAACCGCAAGCTCGACTACCTGCTGGTGAAGGACTTCCAGCTCCAGATGTATTTCTGCCAAGAGGACATGGACATCAACTCGCCCCAGGGCGCCGCGGCCGTGAACGCCGGCCTCCGTGCCAAGTACGGGTGGCCGGCGCAGGCCACCAAGCCCGTCGAGGACTTCATCGATGCCTACTACGCCAGCTGCGCCCCCTTCCCCGTGCATGCCAGGCCCGGTTTCCATGAGCCGGTGACGGCTGCCATCCCGACCCTGGCCCTCTCCGGGCTGCTCGACACGCAGACCGCCGCGAGCTGGGGTCCGCAGACGGCGCGCCACCTGCCCCACGGCCAGGCGATCGTCTTTCCCGAGACCGGGCACGGTGCGCTGCTCTTCTCGCAATGCGCGCGGGACCTGGGCGTGGCCTTCATCGAGAATCCCACGGTGCCGCTGGATAAGTCCTGCGTGGCGGGGCTCGCGCCGAGCTTTGTACTGCCTGAGGTCAAGGTCGAGGCTCAGGCCGCGGGGCCGGCCGACGGGACCTCCAAATGACTGACGCCGCGTTTCTCCCATCGCTCCGAATGAGGTCAAGACCAATGAAGACGCCATCGCTCCTCGCCGCCGCAATTGTCCTGCTGGCGTCAACCTCCGCGCATGCCATCGACGCGCAATACCGGCGTCTACTCGAACGCTCCGGCTGCACCCAGGTCACCGAGACGCAGGGCTGCAACATCCACAAAACCAAGGAGCAAAACGCCAAGGCCGGTTTCGTTCCGGACACACCTGGAAACCTTGGGACCCGGGTCGCGGAGCAGGCGTGCCTGAAGGCGGTCGCCAAGACCGTCCACAAGCCGCTCAGTCGGCTCTCGGTCAGCGAGGTCCTGCCCGCCGGGCCCGACACCACCGTCATGATCATCGTGCCCGGTGCGAACGCCCCCTGGTCCTGCCGCAGCGACGCCAAGGGGCATGTGCAAAGCACGATGTTCACCGGCAAGGACGGCGACTGAGCGCCGTCGCCCGGTCGAGCCATCCGGCCAGCCCTGCGCGCGCAGGGTGGTGCCGCTTTACCACGACGACCGGCGCATGGGGGCCAGCACCCGCGCGAGGCCCCGGCCTTCTCCGCCGAGATGGCGGCCTGGATGGCCAAGTCCAAGCAGGACAGCAGCGCAGACGCGTTTACGCCCCTGGTCCATGCCATGGCCGGGACGACGCCGGGCCAGAAGAATCTGATCGGCATCGTCTGCCGCGGCGTGCTAGGCATGGCGACCGCGGGAGCGCTGGGCGACGAGCAGAACCCGACAAACCGTATCATCGTCGACTTCCGGAACCGGGCGTTGGCACGATTCGTTGCCGAATCAAAGGCCGATAAGATCTACATCACCTACGGCGCGGCGCATTTCCCGGGCTTCTTTGCGGAACTGCGGAGGCTCGACCCCGGATTCAGCATTCGCTCGATCAAAGGCGTGCGCCCGATGGTGCTTCCAGACGAACCCAACCTGGCCCCCACGGCCGTCTCAGGGCCAGGGGAGGCATAGGATGACCGGCTGTCCCTCAACCGCCGGTGGGGCATTCATGTCGTCGGCCCCGACCACCGCCACGCCGCCGCCCCGGCCCAGCCCTGGGGGGCGCAGCGTCGAACCCCGCGCCTCGCCGGGTCTCGTGGCCCCTACCGCCCCAGCAACCCCTTGAGGTCCGGGAAGACCTGGAGGCCGACGGCCAAGGCGCTCATCACGGAACCCGTCTCATTGACGATCGTCACGAAGGCCGCACCGGTCTTCGTGTTGTACGCCACGACCGACTCCCAACCGAGGATCTGACCGGTGTGCCCGACCCAGCCGTTGCCCCAGTCGTAGATACCCAGGCCGTAGTTCTACTTTGTCACATTCATAGCCTTCAGCCCGTTTGCTCACGGCGTTGCTTTTCAAAGGCGTAGTCGATGGCCGCCTGTCGTTTGGCGTGGC
>CAILVI010000444.1 GCA_903837595.1 uncultured Thiodictyon sp.
ACCTGCGGCGGCGGTTGGCTCAGGACCTCGGCGGCGAGGGTTTCGGTATCGATTGCGCGGATCCCGGCAAACCCCCGCAAAATCCGCTGCTCGCCGCGGTTATGGCGCTCGTGGCGTAACGGAAAGCGGGAAACTTCAGTTTGCAGGTTGAGTCGAATTTTCTCGGCCTGCGTAACCCGAACGGTTCGCCTGTCGGCTCCGGCGCATGGGTTAACATCACAGAGAAATACACCAAGGCGAAACGTTACTGCACCGCACCTTTCGAGGTTTTGTTCAACGGGAAGAAGAAAACCACGCACTACGTCGTAGGCGAGTGGATCGGCGAGAAACACCCGGAGCTACCCGGCGCGGCCCCCCGCGAGATCGATATCCGGTGCGCCTCATCAACGAACATCGACCTCGCGCCTCAAAGCCTCGACGGCGTGTTCACCGACCCGCCATACTTCGGCATGGTGCAATATGGCGAGTTGATGCACTTCTGCTATGTGTGGCTGCGTAAGCTGATGGGCGGCGACTTCCCCGGTCTTGAACCAACTACCACCCGGCACGTTGACGAACTGACCGGGAACGACACGGCTGAACGCACTATCGAACACTTCGCCGAAGGACTGGCCGCGGTCTACAAACGTATGGCGACGGCACTCAAGCCAGGCGCGCCCCTGCTGTTCACTTACCACCACAACAAGCAGGAAGCGTATCAGGCCGCCGCGATGGCCATCCTCGACGTTGGACTGACCTGTTCGGCCTCTCTACCCTGCCCCGCTGAAATGGGTGGATCAATTCATATTCATGGAACCGCCTCGTCCATCGTTGATACCGTCTTCGTCTGCCGCGACAGCGGCGCGACGCCCCGCGCGTGGCTGTTCGACAACGCAGCCGGCCTGGCGCGGCTGATGACGCACGAACTAGCCGAACTGCGGGTGGCTGGCATGAAACCAACCATCGGCGATACCCGGTGTATCGCCTTCGGACTCATCACGCGGATGGCAATATGGGGCTTGCGACCAGAGTGGATCTGGTCATGGCCGACTGCGAAGAAGCTGGCGACCATCCGGGCAGCAATGAATGCGCTGGCGACGGTTGATGAAGTCTGCGCACTGCTGCAAGGGACGAAGCCGGCGGCACCGGAGAGTTGCTCGATGTTATCTGGAATAGACCACAGGATATTCACCGATGCCGTTGCGTTTTGACCTCGATTACACAGATCCAGCCATTACCCTTGACCCGCTAATCGACGAAGTGTTCGGGGGAGCTGCAATCGACCTTTCTGGAGATGCCGCGCGGCGAGGGTTTCACCGATTATGCGACGTTCGAGCGTGGCTATCAGGCGCTAAAACGGGCCACCAATGACTTTTCCGACATCACACCGCGCAGTGTCGAATTGGCGGTTGAGGCCGCGCCCATCGCCTTCGTCGTGTTCCGGTCAATCCTTGGTTTTTCACCCTCCGAGTGGGCGTATGTGGCGACGGAATACACAGGCATATCGGTCGAACAAGGAACCGCAAGAACGCTGGACAAGAAAGCCCGGCTCAACCCCCTAACGACCCGGGCACTCGGGGCGACGCTGGCTGACCAACGGCTGCGCGCGATGATTCAGGCCGGAGTGAATACATTGCTAGCGGGAGCGGGACCGGACATCCCGAGCCTGATGCACCGGCTCAACAAGGTCGACACCAAAGACGGCATTCAAAGCACCCAGGCGATGGCCGACCTTGGCGTGCCCTATGCTGTCCTGCTCTACGAGCGTTTTCTCGGCCGTCCGTTCGCCACACACCGCGACTCAGTCAGCGGACTGGTCGGAGAAATAGTCGAGAACGCTGTCAAGGACGTACTGACGGCGGCAAAAGTCAGTTTCCGTGAAACCAAACGGGCCGAGCGTATCCCTGGATTTGACCAAGCGCCGGACTTCATCATCCCGGATGAGTTCAGTCCTGCGGCCCTCATTGAGGCAAAGCTCGCCGAAGACGACGGCACGGCACGCGACAAGGTCTCGCGAGTGCAGCGGCTACGCACCTTACGAGACCAAAGCGGCATCGATTACGACGTTATCGCATGCATTGCCGGCCCGTCGGGAGGACATGCGCCGCCTCCTGCAAGCCACCGACGGCAAAGTCTTCACGCTGGCAACAATGCCGCTTCTCATCGAACAGACGCGCATCCGCGAATACCGGACGAGATAGGAGACCAGATGCTTGATTGCGACCTTACGCCTTCGTGTGATATTCCGGGATGGCCTTGGCTTTCTTAGGCGAAGATGGCCAAGCGGATATCCCGTTGCACCGATGCGGTGAGTAGCAGCCGAGGCACTCAGGCCCCGCGGTCCTTCTGGGGCACGTCAGCGGAGTCGCCCGAGTCGTCGCTAAGCAGATGGGCCATCAAGTGATCCACCCCGGAGAACGACCGGTAGCGACCCTCGGCGAGGTCCGCAAGCCCGGCATCGACCGCCGTCCTCAGGGCGACCAGCCGCGACTGATCCTTCAACTTCTGGCGCTCGGACAAGACCACATTTCGCGTTGGCATGGTGACCTCAAATGACTTGGCCGGAAAGATAGGGTGAATGGCAGATTATGCCAGCAACAGCCAAGGCCTGCTCTGCGACGACTCGGCGGCCGGACCGCCCCGCCGATTTGTATCTCCCCGCCCTTCGTGGTTATCTTAACGGCTCCCTTAAGCCCCCACCGGAGAACCGATGCGCCAGTATTTGGACCTGCTGCAAGACGTGGTCGATCACGGCAGCGATAAACCGGACCGCACCGGCACTGGAACCCGCTCGGTGTTTGGGCGCCAGGTGCGCTTCGACCTAAGCCAGGGCTTTCCGCTGCTGACCACCAAGCGCGTGCACTTCAAGAGCGTGGTCCACGAGCTGCTGTGGTTCCTGTCCGGCTCCACCGACAACGCCGCGCTGCAGGCCCGCGGGGTCAGTATCTGGGACGAGTGGGCGGCGCCCTCCGGCGACCTGGGGCCGATCTACGGCGCCCAGTGGCGTAACTGGGCCTGCCCGGACGGGCGTACCATCGACCAACTCGCGGAGCTGATCGAGACCATCCGCACCCGCCCGGACTCGCGCCGCCTGGTGGTCTCTGCCTGGAACCCGGCGGACCTACCGGACGAGACCCAAAGCCCCCAGGTCAATGCCGCGGCCGGACGCATGGCGCTGGCCCCCTGTCACTGCCTGTTCCAGTTCTATGTGGCCGACGGTCGGCTGTCCTGCCAACTCTACCAGCGTAGCGCCGACCTCTTCCTCGGCGTGCCCTTCAACATCGCCGGCTATGCCCTGCTCACCCACCTGATCGCGCAGCAATGCGACCTGGAGGTCGGCGACTTTGTACACACTTTCGGCGATCTCCACCTCTACCGGAACCACCTCACCGATGACATCGTTTTCGCCCAACTCGCCCGCCCGCCCAGGGCACTGCCGCGGCTGCACCTCAAACGGCGCCCGCCGAGCCTCTTCGACTACAGCTTCGAGGACATCCAGGTGCTGGGCTATGAGCCCCATCCGGGGATCCGCGCACCGATCGCCATCTGAATGGAAAACGCAATGATCGACATCCTGCTCAACTACGCACTGTTCCTGGCCAAGACGGTCACGCTCGTGGCCGGCGTCGGGCTGGTGCTGATCGTCGCGCTGCGCGCCCGCCGGGGCGGTTCAGACGACGGCGAACACCTGGAGATCCTCGATCTCAACGATCGCTACAAGAGTCTGGAGCACGCACTCAAGGAGTCGTGCCTCAGCAAGAAGGCCTACCGCGCCCACCTCAAGGCCGAGCGCAAGCGTGAGAAGGCCCTGGAGAAGGCCCAGACCGAAGAGCGCAAACGGCTGTTCGTGATCGACTTCAACGGCGACCTGCGGGCCACCGAGGTGGGCGCCTTGCGGGTGCTGGTCACCACCATCCTGCTTGATGCACGCGAAGGCGACGCGGTGCTGGTGCGGATCGAGAACGCGGGCGGCACCGTCCACGAGCACGGGCTGGCCGCCTCCCAACTCGCCCGCCTGCGCGCCAAGGGCATCCACCTGACGGTGGCGGTGGACAAGGTCGCCGCCAGCGGCGGCTATCTGATGGCCTGCGTGGCGGACCGCATCGTCGCCGCCCCCTTCGCCATCCTGGGCTCCATCGGCGTGCTGGCCCAATTGCCCAACTTCCACCGCCTGCTGGAGCACCATGGCGTGGATTTTGAGCTGCACACCGCCGGTGAATACAAGCGCACCCTGACCCTGTTTGGCGAGAACACCGACGCGGCGCGCCAGAAGCTCCAGCAGCAATTGGAAGAGACCCACTCGCTGTTCAAGGGTTTTGTGAGCGAATACCGCCCGGCCCTGGATTTGGGGCTGGTGGCTACCGGCGAGTATTGGCACGGGACCCAGGCGGTGGAACTGGGCCTGGTGGACGCCATCCAGACCAGCGACGACCTGCTGCTCGCGGCGAGCAAGGACCGGGACCTGCTGCAACTCAAATATACGGTACACAAGAAGCCCATCGAACGACTCCTGGCGAGTCTTCAGGGGAGCCTTGAGGGTGCCTTGGCGGGCCGGCTGGGGGCCTGGTTGGGGCGCTGAGGCGATTTCCGGCAAACCTGATACCTGGGGTCGTTCCATAGGATGTAGGTCCGACTTAAGTCGCACCTACACTTGACGGTATGCCAATTGATGGAACTCGGCTGAGTCACCGGCGCGGTCGCGCCGGCCCTATTTTTCGAGCCGAATCTTGATCGACTCGATGATGCCCTGCGCGTCCGGCTCATCCAGCGCCAGTGTCAACTCCAACTCGCCCACCAGACGGCAGGTACGGGTGCGCGCCAGGGTGCGACGGGCGACCTCGGCCAGGGTGCGGCGCATTCCGGCCGGCCGCAGGCGCGGTCGCAACAGACGCACCTCGAACCCGGAGACGGCGTCGCGGCCGAGTGCGATCAGGTCCAGATCGAAAAGCCGACCGAGCACCGCGCCCAGGGCTGGGAGCATCAAAGCATCCGCGTCGGCCGCCGTGGGCGACCAGGCGTCCAGGTGCAGGAGGACGCGGCACGGCAGGGTCTCCCGATAACCGCGGACCGGTCGCTCGCCGCGGGTGCGCACCGCCACCGGACCCGTCGGCGCCCGATAGAAGCGCAACTGCCCCTGGTCCAGGCGCCAGGCATCCCCGGGGCGGGCGAGCCGGCCGGGCGGGGTCTCCACCTGGACCAGTTGCTGCCCCTGGGCCGCGGCGGGCAGCGGCAGATCGGTCGCACCGGCGACCGGGGTCAGCGTATAGGTTTGCTCCAGAAAGGCCGGCTCCCGGTGGTCCGCAACACTCTGGTCCACGCCGAGGTCGAGGCTGGGGTCCGCCAGGTCCCAGGTGACCGCAGCGATGGCGACCAACCGGTCGCTGCCGGGGGCCGGCAACTGGGCCGGCCCGGTGGCGACCGCGACCGTCGGCCCCAAGCGCTCGACCAGGGCGGCGCGCAAGGCCTCCTCGAGCGCGCCCAAGAGTAGCGTCGGGTCCGCACTCATCGCCAACGCACCCGCAGGTCCGCGAGCCGGACCCGGCCCGCGGACTGCCCATCCGCCAGGACCTCCAGCATCGTCGCGTCAGAGGCATCATTCAGCCGGGCCAGATCCGCCGGGGCCGCCTTCAAGCGCCTGCCGTCCACCGGGTCCGCGGCCCAGGGCACAGTGACGCCCCCCCGCCGCAACCGCACCCCGGTCACTGCACCCGGACTCGCGGCGGTGCGCAGCCTGGTCAGTGCCCAGGTCCCGGGCTTGCTGCCGGTCGGCGGTAACCAAGTACCGTCGCGGTTGAGATAAAGCACGCCGCCGGCACCGGGCGGAGCCACATCCCCCAGCGACCAGAGCAGTTCGCCTGCGGCCAGCGTCAGCACCAACCACCATCGCGGTTCGGGGAGTGCCAGGGGGTCCGGAAACTCGGCGCCGATCCAGAGCGAGTCCGACGCGCCCGGCTCAAGCCCATCCCAGGCCAGGGGCAGCACGCCACCGCCAAAGGGCGCCGGGGCCGGCCGGCCGTGCAGGTCCGGATGCAGGGCCAGGGTGCCGCTACCTGCGGCGCCACGCGGCAGGACCCGCAGGTCCAGGCCGGTCAGGGCCGCGTCCTCCGGCAGGGCCGCGAACCCCTGGGCGACGGCCATCTGGGGCGTACACCGCTGAGCGCGCCCGGTCCGGTCGGCGGCGTCGGGCGCCAGACGGATACGTTGGGGCTTAAGCTGCGCAACCGGTTGGCAGACGGCCTCCAACAGCTCGGCCCCTGGTGCCAGCGGTATGGGTGCGACCCCGGGGGCGGCCCAGGGCAGGGTCAGACCCTGGTCCGGGCTGCCCGCCAGGTCACAAACCAGGTGCCGCACCCTCCCCTCCAGGGTCACCCGCACCTGGCCGCCCGCCGCGGCCGTCAGCCGGATGGGCACGGCTCGGGCGCCCGGCGAGCGGGCCAACCAGGCGTTGACCGCGTCCGCCAGCCCGGTGGTGCGTACACCGGCCCCGGGGAGCAGCCCGCTGCGCTCGAAGAAGGGTGCGCCATCCCCCACCGCGACCCGCAGGTCCCGGGGTTGCCAGCCCGCCTTGACCTCGAGAGAGCGGAGCTGCACCGGGTCCGGCTGCCAGACACCGGGCAGGGTCTTGCCGTCATAGACCGCAGGGCGTACCAGCTCGGCCATCAGTGCCTGCGCACCCACGGGGGCGAGGCGTTGCTCCGCCCCGATGGGCACCAGGTCGTTGGGATAGAGCGGCAGCCAGGCACCGCGGCTCTGCACCTTGAGCCGGGCGCGGCGCGCGTCGTCGGGGGCGATGCCGGGCGCGAGCGTCAGCGTGACTGCGGTCAACGGCCGTTCCTCCCCCCAGTCCGCGCTGATCCAGGCCACCGCTGTGGCTGGGTCAAGACCGCCGGACTCGGTGACAACGGCGGGGCTGAGCGTCAGGTCCCCGAGCTCGGGGGCGACGAGCAGGGCCGCGCCCGTATCCAGCTCCTGGCCGGACGCCACGCCCAGGAGCAGGCCGAGGCCATCCGGACCGAGCGGCAGGCCGCCCCCGGCGGCGGGTTGGCCGTCGGCGGCGAGCAGGAGCGCGATCGGGTCAGCGGGCATGACGTAGGAGTCCGTTAGTCGCCCGCGGCGGACGGCGGGGAGTCGCCGGGCGCAGCGGCGGCCGGTTGGGACCCCAGCAACTCCTCCAGCACCTGGATGGCCCCGGCGATGCGCAGGAGCGTCTGACGCAGGTCAGCGGCCTGGGACTCCAGGTCCCGCAGGCGGGCGTTGCCTTGGCTGAAGTCGGCCTTTAGTTCAGCGAGGCGTGACTGGATTTGGGCTTGCATGAAGCTATGGCTCACTCTTGGCTCTGGGATTCCGGGCCGTCGGCTCGCAAAGGTCTAGCGCGACGCTACTCAGGTCCATCCCCACTTTCCAGAAACGTAATTGAGTGCCCAGACGACTTGGTTGCTCCGGTTGAACTTGACCAGGTTACCGTCGGTTTGAAACACCCAATACCCCTGATTGAAATCGATACGCAAAGCCCCGTCGGTCTGGAAGATGAATCGCTGGGTCCCACCAAAGCACAGGCGCAGATTGTGGACCGGGTTCATCTGGATGGTCTCGTAGGGATAGGAAACAGCCCCGTATTCCTGGGTGCCGATCCCGATCGCACCGAGGATGCCGCCTGACGGTGCCCTTAGGACGTCGGTTACGTCCAACTGGCCATTCACCTGCAAATAGTCAAAGAGCTTCACCGTCCGCCCGTGGGCAGTACCGGCCCGTCCGAGAATCATCAGCGCGTCGTGGCTACGGGCGTTCTCGATCGCCGCCCAGCCGGCCTGGTTGCCGATCCCGGTATGGTCGTGGTCGGTCCGGGAGAAATAGACATCGGAGCTCCCCAGGGTCAGACTCCCCCCCAGACGCACCGGGCCGTTCACATCTAGGCGGAAGTCCGTCGAGGGCGCCGCCAGGCCGATACCAATATTCCCCGCCGTGTTCCAAGACAGGGCAATCGCTTGCCCCCCCTGGGTGGTGCCCAGCGCCCCACCCTGGTAGCCGAACAGTGCCGGGCCATCGAAGCTGGCCCCGGCAAAGGCGGTGGCACCGCCAAACCAACCCAGACCGTTATTCGGGTCGCGCGCACTGCGCAGCAGTAAGAGGTTATCGTTGAGGCTCAGGCTCCCGCCTAAGGACACGCCGCCCGCAAAGGAATCGCCGGCACGCTCCGCCTTGTCGGCGCCCAATTTGGCAACCGCCGACTGGAGGTCGGTGATCTCCTTCAGGGACGCGGCTCCCTCCACCCGCAGGTCCCCGCCCAGGGTCAGGGCCTTGATGCGGACCACGGACTCGGGGTCGATCCGGCTGCCGTCCACCGCGCCCGGGGCGAGACCTTCCCGGGGGATGGGCGCACCATCCCCGCCGCCCGTGTGGGCATGGCCTTGCAGTTCCTCCCGGGCACGGACCTGGAGTTCGTTCCAGTCGCCGCTGCGGATAATGTCGCCGGGTTGCTTTTGGACGTAGGCGCTCGGTCGTTCGGCCATCAGAAGGTCACCTCCCAGGTCAGGGTCATCTCCAGATTTCCGGTACGGGTCAGGGTGGGAAAGGTCACCCGATTGTAGAGGACCGCCGGGCGCCCCGGCAGGTTCACGAGGATGCCCGCCTCCTGGATCAACTGCGTGACGCCCCCCGCCAGCGGCGGCAGGGTGGCGGCCACGGTGGCCAGGCTGCCGGGGGCGGCGGCACTCACCCGCGGCGCGGCGGAGGCACGATCCAGCGGCTGCTCCAGGGCGGTGTCCTGCTCGCGCGGCGCGGTCGCGCCGCCGCCGACCGCAATGGCCAGCTCCGGTGGACCGGTCAGCTCGCCGGCAAAGAGCTGGGCGACCAGCAACCGCCCGGCACTGGTGATCAGGTTGTCCACCCGGCGCCGCTCCACCAGGCCACCGTCCGGGCGGCGCAGCTCCAGGGTGAGGCACCCGGTCATGCCCTGTCGTTCTGTATTGGCCATCTCGTTACCCCCTTAACAAATTGTTCGCGCCCTGGCGGACCGCTAGGGCGAAAAACCCGACCAGTCCAGCGGCGTGCGGTCGAACACCCCGGGAATCGTCAACCGCTCGTCCGCCAGCCCCTGGCGCTCGGCCAGACGCAGCCCGGCCGCGCGCCCCAACCGGCCCTCCGCCTGACCCTGTGCCTCACCCCAGACCTGACGGGTCTGCACCCGCAGGCCGGCGTCGCCCAGTGGTTGGGCCTCCCGATAGACCGGCTCCGGGAAGTCCAGCCGGGCCTGGACACCCGCGGGCCGCGCCTGACGCAACAGCTCACGCAGCGCCGCCACCGCCCCGCGCCGCTCGGCGTCGCGCACCCAGCCGGTACGCGGGATACGCAGGCGGAAACAGGCGGGCGGGCGCGCCCACCAGCGCAACGTCACCTGCACCGGCGCCATGACGACCGCCGGCGGCGCCTCGTCCAGCACCGGCCCCGGGTCCGCGGTGGCGATCGCCCCGATGTCCGCACGGGTATAGGCGCGATAGACCCAGGTGTCTGCACCGGGGCGCAGCAATGGGGTGCGCACGTCGTGGCTGCTGCTGGCGAAGCATGGACCGGATCGGTCCTGCGCATCGGCAAAGCAGGGCCCGGTGGCGCCGGGACCGGCAAAGGCCGCACCCTGAGCCAGGGCGTCTGCAAAACGGGTACCCAGATCGGCCGCGGGGCTGGCAAAGACCGATGAGGGCTTGTCGAATTGGTCGCCCACCAGGTAATAGACCCGGTCGCGCACGTCCCGCAGCTGACCGTCCGCACCGAGCACGACCGCACTTCCCTGCGGGTATTGCGCGCGCCAGGGGTGGTGGCCCACCGGTTCGAAGCTATCCAGTCGGGCACTCTCCGCGGGCTCGACGCGCGGCCACAGGCTCAGGGTCTCCCCGGGCGCGAGCGCCCCGGCATAGAGACAGATCTCGCCGGTGGCCCGGTTGTGCAGCACCGGGTACTGGACCCGGTCGGTGAGTGCGCGCACGGCCACCACCGGGACATCCGCATCCAACGCCGCGGACTCGGGCACAAAGGCGTCCCCCGGCACCAAGGGTCCCAGCACCAGCCGCCGCGCCTCCGGCGGGTTGTCCACCAGCCAGGCCGCAACGACCTCCCGGCCCGCGTGCGGACAGGGCGCCAAACTCAGGGCCGCAGCACCGCGCAGCGTGCCGCCCGCGCACGCAGTGCAGGTCGCGCCGAGCGACGGCGGCATCCCCAGTGCGACCGTGGCATCCAGCTCCCGGCGCAGGCGCGGACAGGGGGCGGCCCCCAGGATGGCCAGCGCCAGTTCCAGCAAGGCGCGCGGGCTCGTGAGCCCGGCGGTCACCACCCGCGCCACCTGGGTCAGGCGGCGGCGATAGGCGTCGGTGGACTCCTGGCCGCCCGGGGCTTGCGGGTCGTCCCCGCGCAGCCGGGGCACGCCGAGCAGCTGGCCCAGTGCGTCCAGCGGCGCCGGCGCCTCCCCGGGCGCCGATACGCCGCGGGCATAGGCGGCCCAGTGGTCGCGACTCACCCGATCCAGATCATGGTCCAGCCGCGCCAGGGCCGCGGCCAGCGTGGTCAGGACCACCCCAACCGCGCTGTCCGGCGGCTGATCCCCATAGACCCGCGGCAGCAGCCCCTGCAACCGGGCGCGCCGGGCGGCGATGCGCCGCCGCTGCACGGGCGCGTCGAGCCCCAGATCCAGACCCGCGTCCTCAGCCACCGGCAGCCCCCGCGTCCCGACCGCCGAGCAGCGACAGTTGCCCCAGGCCCAGCACCTCGCGCTCGCCCAGGACGGCCGTTTGCCGCGCGGACCCGGGGATCAACTCCAAGGCCTGCCCGTCCCGGTCATGCAACACGCGCGCACTCACCGACTCGACCCCGCCGGTGCGTACCGCCTCCAACAGGGCCGCCAGGGTCAGGGTATCACCGGCCTTCACGGCCTCCAGCATCGGCTTCACCGCGGCGCGCAGCCGGTCGGCGAGACCCGCCTCCCGGGCCGTCGAGGCCGCGAGCGTGCAGGTCAGGTCGACCCAGACCTTGGATGCGGGCGGCTCCAGGCGCAGTTCCAGGGGCAGGACGGCCAGATCCAGCCGGGCGCGCTCGGCCGGTCCGACCTGGATATCGCCGTTGCGTTGCCAATGGTTGGCTGCATCCTGTCGCAGTGCCCCCGGCTGGCCCACATAGGGCTCCAGATAGGCCAGTTCAGTGCCGTCCGGGGCGCGGGCCGGGTGGAGCTGGGCGACCTCCTCGGGCGCGGCGAGCAGTGCGCCGACCTTGGCCCAGCGCACCGGCTCGCCCACCTGGAGGCTGCCGATATAGTCGGTGAGCCCCCGCTCCAGGGCGGCCCTCAGGGCGGCGCGGCGCGGCTCCGGGTAGTCTTCCCGCAGCTCCAGCAGGGCGCGCAGCCGGATGCGGACCTCCACGGTCGCGTGCACCCGCACCCGGATGCCCGCGGGGCGCACCTCCTCGACCGCCGCCTGGGCCGCCGCCACCAGCGCGTCCGGCAGGTCCGGGTCGCCCAGGATCACCTCGCAGGTGCCGATCGACTCGGCCGACTCACGCACCGTCACCCGGGCGATCCCCAGGGCGCGCACCGCCTCCTCCAGTGCGGCAACCGTCCCCCGTTGGCTCAACAGCAGGGCCGAGCGCGCCCGCTGGCGCAGCCCGGCGTCGTCCTCGGGCAGCTTGACCGGGACCAGTTCCAGCCGGTTGGCGACCGACTCCACCCCCCACAGCGGTCTCGGCATGACGCCCAAGGCGCCGGCTGGGATGCGCTCGGTTCCCGGCTCCACCGAGCGCACCGCGACCGTGACCTCACGCTCCCCGCGGGCGATGGCCGACTCCTCAATGGTCGCGAACTGGGCCACCTCGCGCCCCGCGAGCAGGGTACCGGCCGGGATCGGGATGTCCCCCGCGGCGGGCTGCGCGCGGGCAAAGGTGACGCTCCCCTCCACATGGCCGGCGCGGCGCCGGGCGATCCCCAGCAGGGCCACCACGTTGTCCAGGGCCACACCCTCGGCGGTTTCCACAAAGGCGCTACGGTAGACCCCATCGAGCTGGCCATAGGCCACCGCCAGCTCCCGGGCGAAGGCCTCCGCCAGGGTGCGCACCACGCTGCCCTCGGTGGTATCGGCCAGGACCGTCCGACCGCCGCCCCCGCTCCCCAGATGGGCAAGCAGGTCCTGGACCAGACCGGCATAGTCCTTGGTGTAGTAGGGCGCGTCAGCGGGCATCGAGGGTCGCCTCCACCTGGGTCTGGGCCCCGTCCAGTCCGCGGACCTGGGCCACGATATCCACCACACCCGGTGCTTGCGGGCGTGCACTCACGGCCACCCCGAGCACCTCGGCAACCCGGGGGTCTTCCTGGATGGACTGGCGCACATAGCGGCGCAGCAACTCCAGATTGGCCCGGTCCAGGGTCTGGCCCAGCAACTCGCGCGCGCGGGTCCCGTAGCGGGGGTGCCCCAGGGCGGTCAATTCCCCGCGATCGACCAGCAGGCGCAGGGTCAGCGCCTGGCAAAGGTTAGCAATCCCGGAGACCGTCTCCAGGTCGGCCGCCCCCACCGCCAGGTCGGCACCCTCCACGGCCGGTGCGAAGACGAGCCGCAGGTCACGGCCGTAGGGGTCAGCGCCGGCGCTCACATCAACCTCCCGGGCGCGGCCGAGGCGGCCGGCGTCATGGCGATCCCCGGGACGACCATGACCTGCGCGGCGAACAGCGCCAGCGCCTGGGCCAGCGTCTCGGCGATGGCCGCCGCCAGGGCGGGCGCGTCCTGGCCTTGCAGTCCATGCTGCTGCATCAGGCCCTTGACGAAGGGCTCGAGTGCGGCTGCCTGGGGTACCGGCATCACATCAGCCTCCCGGGCGAGGCACTGACGAATCCGGCCACCGCAATCCCCGGTGCCACCTGCACCTGGGCGGTGAACAGCATGATCCCCTGGGCGATGGACCCGGCGATCACCTTGGCCAAGTCGGCGGCGTTCGCGCCGCGCAGGCCCTGGGATTGGAGCGCCGCCAAGGCCAGTCCCTCCAGCAACTCGGCACCCGGGCCCCCGCCAGGCGGCGGCAGGAGGCTCCCGGGTCCGGCGGTGCTGCCGCTGCCGGAGATCGGGTCCAGGGCGGCCGGGATGCCGGGCAGGACCTGGGCCTGCCCGAGAAAGAGCGACAGCGCCTGGGCGCAGGTCTCGGCCAATGCCTTGGCCAGGCCCGGGGCGTCCTGGCCCTGGAGCGCACGGGCGTTCAAGGCGGCGCTGGCGAGTCCTTCGAGCTGGGCGGCGGTGGGTGCAGGCATAGCGAATCTAACCCTTGGCCTTGACGGTTTTAGAGCCCACCAATGGGGCTCCGGTGAAATAGCACTTGTGGGTCGCCTCGGTGATCACCCCGGCCGCCCCGTCGCCGACCTCCACGTTGCCGGAGGCGTCCAGCTTGCAGTCCGCGCAGGTGACTTGCGCATTGCCCGAGGCCTCCACCTTGGCGTCCGTGCAGGTGAGCGAGGCATTGCCCTTGAGCTCCACCTTCAGGTCCCCCTCGCCGGTGATCTCCACCGCCCCGTCCTTGGCGATCTTGATCCGGGTTGCACCGGCGGTAAGCACCAACGACTCCTCGGCATCAATGGCGTACGACGCGGCCCCGGCCAACGGCGACTCGACCCGCCACTCCTTCTCCGCATGCGCCGGCGGGCGCGCCTTCTCGGTGTAGAGCCGGCCCACCACGATGGGACGCTGAGGGTCGCCACCCACATAGGAGACCAGCACCAAGTCCCCCGCCTGGGGGGCGCTCGCCTGGCCTAGGTGAGGGGTGGCGATGGGCACCTTGCGCAGCTCCATGTCGCCTTCGCGCAGTTTGACGTTGCACTCATAGTTGTGGGCGTCCCCCGCGTCCGTGTGGGGGAAGGCGCTGGTCACGACCGCCAAGTCGCCCAGTCGCAGTGCCTTGAGCTCTTCGCGCACGATGGCCCGGATCAGTGCGACCGGATCGCTCATGGGGCGGGCGCCGGGGTCATCGGGGTCACTCAGGCGCCTCCCGCGGGGGGCGTCGGATTCTTGCTGTCGTTGAAATTGGTCAGGACGGTGGCGTCGTACGGCTTGCTGCGGACCAGGTCCTGGGCCTTGGAGTCCAGGTTCAGTAACCCGTTGATCGTCGGGACATCGAGCGCCCCGGTGATCGGCAGCCCGTTGACCTTCTGGAAACGGCGCAGGCGCCGGGCCAGGGCGGCGCCGAAGACAGTCTTCTCCGCCTCCGCCACCGCGGGCTCGGTATAGCCCAGGGTCTCCAGCAGTGCGTTGGCCTCGGCGATGTCCTTGCCGGCGTTGGCGTCGGCGAACCCCAGGTCGAAGACGGTCTCTTTCGCCTCGTCCTCGCCGAAGGTGCCTAGGCTCCGGACCGGGAGCTTGTCGGCGCTCGCCTCCCACACCCGCCGACTGCCCAGCCGGGTGACCGCCAGCTCGGCCTTATTGCGCCCCAGGCCGCGGACCGTGAATGGCTTGTCCAGCGCGAAGGAGAGCAGCCGCAGCTTGCCGGTAGTGGCGATCTCGAGATGGGTCTGGGTGGTACTGTCGAGCCCCTGCTCGTTCAAGGGGCGCTGGTCGATGCGCAGAAGCAGGAAGAGCTCCTTGCCGATCGTCTTGAGGTCCTCGGGCGAAGGCACCTTGTCGGCGATCTCGACCGCCTTGGCGATGACCCCGCCAACGTCGGACAGCGGGTTGGACGCGGGCTGCTGGCCCGCCACCGCGAGCAGCGCGGCGTAAAACTCGTCCTTGGTGACCTCCGTCAGCAGGGCGGCCGAGACCTCGACCAGCGCCTTGGCCGCGTCGGCCTGGAACAGCAGGTCCTTGGCGTCCAGGGTGAGCTTGGCCAGGTAGCCGATGCCCTTGATGAACCCTTCGACGACCGGGATGACGCCCGTGGAGATGTAGTCGTTCTCGCTCTGAAACCCGCGGATGCGTGCGATGCGGACCCAGCGCGGGGCCTGGGGCTGTTGCCTGACCCCGTCGAGCGAGGTGCGCACGGCCTGGAGCAGCAGGGCGACGGTCTGGAATGGGTTCGCCTTGGGGTCTGCCTTGGGGTCTGCCTTGTGGTCCGCCTTGGGGTCCGCGGGCGGGGTCGGGTCGGCCATGGTCATGTCCTCTCGGTTTTGTAACGCGTGATTTCAGTCGGTCGATGCGTGCCGGGCGGCACGTCGGCGCCTAAGCCGCCGCCTAAGCCGCCGCCTTCAGCTCCTTGAGCGATTCCGCCAAGCGCCCCAGCGCCAGCCGGTTGGCGGCGATGGCCCCGGGCTCGGGCACCAGGTCGGCGAGCTTGAGACCCGCATCCAGGTAGCGTTGCCCCAGGGCGAGCCCCCGGGCCAAGGGGTCAAGCGGCCGGCCGGGGATCTCCAGATAATCGGTCACTGCGTTGAATACGCGGCCGTCGGCCACCGGTCGGGCGCCGTCGGCAAAGGTCTCGAACCCGGCCAGGACCGCGTCGACCTGCACGAGCTGCCGACCCAGCGCGGCCAGGCCCCCGTCCATGCCGTCCAGCGCGCCGCCGACCGCGTCGACCCCGGAGTTCAACTGCGCCTCTACGCCCAACTCCCGGGCGATATTGGGCGCCTCCCGGGCGGTACTGGTGCGCAGCAGCGCGTCCAGTGCGCCGATCAGCGACTCCAGGTCGCGCAGGATGTCGGCGGTGCCGCTCATCCCAACTCGTCCAGGAGCGGCTTCAGGCCGGCGAAGGGGTCGAAGGCGGCCAGGTCCTCGACCAGGCGCGCCGCGCTCTCGCCAACCTCTTTGAGCCTTTGCAGGAATTCGAATCCGCCGGCAAGCGCCTTGAGGAATGGACCTGCCTTGCTCAGATCCACCCCGGTCAGGTCGCTCAACAGGTCCAGCCCCTGGTCCAGATACTTATCGAAGAAGGTCCCCAGGTTGCCGCCGTCGCGCACGGCGGCCAGCAGGTCCAGGGCCGTCTGCGGATCGATCCGGCCGAGCGACTGCATGATTCCGCTCAGATCGGTCCCGGTGAGCCCCGAGAGTTTCCCGCCGATGCTGTCTGCCAGGTCACCGGCGCTCAGGTGGTCCAGGAGCCCGGGATTGGCGGACAAGGCCCCGGGCAGGGAGGCCGGGTCTTGCAGGACCGCCGCCGCCGCCAGGCTGTCCGCCCCCCAGGCCGCCGCATCCGCCGACACCTGTGCATCCACCGCCGCCAGGCCGGCCTGGGCCGGTGCGGGCGGGGCGCGATGCTCGCGCAGCCGCAGGGCAAAGTGGTAGCGGTGGGCATACCCCGCCACCTGGCGGACGCGCAGGTCCTCGATGATGACGTCCGTGAGTTCGGAGCCGACGGCGATGTCCGCGGCAAAGGACAGGGGCTGCGCCTTGGCCTGGGCCTCGCGCAGGCGCTCCAGGTCATCCAGTGACTCGGGGCGGAACAGGAGCCCCTCCAGCACCAGGGTGAGCGGCTCCCGCCCCAGGTCCTGGAAGACGCTCCCCTGCTGCTCGGGTACCCGGTTCTCTACCAGGGTGCGCGACTCCTCGGTACGCAGGTCCTGGACCCCGGTGAGCTCGATGCCGCCGATGCGTACGGTCATGTCAGAACCCCAGCCGGGTACGCAGGCCCCCGGCGCGACTCAGGGTGTGGCCGACCTGGCGTACCCGCAGCGGCGTGCGGCCCAGTAGCAGGGCGGCCAGCGCGTGGTCCGCGGGAAGATCGTCGAAGGCCACGCCGTCTCCGGGCTCGACCCCGGGTGCACCGCGGACCTCCAGGAAACCGCGCAGGGTCCGGGCCGCCACGGCCTCCATGCCAGCCCGGGCCACCGCGGCGGCGGCCTCGCCGCTGCGGATGGCGCCCGCGACCAGACGCCGTGGCCGCTCACCCAGCCGCCCCGCCTCGACCTGACCATTGGCCAGCAGGACCGCCTTGCCGTCCACGCCTTTGAGATCGCTGGAGAGCCAGTAATAGCGTTCCGCCCCTTGCGAACTGGCGGCGCCCTCGCCCCAGACCTCCAGGCTGTCCCAGGGCGGGAGCGCGGCCGCCAGCTCCAGTGACATGACCTCACTGCCGTAGCCGTAGCGGTGCTCCGGGCCCCGCTCCTTCGGAGTGGCGAAATGGACCTTGCCCGCCCCGTCGGTATAGAGGTCCGCCCCGCACAGCTCGCCCAAGCGGCGGATCTGCTCCAGTGCACGCGGGGCGCGGTGGACCGCGTAGGCGGGGAGCTTGATCCCGGCGGCGACCGTGCCGGGCGACAGTCCCGCCCGCGTGAGCAGGTCCTTGACCACGAACCCAGCCTGCACGTCCTGATAGACGGACTCCAACTCCAACCGGGCCAGCCGTGCAAGCCCATCGGCGGCCTCGACCCAGACGCCCTGCGGATCGGCCCCGGCCGCTTGCACCTGGCCGGTGAAGCAGCGGGCCGACCCGGCCCCCGCGTCCAGGTCCACCGTCAGCGCCTCCCCGGGCGCGGGCAGCGCAAAGGCGGTGTCCCCGATCGTCAGGCGACAGGAGCCGCCGACGGAATCCATGCTGAGCTCGGTCGCAAGGCTCAGCAGTTGGCCCTCGCTCTCCTGCGCACGACTGCTCAGGGTGCGGGTGCCAACCTGCACCTGATACGCAACGCTCGGGGCACCGTCGAGCGGCATGGCTAGACCTCCAACCCGTGGCGGCGCGCCGCGGCCCGCAGGATGTCCCCGAGCGCCTCCTGCAGACCCGCGCGCTCGGCCGGGTCCAGCCGCTCACGCTGGCTGATGGCGACACTGACGTTAAAGGTGTTCTGGACCGGGGCAGTACCCAACTCACCGGCCGGTGGCCAAACGGCGCCCGCCCAGGCGGGGAGACCGGGGGCCGCGTCGCCCCACCCGCTCGGTCGCCCGGAAGGGACGCTCGCGGAATCCGCGGGCGGACGCGCGGAGCGGGGAACGGGAAGCGGATCGTTTGTGGCCACCGGACTTGGCCCCGGCGGATCCAGACGAGCGGGCGCCGCGGCCAGCGCGTCCTCGGCGGCGCCCGCGCCGGGTAGCCTTGGACCGCCGGGGGTCGGCCAGTCGGCGTCCACGGCAGAGCTGGCAAGCCGATAGGCGCGCTGGAGGCTGGGCTCGAGCGCCGCAGCGACCCGGCGACCGGTCGCCTGCCAGGGGCGGGGGTACAGTGGGATGCCACCGGGAACGGGGGACTGTGCCGGAGCTGCGGCGGCAAGCGCGGAGACCGGATCGGCGGGGGGGAGCGCCGCGTCCGGCGGCACGGGAAGGACCGTCTGCGACCCAGCGGCGGGCCAGCCGGGATCGGTCGGGGGCGTGTACGCCAGGGTCTGCACGGGAACCGGCGCGGCCCCTGCCGCAGGCGTCACGGCACTGGGCCTGGGGTGATCAGGAGAGCGGGACGCGAGCGTGATCGTGGGTGACGCCGATGGCGGCGCGGTGACGACGATCGGCGGGGCCGCGCCATCCGCCCGCACCGCGACTGGTGCCCCCGGGATCGGGGCAGTGGCCGGGCGGCGATCGGCGTTGCCGGCGGCGTACCCCGCACGCGGTGTAGCGTCCGGCAACGGGTCTGCGGTGTCCTGGGCCAGGCCCCGGGCAGCTGGGGATGCGGTGACCGGGCCACCCGCAGGCGTGGCGTCCGAGCGGGCGGGCACCGCCGCGCCCCTCAACTCGGCGACCGCCGGCACTGGCGCCGTCGCATCCGGCTCCATGTCGAGCAGCCGTACGAGCTGGTCCAACCCCCATCGGGCCGGGGCCAGCAGGGCGTCGCACAGGTCCTGGCTGCTGACCTCGGTCCTCACCGGTCGTCCTCAATGCGGATGACCACCGCATCGGGATGGGCGGCCAGCCCACGCGCCGGGGTGACCGGGGAGACGCTTTCCAGTCGGTCCAGTAGCCCGACCAATAGGTCGATCTCCGCGGCCGGGGTTGCCCAGACCTGGCTGGGGGTCCAGCCCAGTGCGCGGCAGAGTCTCAGCGTCAGCCTGGCCGCCGGCGGGGAATCGGGGATGGTGTGGGGGACAGCGCCGCCCGCGGTTGGACGGTCATTGATCGCGATGGCGGCGGCCAGCAGTGTGGCGGCCGCGCCGGAATCAAGGGCATCCAAGTCAGTGGGCGGATCGGTGGCCGTCACCGTGTGCCGCAGCATGGCCCGCACACAGGCAACCGGATCGGCCCGCGTACCCCCGGCGGCGTCCGGCACGCTGGCCTCGGCCAGCATGGCGAAGCGCTCCCCCGCGCTCCAGGGGCGCAGCTGCGCGCGGGTTCCGCCCAGGTCCAGCCAGCCATCCGCCGCGGGCGTCTGCGAGTCGCCGCCGCCCCCGCCGCTGGCCCACCAGAGGGCGAGCGGGGCAAGCTCGGACCGGCGGGCCTCAGGCACCCCGCTGGCGTCCAACACCTGCCCGGCGTAGGCCGCGCTATCGAGCGCCAGGCCCCCGGGGCCATGGCGCAGACACTCAGTGAGGGTCGCCAGGTGCTGCCCCAGGGTCCAGGGGCACAACCGGGCCTCGGCCCCATCGTCGGTGCTTATGTCCAGGGGCCGGTCAAAACCCTGGAAGGCGATCCGGTAAGGGCGCCCGTCGATCTGCACCGTCGTGGGGGCCGTTCCCATGAGTTATTCCTCACGCACCCGGGTGGCACTGAAGGCATAGGTGGTCACGGCCGAACCGCTGGCGTCCATGCCGAACGACTTGGTCTCCACGAAACAGTCGTCAAACGAGAGCGTGCGCTTAGGCGAGTCCGCGCCAGCGTCCTTCTTGAGGTTGGCCACCAACTGGAAGCGCGTCTGCTCCTGCAGATGGCCGTCCAGGACGAAATTGGCCGACTTGACCGCCAGCTCCCCCTGGACGGTGCGCAGGCCGAAACTCACGTCGATGCGCTCGACGCTGCCCACGGCACGCACGTCTTCGCGTTCGGTGACGACCCGGAAGGTCAGTGACTGGAGCCCCTCCAAGGGCTCCCCATCGACGAGCACACTGCTGCGGTTGGCGGTAAACACCGTTGCCATGGCGCGTTAACTCCCCTCGGGGTGGTGCCGCCCGCCCCCAGCGCGACGCCGGGGCGCGCAGCCGAAGTTGATCAGACCTGGACCAGGATGGTGGCGTAGATGAAGTCGATGGCCCGCACCGGACGCACCGCGATATCCACCCGGACGATGCCTTGGGCAAAGTCGGCCTGGGACGAGTACACATCGACCTTGTGCGACGGGTCCTTGCCGTCGGTGGATGGGACAATCGCCCCGTCCTTTTCCATCTGCACCAGGAACTCGATGAGCTTCTGTTTGAGTGCACCGCGGCCGTCCTCGTTGTTGAGGCGGCCGATGAAGAGATCGCCCAGCATCTGCACGCCACGCACCGCCCGGTCGGCCACCCGGCGCACACTGATCTGGTCCCCGTCGGTGGTGAGTCCGCGCAGTACAAAGATACCCCGGCCCCGCTGGTTGACGACCGGCACCACATTGCCCTTGAGTAGCTCCCCCTGCTCCTCCTGGGTCAGCGCCCGCGCGAGGCCACCGAGCCCGGTCAGGAGCTTGAAGGTCGGCGACTGGAAATAACTGAGGCTGCCGACCCGCCCGGCCACCGCCCCCGCCACCCCATAGGGTGCGGTCAGGACAAAGCGGTCGCTGATCAGCGGGCTCGCCATGTCCACGAAGGTCTTGACCGCCTGGGGCGTGGCGGGGTCCGGGGGCACCTGACCGAAGCCGATCCGCCCCTTGCCGTCGCGACTCAGGCGCTCGCAGTGGCTCACCGCCTCGGCGTAAATGCCCTCGATCTTGGCGAGGTCGGAGAAGTCCTGGGGGGCCACCAGGACCAGGTCCACGTCGGGCTCGTCCTCCAGCGCGCGCAGGGCCTTGGCATAGTCGTCGCCACTGGCGTCCTTGCCACCGGCCAGGGCGTGATCATTGGCGGTGGAGTTGGCCGGGTCGGTACCGGGCGGCAGCGCGGCCAGTTTGGGTGCGGGCACGGCGCCAGCGACCGCGGCCGGCGCCTTCGCCGTGACGATCGCGGAGTCCGCGGCCAGCCGGTCGGCGAGGGTCGCGCCGGTTAGGTTGCGGTGGACCTCCAGGGGATCGCGGGCGCCGGGGCGGCGGATCTCCAGGTCGAACCGCTCACCGCGGGCGGCGAGTCGGATCGTCAGCCCGTTAGCCCACGGGCCTGGGGCGCGCGCCACCAGGTCCCAGGTGCCGGCGCCCGCGGTGGCGGCAAGCGCCACCTTGGCGGATTCGGCGACGCCCGCGACCGGGGCGATAACCAGCTCGAAGACCCCGTTGGCCAGTGCCTGTTTGGCCTCCGGCAGGCTGTAGGCCGAGGCCCGACCGAGCGCACCGACAAAGGCGCTCCAACTCGCCGCCCGGACCGCCGCGGCCGGTGCGAGTTCGGTCAGGCCCACCAGGCCCAAGACCCCAGCCGGTGCGAGTTGGGGCGGGACGACATCCTTGACGACCGTGACCTCGACACCGGGGATTATTCGAGCCATACGCATGCCCTCCAAGGGTTGACGACCATGCCCGGGCTCACCGGGCGGATGGATGGGAACGGAGACCGGGTGAGAACGAATCTTAATTATAGGAACGGGCAAGAGTGGATTCTAGCCCGCCCTAAGTGAATTTTTTTGCGACTCTTCGCAGTCGGGCCGGCCTTCGGGGTTGCATGGTTTGAACAGGACTTCTAATCTCAGGGGGCGCGGCACTGACCGCCGCGCACCGCGTCACCACCGACCCGTTAATGGAGACCAAAGATGAAGCAGCTCAATCTCAGATTCGCCCTGATTTCACTGACGTCCGCGGCGTTCTGCGGCGTCTTGGCCGCCGCTCCGGCCGCCGCCGCCGACTCGGCCTGCAAGGGCCTGGATCAAGCCGCATGCGCGGCCGCGGCCGGCTGCGGCTGGACCAATGAATACACCCGCAAGGATGGCAAGACCGTCGCCGGCTATTGTCGGAAGGCCGGCAAGGAAGGCGCCGCGGCCACCACGGGCGCGCCCGCGCCGACACCCGCCGCCAAGGCACCGCCGGTCACCGCAGCGCCACCCGCCGCCAAGGCACCGCCGGTCACCGCGGCGCCACCCGCCGCCAAGGCACCGCCGGTCACCGCGGCACCACCCGCCGCCAAGGCACCGCCGGTCACCGCGGCGCCACCCGCCACCAAGGGCGCGGCGACCACCAAGACACCCGCCACCCCGGCACCGGGCACCGGGACGACCCCAGCGCCGAAGTAATCGATCTGTTTGCAGCAAACCTGAAGGCGCCCACCGCCGGTCGGTGCCTTCAGTCATCCCCTGGAGCCTGACGGCCATTAGGTGAAGCCGCACACGCGGCCCGCGTTCGCGCCGACTGGAGTCCAAGGCTTCAGCCTTGGCGACCCTCCAAGGCTGAAGCCTTGGACTCCGGGAGGTGGTACGACGCTTAGCTTAAGGGGAGTGCCCCTAGGCCTGGGAACGAAGAGCAACTATCTGATCGATAGAGGTTTCCGCGGTGCGTTCACTGGCACTGAGGGTCGCGCCCTTCCTCTTGCTGGGGGCTGGCGTGGCGGCGGCCGATCCCTGTTTCTGTCTCCAGGATGCCGCCGACCGCCTCTGGTACGACTGCATCGAGTACCACAAGGGTCCGGGTCCAGATCCATTCTACGACTGCCTCCCGAGCACCCAGGCCCGGGAGCGCGCGCCGGTGGCGAAGGGGCACACCATGACCCGCATCCCCGACGACCAGGCGCCCTGCCGGCCCTGCCGGGAGGCGGGTCTGGACGCCCGCAATACCATGAGACCCCTGACGCCGCCAATGTCCAAGGGCGGCCCCGGGGGCCGGCCATGACTGAGCCCGCGCCCGGGCGCCAGGCCGGGCTGCCCTGGCTGGATATCACGCTGCTGCTCGCCTGGTCTCGGCCCTGCTGGTCACCGCCGGCTGGGCCTATGCCGAGACCTGGTATGGCCAGTTCGACCTGGGGCCCATGGGGCTCGAGGTCCCGCCGGTCTATTTCGCCATCTACGGCTTCATGACGCTCAAGTCGGACTGGTGGTGGCTGCTGCCGCTCACGCTGGCCGCCCTCTTCGCCTGGCATCGCTATGCCGACCGGCTGCCGCGCTGGTCCTGGACCGGCCTGCCGCCCGCGGTGCTGCTCCTTTTCTTGGCCGCCCATGGCCTCTGGGCTACGCCGCCGCCCGCCTGGATTACAGCGCCCATGCCCGCAGCGACTTCTGCCGCTTCCCCTTCGTGCGGGTCGCACTGGACCCGGAAATCAAGCTGCCCGGGCCGCTGACACCGGTCCCGGCCGCGCTGGCCGGGCAGGAACTGCGCCTCCTGGTCCAGACGCCGAACCTGCTGGTGCTGATCGCGCCGGAGGCTGGCGGGGCACCGCTCCTGGTGCCGATAGGATAAGGTGCAGATGCTGCGGGTGATCCCGGTGCCGGCGGGGTGTCGGCTTTGAGCTGCACTACACTTGGCCGCAGGGTTTCGCCGGCGGTCGCGAGCGATCGAGCCCCGAAGGGGCGTGACATACCAGGCGCGGACCGATCTCAGCCGCCTAGTCAACCTGCCCAAGCCCGACCCCAAGGCGATCACCGATGCGCGCGCCACTCTGGAGCGCCTGGAGGTGGAGCTGGCGAGCCTGAACCGGACCTTCGGCGGCCAGCGGGCGGCCCGCGCGCTCGACTGGGAGTCGGTGCGCGACGCCCTGCCGCGGGGCTCGGCCCTGCTGGAGCTGCGGGCCTTCCAGCCATTCGACTTCAAGACGGGCAAGTGGGCCGACCCCCGTTGGCTTGCACTCCTGATCCCCGCCGACCCAGGCGAGGGCCCGCCCCTGCGGGTCTTCGACCTGGGTCCGACCGCGACGCCCGGCCCGGTGCTCGCGCGTCTGCGCGACGGCGAGGCGGCGGCCGAGCCGCTGGTCTACCAGGCGCTCTTCGGCCCGCTGGACGGGGCGATCAAGGACTATCAGACCCTCTTTGTCGCCCCGGACATGGACGAGTTCTACCGCGCCTGGCTGGGCAGCGGCGCTCAGACCGAGCCGGCCGCGGCGCTGCGCAAGACCCAGATCGACTGGATCGGAAACAGCGACGCGCGCAAGCGCGACCCGAAATACTGGGCGCCGTTCGTGCTGGTAGAGCGGGGTTGAGAGACTGTGAAAGTATTCGTCGCCGCGCCAATCCGCACACCCTCTGTAGGCTGGGTAGAGCGCAGCGAAACCCAGCAATCAAGGCTTTACCGTGAAAGTCGCGCCGGGAGCGCGCTCCACTTCTCCCTCCCCCCTTGTGGGG
>CAILVI010000445.1 GCA_903837595.1 uncultured Thiodictyon sp.
CCCCCGGCTCCCAGCCCCCCATGCCTCCCAGCGACCCGACCGCTCTTCACCACCCTCGTTGGCGATTACCCGCGTCATTCACCAGCTATAGGCGGGTTTAGGTCGCCATCGACACCTCCCGGAAGTCCTGGATACGCTCGGGATCTGTGCCGCCCCGGCGCATTCAATAGTCGAGCGAGACGATCCAGTCCTTCACCTCATCCAGGCGCGGGTCCGGGTCGCCGCTCAAGAGCGGGGTCAGGTCCTGCGACACGGGCCGGCCACGACCCTCGTCGTCCGAGCCCACCCGCGCCGCCCGCCAGGTCAGGGTGCGCAGGGCCGGAAAGCCGAGCGCCAGCCAACTCTCGATCTCCAGCGGCCGGTCCGGTAGCGAGGTCACCTCCACCCCGCTGCGGGTACGTGACAGGTTGGTCACGTATTCCTGGCGGTCCGTGCGGATCGAGATCTGACCGGAGGTCTGACCGGCCGCCAGCAGCCGCTCCGCATAGTCGCGCCCGTCGCGCCCGCAGAAGGCGAGCGCGATGGCCTTGAGCACGGTCGACTTGCCGACGCCGTTGTCGCCCAAGAGGACGCTCCACTGAGGGTCGAGTTCCAGGCACAGGTCGGTGAAGAGGCCGATATTGCGGAGGTGGACCTCCCGGATCAGACCGGGCGAGCCGTCACGCAGGGTCCCGGCGGACTCGAACGAGCTAAACCCGTGGGCCTGAAGCCGCCGACTGGCAATCGCCTCGGCCAGATCATTGATGAAGGCGTCGACCGATTCCTCGGCCTTGTCCTCGGGAACCGGGATCACCTGGATACCGTAGCGGTCGAGCAGATAGGCTGCCTTGGTCTCCCAGACCTCGCCCGAAACCGCCACCAGCGCATCATGCCGCCGGCTCGCCCCCTTGATCCGCAACCCGCCCAGATAGTCCTGGATGCCCTTCAGGCTGCACCCCAGGAAGAGCAAGGTCCGCGAGACGAAGAGCGACTCCATGAACTGGCCGAATCCCTCGTTGCGGGCGACCTCCTCCTCGTACTGGGACGGAGACAGCATCACGGAGTCCGGGTCACACAATTTCCCGTAGAGTTTGCCGATGAAGAACTGCTTGCTCGACAGGGCACCAAGCAGCTGTTCGGTGTCCTTGGGGGTCAGGGCGCTATCCGGTAACGGGGAAAAAGTCCGCTCCAACAGAGTGTCGAAAGTGGTGGTTAGGGCGGCGGAGAGTCGCAGTCCCGCCAAGCGTCTATACCGCTCCGGGAGCGCCGCCCCATCGCGATCGAAGACACTGCCCAAGAAGGCTTGGAGGTCCGCGGTTCGTCCGCTTCCATTAACGGAGCGAACGATGGCGTCAGCGACGAGATCGACCTCGCTTTCTAGTAAGGCGGCCTTAAGTTTGCGGACCTCATCGGACACCAGAACCCCAGAAGCGGCTGCCCAGTCGAGGAGTTGCCCGATAAATGGGACCCAGGTCGGATAGTCAGCGCCAGCACTCAGGCCTGTACCAGCGTAGAGGACGCAGTTACCAGCGAGGCAGGCGTCGACTAAATCAATCGGGGGCGCGGGTCTCGGAAGATCTTTCGGAAGTTGCGATTCAGGTAGCGGTTCCGCGGTCCATGGCGAGGATGCGTGCAAGACGCAAACCAGACTTTTCAATTCGTCCCGCTTAAAGATATTCGCTGAATGGATATCCATCAAGAAATCAGGCAGGTTGCAGGGCGTGACCCTCACGGGGATCACCGGAACGCCAAGTCTTACGCTGTCCCAATAGGCCATCGCCTCTGTCAACTCCAGGTTGGCCGGTCGGCGCACGTGAGAAGCGCGATCGTTAGAGCAAACCGCAATGACGCACCAGGCTTTCCTCAGCGCCGACTTGCGCTCGTTGAGGGGTCGCTGCCCCGGTCTCAACTGATCATCGGCAATCCAGACTCGAAAGCCGTTATGCTCAAGGGTGCGGCCAAAAGCCTGGGCATGCGATAAATCGGGAGTGTCGTAGTTAATGTAAATCCACGGTTTCTCATGTGACCCGCCGCCTTTGTCTGAGGGAGCCCACCCGCCCGGGACCGAATCGTGAGGTTCATTCTATCTCGCCAACACACCACGACGAGAAGAATATCCCAGCAGAGCCTCTTGTCGAACCCTGCGCGCAACTCAGCCCCAAAGGGGCGTCACATACCAGCCCAGGGCAACGCCCTGGGACGGCTCCGTTTTTCCATCAGCCCTGAAAGGGCGTGACATCGGTGTCTCGCCGATCCGCGGCGTCCATCTGTCACGCCCTCTCAGGGCTGGCATCAATTGGACGGCCAAACCAGGGCGTTGCCCTGGGCTGGTATGTGTGACCCCGTTGGGGTCAGGCGGAAAGGCCGGGAGAAATCTCGTCTCACCCAGCATCTGGCCCATCTGCGGCGCCACCCAAAGCGCCCCCGACCGCACCTCCTCCGGTATCGTCGATCGCGCCCTCGGCCGCAATCGTCCCCTGGTCGCCCGCCAAATCCAACGCCCGCCGCAACTCGACAACCGCGGAGGTCGCCTCGCCCTGCCCCGCCAGCGTCCAATACCTGGTATGGCCGAAGAACCCCCGGCGCACCGGCGTCTGCACCGCCAAATCCCGAATACCCTGCCCAAACACCGGCGCCAGCGGCCCGCCGATGGGGTCGCCCCGCACCAGGAAGCGGGTCGGAAAATAGAGGTTGGTCCAGCGGGTGGGGGCGAACGGCGCGGCATGGTGAGGAATCCAGCGCGCACCCCGCCAGCCCGACGATCGATGGGCAAAGGTCCGCCCCTCGCGGGTGTCTTCGAGCGCGGGCGGGCAGGTGGGCAGTTCCCGGTCCGCCTGCCGGGCGGCCAGGTCCTCCGGCCCCTTGGCCAGCAGCAGCCCCGCATAGGCCAGCGGACTACCGAGGGTGATGAAGTCGGTGATCAGCCAGGGGCTGCCGTTCGCCTGTAGTTCCTTGAGATAGGCCCCCTGGGCCTGACGGTAGGTCGCAGCATCGAAGGGCTCGGCACGCGCCAACTCCACCAAACGATCCAACGCCGCCGTCTGGGGCTCGGCACCGGCTGGCGGACGCTCCAGCCGGGTCGCCCAGAGATAGGTCAGGATGTCGTAGCCGATGACGCTGCCCAGGCTGTGACCGACCACCAGGATGCGCTGGTACTGACCGCTGTCCTGGAGCTTCTTCAAGAGCTCCACGCCCTTGGTGCGGATCTTCTGGCGGTGCTCCACGTTGTCGGGCGCACCGTGAAGATAGCGCGCCGCGTCACCGATGTACTTGACCAGGAAACCACCCGCCAGGGCGGACAGCAGGCCGCCGGCCAGCCCGATCGCCCCGGCAGGTACCGGAATCCAGTCGCCCGGCTTGGGCATTCCGTAGGCATAGAGGGTCACCAGGACCGCCAAGACGGACCCGGCCAACAGCCACCAGATGGGCCGCAGTGGGGCCGGGATACGGGACGGGGGGCGCAGGACCAAGAGGCGCAGCCAGGCCGTCACCTGCGCCATCCGGGTGTCGCGCCCCAGATAAGCCCAGTAAAATTCGAAGAAATCAGTGCGGACCTCGGCCCGATTGCGGCCGGTGGTGAGGCGGCGCAGCTCGAAGCTCCCGGAGATGTCGTCCGGCTTGCTCCAGACGGTCGGGGCGCCATAGGGGTGATGGATGGCGGTGTCCTTGCTCCACACCGCGTCCACAAAGCCCCTCAGGGTCTCCATGGGGATCTGCTCGCCGATCCCGTGGATCAGGACCACCGCTTGTTTCTTGGCCATCGCGCCCTCCGCTGTCGTCGCTCGTCAGTCGTCCGAGGATTGGTGCTGGCCGCGGGTGCTGCCGCGGCGCGTGAATCGTGCCACCAATCAGCGGGGTCGGTAAAGGGTCGCACTCAGCGAGGTCAATAGTGATAGCGACAGGCGATGACGGTCAGGTGCACTGCGTCAACCGCATAGACAAGCCGGTTGCCGTCATCGATACGCCGGGACCAGAACCCGGAGAGGTTCTCCCGCAAGGGCTCGGGCTTGCCGATCCCGGCGACCGGGGTTCGCAGGGCATCAGCGATCAGGACGTTGATGCGCTTGAGGGTCTTTCGATCCTGTCCCGGCCAATAGCGATAGTCAGCCCAGGCTTCCCCGGTCCAGGCGAGCCGAAGAAGCGCCATCCTAGTCTTCCATCAAGTCCCGCTCCAGCGTCTCACCACCGCGATATTGGGCGAGGGACCGGGCAAGGTGGGCGGCATTGGCCGGGGAGCGCAAGAGGTGGACGGTCTCCATCAGGCTGTTGAAGCTGTCGAGCGACATGACCACCGCGGACGGGGCGTCGCGACGGGGCGTCGCAACGGGTGATCACCGTATAGTCCGCGTCACGCGCGACGTGGTCCAAGACTGCCTTCAGGTTGTTGCGGGCATCGGTGAAGTTGATGGTCTGCATGGGCGGAACCTGTATCGTTTGATGTACCAATATCGCGTGACTGGGGCTTGAGGTAACGGCCATGGCAGCAGGACCAGCCACCCCAGGTGATGACAGTGCCCGTGGGAGCGGCTTCAGCCGCGATGCGACCTCGCAAGCTGTCGTGGTTTCGTCGCGGCTGAAGCCGCTCCCACCAAGTCGCGGCGCGACTTTCGCGGTAAAGGAGTACCAGACCAGCGCCCATCCGCTCCGGAGTCCGGGATGATGACGACCCTCAGCCCACCGTCCCCCACAGCGCCCCGACCCCCGCCGTCACCGCCATCGCCAGCGCCCCCCAGAAGGTGACGCGCGCCGCACCGACCGCCATTCCAGCGCCACCGGCCCGCGCGGCCCAGGCGCCCAGCGCCGCGAGGAAGACCAGTGAGGTGCCAGCCACCACGGGAATCAGATAGGACCTGGGGCTCAGTGCAGTGACCAGCAGCGGCAGGGCCGCGCACACGGCGAAGCTCGCGGCGGAGGCCAGGGCAGCCTGGATGGGGCGGGCGCTGAAGGCATCGGAGATGCCGAGCTCGTCGCGGGCGTGGGCGCCCAGGGCGTCATGGGCCATGAGTTGGTTCGCCACCTGGGTGGCCAGGGCGGGTTCCAGGCCGCGCCGGACATAGATGGCCGCGAGTTCCCGTTGCTCGGCGTGGCAGTCAGTGGCGAGTTCCCGGCGCTCCTGCTCCAGTTCGGCCGCTTCGCTGTCGGCCTGTGAATGGACGGAGACATACTCCCCCGCGGCCATCGACATGGCCCCGGCCACCAGGCCGGCGACCCCGGTGGCGAGCAGGGTCCCCTGGGTGGCGTTGGCGGCGGCCACGCCGAGCAACAGGCTCCCGGTGGAGACGATCCCGTCGTTGGCCCCCAATACGGCGGCGCGCAGCCAGGCGATCCGGCCGGTGCGGTGGCGTTCCCGATGTCTCATACCTTACTACTCCTGAGATCGCGGACTTGGGTGGGTAGTGTACCCGGGTCGGCCCGGGAGCGGTCCGTCTGAGGCCTCGCCCTCCAGTTGGAAAGCCTGGGGCTAAACAAGCAGTGCATCCGAATATCCTTAGGAGAGATACAAGAAAATAAGAAATCGTTTTTCAAGATTTTCCCAGTCGCCATACTTCCTACCCATAAGACAGACGTCGGCGCGGTTTCTTAAGCCGTCCACCCATCACGACATGCGACCTCAAGCCATTGTGCAAGAGACTCAAGACACCCGGCAGTAACCATGAAGACAACGAACACCTCGAACCAACTGCCGCTTTCCCCGCTGACCAGCCCACTGGACGAGCGGCAGTTGGCGCGTCTGCAAGCGGCGGCGGTGGACCTGTCGCCGCTCCAGTTGGCCTGGGTCAGCGGCTATCTGGCGGGCCTAGGCGGGCTGACGACCGCTGCCAACCCCAGCCGCGAATCGACGGCCGAAGAACCCGAGGCCGGTCCGACACTCACCATCCTCTATGGCTCCCAGACCGGCAACGCCCGTGGGGTGGCCGAGTCATTGGCCGCGCTGGTGCGGGCGCGGGGCACCGAGCCGCGGCTGCTCTCCATGGCCGACTACCGCCCGCGCGACCTGACCCGCGAGCGGCTGCTGCTGGTGGTGGTCAGCACCCAGGGCGAGGGCGAGCCCCCGGAGAGCGCCCGCGAGCTGCACGCCTTCCTGCACGGTAAGCGGGCACCGCGTTTGGAGGGACTGCGCTATGGGGTGCTCGGGCTCGGGGACTCAAGCTACGAACACTTCTGCAAGACGGCCAGGGACTTCGAGGAGCGCTTCAAGGCCCTGGGCGGTCAGCCGCTGCTCGCCCCTCAGTATTGCGACGTCGCCTTCCAGGAAGCGGCGAGCGCCTGGTCACAGGCGGCACTGGAGCGGACGGCGGAGCACCTGGTGCCACGGGAGGCACGCATCATCCAGATGCCCGGCACGCGCCCGGCCCCAGCGGCAACGCTGGCGCGCGACCCGGCGGCGCCAGTCATCGCCCACCTGCTGGAGAACCGCACCCTCACCACCGCGGACGCCGTGGGCGAGGTCCGCCACCTGGCCCTGGCCATCGATCCGGCCGCCCTGAGCTACACCCCCGGTGACGCGCTCGGTGTCTGGTTCAGCAACGATCCGACCCTGGTGGATGAGGTGTTGCAGGCGACCGGTATCGACGGGGACGCCGCGGTGACCCTGGGCGGTGAGGCCAGCGACCTGCGCGAGGCGCTCGCCAGCCGACTGGAACTGACCCAACTGCACCCGACGGTGGTCAAGGCCTGGGGCGCCCTCAGCGGCTCCAAGTCCCTGGCAGCCTTGGGCGAAGACCCCGCGCGCCTGCGGGACTATGCCGCCAGGCACCAGTTCATCGACCTGATCACGCAGCACCCAGGCCGGCCGAACGCCGCCGCCCTGGCCGCCGCGCTGCTGCCGCTGCGCCCACGGCTGTATTCCATCGCTTCGAGCCAGGCCGAGTTCCCCGACGAGGTCCATCTGACGGTCGCCCGTCTGAACTATGCGGTGGGTGGGCAGGAACGCACAGGCGGTGCCTCCGGCTTCCTGACCCGGCGCCTCACTGAGGACGCGCCGGTACGCGTCCACCTGGCAGAGAACCCGTCCTTCCGGTTGCCGCGCGACGGTGACGCCCCGGTGATCCTGATCGCGGCCGGCACCGGCGTGGCGCCCTTCCGGGCCTTCCTGCAACAGCGCGCCGCCCAGGGAGAGCGCGGGCGCACCTGGCTCTTTTTCGGCAACCGTCATTTCCGCCGCGACTTCCTCTATCAGCTCGACTGGCAGGCGCACCGCCGCGCCGGTGTACTCAACCGCGTATCCGTCGCCTTCTCCCGCGACCAGGCGGACAAGCGCTATGTCCAGCACCGACTCGCCGAACAGGGCCGCGACCTCTATGCCTGGCTCCAGGACGGCGCCCATCTTTACGTCTGCGGCGCGAGCGCCATGGGCCGCGCGGTCCATGAGGCCCTGCTGGACCTGATCGCGGCGCAGACCGGCGGCGACCGGCAACAAGCCGGGGAGCGGCTCGACGACCTGCGGCGCGCCGGCCGTTACCAGCGCGACCTCTATTGACTACGAGACAGCCACCCATGAACGCACTGAGTACCCCCATCGCCCCCCAAGAGCTGAACAAGGCGCGCAGCCGGTTTCTGCGCGGCACCTTGGCGGACAGCCTGGCGGATGAACTGACCGGCGCCATGGCCCCAGACGACGATCAGATCGGCAAGTTCCACGGCTTCTATCAGCAGGACGACCGGGATGTCCGCGCCGACCGGCGCGAGCGCCTGCTCGAGCCCGAGTACAGCTTCATGCTGCGGGCACGCCTGCCCGGCGGTGTCTGCACCCCGGCGCAGTGGCTGACCATCGACCGCATCGGGCGTGAGCTGGCCCAGGGCAGCGTGCGCCTGACCACCCGCCAGACCTTCCAGTACCACGGCATCCCCAAGGGAGACCTGCGCTCGGTCATCCAGGGCATCCATCAGGTGCTGCTCGACTCACTCGGCGGCTGCGGCGATGTCAACCGCAACGTCATGTGCAACCCCAACCCGGACCAGTCGGCCCTGCACGGTGAGGTCTATGACTGGGCGCGGCGCATCAGCGAACACCTGCTACCCCAGACCCGCGCCTATCACGAGCTGTGGCTCGATGGCGAGTGCGTAGCGGGCGGCGAGGAGGAGTCCGAGCCGATGTACGGCGCGACCTATCTGCCGCGCAAGTTCAAGATCGCGGTCGCCGTCCCGCCCCACAACGACGTGGATGTCTACGCCAACGATCTGGGCTTCATCGCCATCGCCGACCGGGCCGACCCGACGCGGCTGCTGGGCTTCAACGTGCTGGCCGGCGGCGGCATGGGCACCACCCACGGCGACAAAACCACCTTCCCGCGGCTGGCGGACGACCTGGGTTTTGTCACGCCGGACCAGGTGCTGGCGGTGGCCGAGGCGGTGCTCACCACCCAGCGTGACTTCGGCAACCGCGGCGACCGCATCCATGCACGGCTCAAATACACCGTTGAGCGGATGGGCCTGGCGGCCTTCCGATCGGAGGTCGAACAGCGGGCAGGAATCACCTTCGCCCCGCCCCACCCCGTCCGCTTCACCGACCACGGCGACCGATACGGCTGGGTTCGGGGGACCGAAGGCCGCTGGCACCTGACCCTCCATATCGAAAACGGGCGGCTGCGCGACCTGCCCGGCCGAGCGCTGCTGACCGGGCTGAGGGCCATCGCCCAGATCCACCAGGGCGATTTCCGCATCACCCCCCATCAAAACCTGATCGTCGCCGGGGTGCCCGCCCGGCAGAAGAAGCGGATCGAGACTCTGGCGCGGGAACACGGGCTGCTGGTGGACGGTCTCTCACCGATCCGCTTAGGCGCCATGGCCTGCGTCGCCTTCCCCACCTGCCCGCAGGCCATGGCCGAGGCGGAACGCTACCTGCCCGACCTGCTGACCCGGGTCGAGGCCCTGGCCGCCGGCCACGGCCTGGCGGACCAGCCGATCGTGATCCGCATGACCGGCTGTCCCAACGGCTGCGCACGGCCCTTCCTGGCAGAGATCGGGCTGGTGGGCAAGGGACCGCGGACCTACAACCTGCTGCTCGGGGGCGACGGCAGCGGGACCCGGCTCAACACACTTTACCGCGAGAACATCGCCGAGGCGGAAATCCTGGACACCCTGGACGGGCTCTTTGCACGCTACGCGCAGGAGCGCACACCCCAGGAGCGTTTCGGTGATTTCGTGGTCCGGGTCGGCATCGTGCGGCGCGTCGAGAATGCAGCGAGTGACTTCCATGACTGAACAAGCCATCCGCCACGCCCCCTGGGGCGTACCCGTCCGCCACGCCGCCCCGCGGGGGTTGCGCACTGGTGCGGCTCATGACACACACACCGGCGATCCCCGCCGGCGGCAGGAATTTCTGGACCAGGCCAACGCCGAGCTCTCCGCGCTCGATGCCGCGGGTCGCGTCGCCTGGGCACGCGACCACCTGCCGGGCGCACAGGTCCTGTCCTCGAGCTTCGGCGTCCAGGCAGCGGTCATGCTGCACCTGGTCAGCCAGGGCATCCCCCGCATCCCGGTGGTCCTGATCGACACCGGCTATCTGTTCCCGGAGACCTATCTCTTCATCGACGAACTGGTGGCGCGCCTGGATCTCGATCTACGGGTCTACCGTTCAGACATCTCCCCCGCCTGGTTGGAGGCGCGCCACGGACGCCTGTGGGAGAACGGGGTAACCGGCATCGAGCACTACAACCGCATCCACAAGGTGGAGCCCATGGGCCGCGCGCTGCGAGAACTCGGGGTAGGCACCTGGTTCGCCGGCCTGCGGCGGGTGCAGTCCCAATCCCGCAAGGACATCCCGGTACTCCAGGTGAAGGACGGTCGCTACAAGGTCCACCCGATCATCGACTGGACCGACCGGGACGTGTACCACTACCTGAAGCGCTACGATCTGCCCTACCACCCGCTATGGGAGCAGGGCTATGTCTCGATCGGCGACCATCACTCCACGGTCCCGCTCGGCGCCGGCATGACGGAGGAAGAGACCCGTTTTTTCGGCCTCAAGCGCGAGTGCGGGCTGCATGAGTTCCTGGTGTCCACCTGAAGGGCCGGCCTGACACGCCATTAGCGCACTAAAGCCCCCTCATCTTGCGGGCGGCCTCCACCATGTGCGAGACCACATGGTGCGCCAAGGCGCGCTCACGCGCCGACAGGTAGTCCTCGGCCTGCGGGTCGGCAAGCGTTGCGTCCCAGTTCGCCAGCATGTCCTCAAGGTCCTGGCCTTTGGCACCGATGATGGCGCGGCCGAACCGCAGGAGGTGGGCCTCACGTTCCCCGCAGTTCTCAACGACCAGGAAGGTCTCAAGCCCGGCCTCGTCGCGCTCCAGTGCGACGCAGGACCGCTCGAGAAACGCGGCGATGTCCAGCTCGTAAAAGTCATGGTCCAGCGCAACTGCCGTCGTCTTGGCGGCATCGTGAATGTAGGCGTAGTTGGTGTTGTTCAGGACAGACATATCGGCCTCTCATCAGGTTGCTGTGGTCCGGGTACCGCGGGTGTTCATCGCATCCGCGACGCCCGTCTTTGTGCATTTCCCCCTGTGTAGACTACTCTGACTGCACACATCTGCAAGAAAATCACTGTAAAATTTTATTAACTATCAGTTGCTTGAACCAAAAAATACGCGTCGCGTGCGGGACTGAACCCGACCCCCGTGTCGCAGGACCCCGCTGTCGAAAGCGCTGAACAGGGGGTATGAACGATGGTTGGGTCTACCACTACTGGCGGAGGGTCGATAGATAGGCCAAACCCGGCATCGATCGCTGATAGTATTGCCAGAACCAATACACGGACATAGTGGCTTTCCTAACTTTTCCTGTAAGGATTTTCTGACAGCGAACCGTCGGCGACATGAGATTCTGTTTAACCAGTCCCTCACCCCGGCTATGCTTGGCACCGCAACCGCCCCGGAGCCCAGCCGATGCGACCCCGCTGCCCGCCTATCACGCCCGTGCCGGCCTGGCTCGGCTCGACCTGAAGGACGGCATCCGCCGGCTGGCCGAGCGGCTGCTGGTCCTGGCTGAGGGAGAGCCCGACGGCCGCATCGCGGTCACCCGCATCCATGAGGACCTCTATCCGGGCAGCCCCCGGGCCAGTGCGAACCCCTCGCTGAAGCGACTGCTGCGTGACTTGTCAGCAATATCGAAATTTTTGTATAATTTTGCCGATGAAAGACGCCATCTTTCTGGGGACCAGCAAGGCCGATCTGCGGGACTTTCCCGACGAAGCTGCACTGCTTTCCAAAGAAGACACAGAAGACTGCGCCACACGATATCGAGCTAGCGCGGCAACGGTACAAGCAAATCGGAGCATGAGCGATGACCGAAATCGTCAAAGGCGATGAAAACTTGTTTTTGGCCCTGGGATTTCCGCCCCACGAGGCGGAAATTCTGCAATTGCGCGCCGAGCTGATGGGACAGTTGCGTCTTTGGATTCAAGACAGCGGGCTGACCCAAGCCGATGCCGCCGAGCGACTTGGTGTGACCCAGGCGCGTGTCTCCGATCTGGTGCGCGGCAAATGGAAGAAGTTCAGTCTGGATATGCTGCTCACGTTGGCCGCCAAGGTGGGAATGCACTTCCGGCTGGAGTTGAGCCGGGCGGCTTGAGCAAAGGTATTTGTGCCAGGCTCATGTTTTTCGGCATAAGTCAGGCTGGCGGAGTTAATCGCGCCTAGTCCCTTTACCTGCTGGGCGGCGGAGTTGAGGCATCATGATCCCGAACCTATCGGCGCGGAACATTAAAGCCGCAGTCCGCCAGATCGACCGCGAAGGCTGCGACAAGCGCCGCGCGTCGACGAAGTTCTGCCTCGTGGTGGGGGACCGCCACTATCCGCCGAAGTACGTCATTTCGCTCGCCGTTGAGCAAGCTCGGGGCCGGCTGCTTACACCGCAAGAGTTCTCGGGTGGCAATGAGACCAACGCAGTCCTCACCGACCGATGAGCTCGTCCTGATTCTCGGCTGCCACGACCTCAATATGTTCAGCCCACGCGGGCGGGCGAACCAGAATCCACAGGGCGACCGCCGCAAGCGGTGCGATGCGATGCGATGCTGGCCAAGGTTCAAGAATTCAAACCGTCGGTTGTCCTCCACCACCCGCACAGTACGGACACGCCCAACATCTGGAGATTGCCGTGGTTGGAACTCCAGAAGGCGGTTCCGAGCATCAGGGTCTGGGCATCGGGCATCGCCTACTACCACTACGACAACGACCCTCCCCGTCAGCGTCTCGCTCAAGTCCTCCAATTCACGCAAGGTGGCGAGGCCTGCCTCGACGTCACGACTCACACACTCGTTCGATAGGGTGCAGCCATAGCATCGATCGCCCCCCCCTACCGCCCCCGCCGATTCAGCTGCGCCGAGGCCTCCTGAAACAGGTCGATGAAGCGCCGCTGGAAGCGCTGCAGGTATTTGTCCCGCAAATAGGCGACCTTGGTCACCTCCCAGGGGAACAGGTGGCTCAGGTCGCGGCGGCCCAGGTCCGCATCCAGGGTCGGCTCATAGGCCAGGTCGGCAATGATCCCGATGCCCATGCCCTCGCGCACATAGGTCTTGATCACGTCGGTGTCCGCCGCACTCAGCACCACGCGTGGACGTAGCCCCTCGCGGGCAAAGGCGGTGCTGAAGTTGCCGCGCCCGGTAAAGCCGAACACATAGGTGATCACCGGGTACTCGCATAGCAACTCCAGGGTCATGGCGGGGGCCGCCAGCAGCGGATGCCCCAGGGGGGCGATGGCGCAGCGGTTCCAGCGATAACAGTGGACCGCCTCCAGGGCCGGCTCGTTGGCCAGGGCCTCGGTACAGATGGCCAGATCCACCGCGTCGCGCACCACCAGCTCGACCAGTTGGCCCGGCGTGCCCTGGTGGATCTGCACCTCCACCCCCGGAAACTCGCCGGCAAAGCGCCTGACCACCGGCGGCAGGATATAGCGCGCCTGGGTATGGGTGGCCCCGAGGCGCAGGGTCCCGCTGGTCACCCCCGCCTGATCACGCCCCACCGCGGCCACGCTGGCCGCCCCGGTGAGGGTCTGGCGCGCGTAGACCACGGCCGCCGCCCCCGCCTCGGTGAGCCCAGAGAGCCGCTTGCCTTGGCGGTGGAAGAGCCGCGTACCCAGCTCGTCCTCCAGTTGCTTAAGGTGCTGGGACACGGCGGACTGCACCAGATGGAGGCTCTCCGCCGCCCGGCTGACGCTGAAGCCGTTCTCCGCCAGGGTGACCAGCGAGCGCAATTGGCGCAGTTCCATGTACGGCCCCCGCGCTTATGGCACCCCCGACACCGGCCGCATCTCCACATCGCAGCTCCCGCCGAGTTGGACCTTGGTAGGGCTGCCGCCGCCCTGGCAGGACTCGCCCCGGTCCTTGACCCGGCAGGTGATCTCCACCGGGTGGCCCTGATTGATCCAACTCGGGGTCTTGCGGTAGCGCCCGACCGTCTTGAAGGCGCAACCGGCCGGCACCCCATAGGGCGGGCAGGAGGCCGGGCTACGCAGCGACACCTTGCGCCCGTCGACCACAAAGTCGGGGTAACGGTCCACGATCTGGATGGCGTCCCCTTCCGGCCTCTCCTCGAACAGGAATTGCTTGAAGCTGTAGCCGTCACCGGCTGCGGCGCCCACCTGGATGCGGGTATCCGCGAGCAGCGCGTAATCGCCACCACGGCTGGCCACCGCGCCCGAGATATATTCCACCCGGTCATTCTTGGGGAAGCACTTGCCCATGGCCGGGGCGTGATAGTAGTGGCGCAGTTCCTTGAGATCCGCCAAGGGCGTACCGGGGAAGATCTCCGCCAGGTCCGCGTCACTACCGTAGAGGATACGCTCCACGTCGCCCACGTTCTGGGTATACATCGCCTGGAGCTTCGCGTAGTCCGGGTCGGCGGCCAGGTCCGGGCGCATGAAGCAGGAGGTCAGGCCCGAGATCTGGGTCAGATACTCGTCCCAGATGTTGTATTGGGAGACGGACGAGGAGGCGCCTTGGAAGTCCCCGGGGAAGCCGCACCCCTTGCCGCGCTGGCACTGACCGACGGCGCGGTTACGGATGGAGAGCGCGATGACGTTGCGCTCGCAAGTGCCGTAGGCATTGCAGCCGCGCTTGAGATGCCCCTCGTGCAGGGCGGTGCGCATCACATAGTCCAGGTGCTTGGCGCGGGCGAGCTCGGCCTCAGAACCCAGGCGCACATTGGCGCGGATGAAGCCGTCCCAGGCACCGGCCAGGGCGGCGCGCCGGCCGGTCAGGGAGCGATTGGCCGCCTCACACTGCGGGGACGAGTGAAAGGCACGGACGATCCTGTCGAGGCTGGTCGCCCCCTCGCCGCCGCCCTTGCCCGAACGCGGTGGCGGATCGAAGAAGGGCGGCTTCTTGAGCGCATAGAGCTGGCGCACGTCGATGACGTTCTTCACCCCCGGCGCGCAGTGGTGGTTCTGGACCTCCAACTTGGCGCGCTCGGCCGCCGTTTGCTTGAAACGCTGCGTATCCGCAGCGCTCGCCCGGCGCGGGTCGACCACCACCTCAAAGCCCACGTAGGGTGTGCCCTGCCCGTCGGTCAGCGGCTTGCCGTCACGGATCACCAGACAGGGGATGACCGAGGTGCCCTGGGTCAGGGTACCCGCCGGGGCGCCGGCCCCGGGCACCCCCTCCGCGCTGTAGAAGGGCACGGTAAAGGGCCCATTGAACTTGTAGATCGTCATCACCGGCGTGGCCGGGATGCCCGCCTGGGTGGCCTGGGCGGTGAGGAGCAGCAGCAGGGCGGTGAGTCGATAGCGCATGGTGTGAGTGAGACTCCGGTGAAGGGCAGGCGAAGGTTAGCATCCCGGACGGGTGCGGTGTTGCTTGGGCCACGCACCGGAGTCCAAGGCCCGGCGCCGGCGGGATCAGGTCCCGGCCCAGAACCGATCCAGCGCCGCCACCAGCTCCGGCAGGCGTTCCCACTGTGGCAGGCCCATGTTCGGAGCCACTTTCTCGTACCGCCAATTCGGATGGACGGCGACGAATCCGGCCAGCCCCTCGAAGGTCACATAGGGGTCGCGGTCGGCGATGGCCAGGACCGGTAGGCTGGCTGGCAGGAGTGCATAGAGCCGTGCCGGCGCATCGCGGGTAAAGAGCTGCATCGACAGGAACATCAGGGGGGCGTGGCGGGCGCCCGGCTGGTGCGAGGTCGCATAGGCATAGTCGATCACGGCCGGCACGGGCTTACCGACGAATGACTGGCCGAGATAATAGTTAATGCTCGGGCGCGATGAAACCAGAGCAAAGGCGGCAGCCCCCAGCCCCGGCAGGGTTAGCAGCCGGTGCAGCGGCCGGCCGATCGCGGGACCGAACGGCTGGCGCGCGCTGAACCCGGTCGGCGAGATCAGGGCCAGTGAGACGATCCGCCCCGGGGCCTTGAGCGCCGCACGGGCGGCGAACTCGCTGCTCAGCGACAGGGCCACCACATCGGCCGGCTGCTTCACCACCTGCTCCAGGAAGTCGACCAGGGCATTGGTGAAACGATCCGCCGAATAGGGACCGACCGGGCGGTCCGAATGGCCGAACCCGGGCAGGTCCAGGCTATAGATCGGGCGCTGCCCGCGATAGTGATCAAACAGCGGTTTCACCTCGAAGCTGCTCGGCGCAGCATTGACGCTGTGCACTAGGACCAGCGGCCGACCGCTGCCGGCGGTGTCCCCGTACCAGGCCACCCGCTCGCCCGCGCGGGTCATCAGGTTCTGGCGCGGGGCGGCGAGCGCCTCGGGGAGTGGCGTACGGATTGGGGTCGAAGTCTTGGTCATGAGGCTCTCCAGCAGGTTGGCCGGGGCTCGGAGCGAGCCGGGGGCGTCTATTGTCGCACCTGGGAGCGCCGACATGCTGTCGGCGAGGACACAAAGCACCAGTAGCAAGCGCCTGGGAGCAGAGCCCCTAATCGACCAATTCAATCCCCTCGCCCGCCGCCCAGTCGCGCAGGACCTCCAGGGTCCGGCGGCGCTCATAGTCGTACCAGAGGTCCAACTGGTCGCGCTCGTCCAGCAGGTCCTTGAAACGCGGGTAGGCACCGCGGTGGCGAAAGATCGCCTGGACCTCCTCCTGCGCCTCCGGCAACTGGTCCGCCACGAAGTCGAAGATCAGCGCCTGACCGAGGTCCAGGTCGTACTTGTTCGGGACCGCCAGATAGCGGGCCGAACCGGCCAGCTCCACCACCACGCCCTTTGGCTCGTCGCCGCCCTCCCCGACATAGCGGAACTCACCGGTCTCCCGGTCCAGATAGGCCGCGGCATCGACCACGGCGCCGGCACTGGCGAACATGAAGGCGTCTTCCAGATCGGCGATCCTGATTTTCATGGGTTGTTCCTGTCGGGGGGTTCTGTCGGTTGGGCGTCGGGCGCAACCCCGGGCGTCCAGGGGTGTTCCGCCAGCCAGCGGCGGATGTCTTCTCCACCGGGGCTCTCGATTAACTCATAGATACCGCGTGCCGCGTGCATCCAAAATCGCGCGCCCGGACGGTCGCCCAGCCGCTCCAATACCTGACCGTAATTCTCGCAAGTGGTTGCCTCGCCGCGACGGTCGCCGATCTCGCGGGCGATGACGAGGCGCTGCCCATAGCAGCCAATGGCCTTGCGCAGCTCGCCTAAGTCGGCCAAGACGCCGCCGAGGTGACCGAGCGCGGCACCCTCGCCGCGGCGGTCGCCGATCTCGCGGGTGATCACAAGCTGCTGCTCGTAGAAGTCGATGGCCTTGCGCGGCTCGCCGAACTGCGCCCAGGCAACGCCGAGATTGCCGAGGTGAGTCCCCTCCCACCGACGCTCGCCGAGCCGGCGGGCGGCGATGAGTCCGGACTCCAGCCAGCGCAGGCGCTCGCGCGGATGCAGACGCAGACCGAGCACATCGGCACCCGCATCCGGGTAGTCCATCGCCAGCCGGGTGGCACTCTCCGCCTGCTCGGCCGCCGCCCAGGCCTGGCCGGCGGCGATCTGTCCGGCATCGGCGTCATAGGCGGCGAGGCCGGCGGTGCCCCCATCGTGGCCCTGGAGAAAACGCTGGTCCGCCGCCCGCAGGACAGCGAGAAAATGGGCACTGTGCCGCCCCCGAGCCACCGCGAGGTTCTCCGGGCTGGGTCCGGGCGCAACGGTTGGGATCGCTGTTGGGCACCAGTACCAAGGGGCCGCGGCGATGGGCCACAGCAGGTCGTGCAGCCGGTAGCGGCGGGTGTTGCCGTCCCAGCGCAGCAGGCTGCGGTCGATCAGGTCGCTGAGCGATGCCTGTGCCGCCTTGGGCCCGGTGAGCCCCCAGACGGCGGCGGCGGCCACCCGGTCGAACGGGGCCGGGAAGCAGGCAAGCGACTGCCAGCGGGCGGCCAGACTCACGTTCTCTGCCAGCAGGCGGTCGGCCGCGAGTGTCAGCACGGCGCCGACCCGGCCGCGCACCGGCGCGTCGCTCGGCAGCACCGCCAGGCGGGTCACCTCGCCCTCGATCTCGGCGAGATACTCATCAAGAGGCACCTGCGGGTGCGTCGCCAGGTGCGAACCTGCGACCCGCAGCGCCAGCGGCAGCCGGTCGCACGCGGCGGCCAGTCGATCCAGATCCGCTGCTGCATCGGCGCGACCCTCGCCCAGGATGCCGGCCAGCAGTGCGCTCGCCGCGGCCGGTGCCAAGGGGTCCAGATCGCGCTGCTCGCCCAGCGCAATGCGCCGCCGGGAGGTGAGAATCATTGCCGCCGGCAAGTCGGGTATGAGCGGCGCGACCTGCTCGACCCCGGCCGCATCGTCGGCCAGGATCAGTACCCGCCGTCCGCTCAAGACATCGCGGTAGATCGCCTGGACCTGGGCCGCGTCGCCGGGGAGTCGGCGCCCGGGCGCGAATGCACGAATCACCCAGGCCATGGCGTCCACGGCGGTCAGTGGACCCTCGCCGGCCCCGCCCAGCGGAATCAGGACCTGACCGTCCGCAAAGCGGTCCTTGAGGCGGTGCGCCGCATGGACGGCGAGCGCGGTCTTGCCGAGCCCGCCCTGGCCGGCCAGGGCGCAGATAGCCACCGAGCGGCCGGCGGTGAGGCACTGCACGGCCCAATCGCGGTCGGCGCTACGGCCGGTGAAGTCGGGCAGGTCCGCGGGGAGCTGGAAGCGGGGGTCGGGGGCGCTCCAGCCACCACCCGGGCGGCTGCCGGTAATGCCCCAGACCAGGCGGCCGACACCGGCCGGGTAGACCCCCTGGCTCAGATCCACCCAGGTACGACTCATGTGGAAGAGTGACATTTCTGGTCGCTGCGGGGCACCGGGCAGCAAAACCGGGATCACCAGGCATTGCTCCCGCTTGGCCAGAGTCAAGGCGGCCCGCAGCTGCTCGCTGTCCCAGGAGCCGGAACCGCCGATACAGACGAGGACCGCGGGGGCGTCCAGTGTCCCGGCGGCAAGCCGCTGCGGCCAGGACATTCCCGGCAGGTCCATCGCGTCGAGCCGAACCCGCAAGTCCTGCGCCTGGAGGCGACGGTGTAACTCCTGGATCAGGTGCTTATCGGCGCTGTGGTGGGAGAGTAATACGTCATAGTCCATAGCTGACCAACCGCATCGAAAATGCGGGCCTAATAGCAGAAAAGGCGACGCGACGCCAGACGGCTACCCGTTCACGGCTTGGCCACCGGCCCGCCGCCCGGCTCGGCCGGCTCCCCAAGCAATCGGATCTGCCCCGGGGCCGTCGCGAGCGGCGGCAGGGGCGGATCACGGGGGCTCTCGCGGGTCCACCCCCAGATGAATAGACCGATATTCGCGATCAGCAGGAATAGGACGAGCCAGCGCATGATTCAGTCGCCGTCCTTCGTGGAAGGGGTCATCACCAACCGCGCCAGTCCGCGCAGGACCAGGTCCGGCACCAATTCCACGGGGCGGGCGATGCAGGGGACGAGCCGTGGGCCATCGCCCCCGGTGATCAACAGGGCCGGCGGCGACACCGGTTGCCCGCCGACGGTCGCGGACAACTGATCCCAGAGTCGCTGGTGCAGCCGTTCGGCCAGGGCCGCCAGGGCG
>CAILVI010000446.1 GCA_903837595.1 uncultured Thiodictyon sp.
CAAAGGCCGCGGCCGTCTGCGCTAGATCGGCCGCGGCGGGGAGTGACAGTGACATCGTAGAGCCTCCGGATCACCAAAAACGGGGCTCCTACGCTACCGGGCCAGGGACGCGATTTCATGCAGCCTTGCCGGAGGGACACGAGGGTATAGACAAAATCAAGCCGTCGCCGTCAGCCGTCAATGCAAGATTCGTGCCTCAGCGAGCCAGACCCATGCTTCTGACACGGGCAGCAGACGATCATGGTGCATGATCAAGCGACGTGCGCGCTCGTTCCAGGCATGGGTCCGCTCCACAATCCAGCGTTTCGGCAGAGGAGCGAAGCCATCGGCGTTCGCCGTGACGGGCATGCGTTTAGACGCATCGTCGGATTGCCACTGCCCGATCGTTTTATTCCCCGGGTGGCGAACGACCTCGACGCGGATGCCGTGGAGATCTTCCACGGTTTGTGCAAATTGACCGGCATAGGCACTGTCGACGTAAAGCGTCTGCACGCTGGGATATTTGTCCCGCGTGGGCGACAGCGTCGGGGCCGCATCACGATCCTGTACGTTGGCCGCCGTCACGATGACCGCCAGGGGAGTAGGCGCAGCGTATCGACGACCAGGTTGCGCTTGCGTCCTTTGACCTTTTTTTCGGCTCTTTGGGATCTCAGTAGGTCAGCATCTTTTTCACTTACATGATGTTATGACGGTCCAGAGGGCGTCATAGAGTCGCATAGCGAGCCGCCTCGACAAGCGCCCCCGTCCCGATGTCTGCGGAAAAACCATATTGCACCGCAGCAATACATCTTTCTTGCTGCAGTTGTTCGGAGGGGGCAACTACTATTACAATTTCTCGCGTCGGAGTATTGAGTGCGTCTAACCTTGCCGGGGTGTCACGCACCGGAACCGTCAGACCTGTTTTGCGATCACCGGCATCCTTGGGCGGCGCGCGCCGGCGTACCGTCTCCCGCTTTTCGGTTTCTGGGCGAGGGTAAGACGAATGGCGATCGCTTGCGCGTCGGACGGGTCAGCTGACCTGGCGCCTGCCTCAGGGCAGGGCGCGCCGCGATCGGTCCATGAGGCGCCCCATGCGCAGCCCCATGAGCAGATGGTCACCGTCTATATCATGGGACAGGCCTGCCAGGTGCCGGCGACCGCGACCATCATGGGGGGCATCGAATACGCCGGGCATCAGATCATCCGCGGCGCGGGCTGCCGTGAGGGCTACTGCGGCGCCTGCGCGACCATCTACCGGGTCGCCAACGATTATCGTGTGCGCACCGGGCTTGCCTGCACCACGCTGGTCGAGGACGGGATGACCCTGACCCAGATCCCTTCGGTCCCGGCGGGTAAGGCACTCTATTCGATTGCAGACCTGAAGCCCGACCTGAGCGCCATTGCCCAGACCTATCCGGTGGTGTTCCGGTGCGTCGGGTGCAATACCTGTACGCGTTCCTGTCCCCAGGATATCCGGGTCATGGACTATGTCCAGGCGGCCAAGCGGGGCGACATCCCCGCGATCCTGGATCTGTCCTATTACTGCGTCGCCTGCGGGCTCTGCATGCTGCGCTGCCCCGCGGAGATCACCCAGCCCCTGGTCGCCACGCTGGCCAAGCGCCTGTATGGGCGCTACCTCAGCAAGAAGAGTCCGGAGTTGGGCGAGCGTATCGCGGCGATCGAGGCCGGGGTCTTTGACGAGGAGTATCTCGGCCTGATGGCGATGACGCCCGAGGCCCTGTCCCAGCGCTATTACGCGCCCGCCGACGACGACGCCGAAGACTAGCCAGAGAGCCGCCGCATGTATCCCGATTATATGGCCGAGTCGCTACGCAAGGTCGCCGAGACCCGCCTGCGGCGTTTGGACCTCGCGAGGACCCCGGACCCCGTATTCCCGCCCATGAACGCGGACGAGCGTACCGCGGTCCTGAACGGGTTTCACCCCGATTTCACATCAGACGCGCGCCGGCCCGTGCGCGTCGGACCCAATCGCGGCGAGATGCTGACCACCGAGGTGGCGGACCTCTTGGAGTCGCACTCATGGCTGCGTGCCGATCGGGTGAATCTCGATCGCCCGGATATCGAGACCGATCTGCTCATCATCGGCGGTGGGGGCGCCGGGTGCAGCGCGGCGCTGGTGGCTATGCAGGAGCACGGCATGCGCTCCGTCATTGCCACCAAGTTGCGCATCGGCGATGCGAATTCGATGATGTCCGAGGGCGGCATGCAGGCCGCGGTGGCGCGCGACGACTCGCCGCCCCGCCACTATCTGGACGCCATCGGGGGCGGGCATTTCGCCAACAAACCGGAGCTTGTCCGCGCACTCACGGAGGATGCGCCCAAGATCGTCCAATGGCTGGAGGACCTGGGGGTGGTCTGGGACAAGGAGCCGGACGGGAGCCTCCAGGTGTTGCATGGCGGGGGGACCTCACGCAAGCGTATGCTCTCGTGCCGCGACCATATCGGTGCGATGATCATGCGCACGCTGATGGACGAGGTACGCAACCATCCGGATCGCATCACCGTGCAGGAGTTCATGCCCGCGGTCGAATTGATCCTCGATGATGCCGGGCGTTGCGCCGGTGCGGTGCTGTACAACATCGACAGCGAGGAATTCCTGATCGTCAGGGCCAAGGCCACCGCGATCACGACCGGCGGGTTCGGCCGCTTGCATATCCGCGGCTTCGATACCACCAATCATTATGGCGCCACGGGCGACGGGCTGGTCATGGCCTACCGGGCTGGGGCCAAGCTGATCTACATGGACTCGGTTCAATATCACCCCACGGGTGCGGCCTTCCCGGAACAGATCGCGGGCTTTCTCGTCACCGAAAAGGTGCGCGGGGCCGGGGGCCAGCCATTGAACAAGGACGGCGAGTTGTTCGTTTTTCCCAGGGAGCCGCGGGATATCGAGGCCTCGGCCTTCATCCGCGAATGCCGCCACCACGGGGGCGGGGTCGAGACCCCCACGGGCCGGCTCGGGGTCTGGCTCGATATCCCGATCATCGATCAGTTGCACGGCCCGGGATTCGTCGCCCATCATTTTGCCGCGCATCACCACAAGTTCCTCCGTTACAAAATCGATATCACCCAGGAGCCGATCCTCGTCTATCCCTCGCTGCACTATCAGAACGGCGGGGTGGAAATCAACGCCCGGTGCGAGACCAGCATCCCCGGTCTCTATGTTGCAGGGGAGGCCAGTGGGGGTGTGCATGGGCGAAACCGGCTGATGGGCAATTCCGTGCTGGACTACAACGTCTTCGGTCAGCGGGCGGGTCGCTTCGCGGCGGCCTATGCCGCCGAGGCCAAGCTGGGCCGCATGACCCTGGGTCATGTAGAGGCGCATGAGCGTGAGCTGGCGGCAGCGGGCATCGACACCGCGCTGGTGACACCCGTCCTGTTGCCGTCCTACGCACCGGAGGATGTCCAGAGTCGTCAATGGGCGAAACGTGGTCGCCTCACCCCAGGTGCCACGGGTTTGCGCAACCGGTTGCACCCGGATCGGGGGTCATCGGTATGATGAATCCTCACCCGAGCGATGCCCTGATCGGCCTCATCCGCAGTGCGCTCCGGCTGGAACTGGATGGACGGGAGTTTTACCGCCAGGCCGCCAGTGTCACCGCGCATCCGAGCGGCAAGCGCATGTTCCTGCGCCTGGCCGACCAGGAGCAGAACCATTTTGAAGAGCTGGGTGCCTTGTTTTCCGACCTGGTCGGCGTATCCGAATGGCGGCGGATCGCGGCCGAAGAGGCGGCGAATACGCAAAAATCCCCGATCATTGCCCAACTGGAGGCCGCGGTTGCGGCGCGTGGCCACGGTGCGGTCGCCGACGATACCCAGGCCCTGCGCATCGCCATGGAGCTGGAGCGGCGCGCCCTGTCCTTTTTCAACGGGCTCATTGAGCATGCCGCCGATCCACGCCAGCGGGCGCTCTTGCAGGAACTCGCGGAAGAAGAGCGTTTCCATTACGACTGTCTCCAGGCCCAACTCGATAGCGTGCTCAATGTCGGCATCTGGCTCGACGCGCCCGAGTTTCGCCTGGATGCCAAGTTCTGACCGGTCCGCGGAGCTTCCATGAGTGTTCCAGTACGCATCTACCCCGAACGGTCGAACCGCGGCTTCGTGGACCAGGTCGAACGCCTGAGCGGACAGCGCCTGCTCGCGTGCTATCAGTGCGGCAACTGCTCGGCCGGTTGCCCAATGGCTGACCATATGGATCTGCTCCCCCATCAGATTATCCGCTCGGCCCAACTGGGGCTGGCCGAGGCGCTGTGTGGGTCGCGGGCCATTTGGGCCTGCGTGTCGTGCATGACCTGCAACGGCCGCTGTCCCAAGGGCGTGCGCATCGCCGAGGTGATCGAGGCGGTGCGGGAGGTCGTATTGCGCTCCAACCGACGTGACGACCGGCTCGAGGTCTCGGCACTGCCGGCTGAGCGCCTCGCCTCGCTACCGCCCATTGCCCTGATCAGCGCCATGCGCAAGCTGACATCGTGATTGCAGCCTCGTGATTGAAGGTGGAACAAGAGCCATGAGGATCAGCTACTTCCCGGGGTGTACGCTCAAGAATCACGCCGTCAATTTCGATGATTCCACCATTGCCGCCTGTACCCGCCTGGGGCTTACGGTCACGGAACTGGATCGTTGGAACTGCTGCGGGACGGTGCATGGCCTGGCGTCCGACGACCTGATCCATCGGATGGCCCCCATTACCAACCTGATTCGCGCCAAGGAGGCGGATGCCGACGCCTTCATGACCGGTTGTGCCATGTGTTACAGCACGTTGAAGCGTGCTAATCTGCATCTGCGTGAAAACCCAGAGGCGCTCTCGGTGGTGAACGGATTCCTGTCACTGGAGCAGACCGATTATCGCGGAGACCTCGATGTACTGCACCTGCTCGAATTGCTGCGTGATCGTATCGGCTTCGCGCAGTTGGCCGCACGGGTGGAACGCCCGCTTTCGGGTCTGCGGGTCGCCTGTTATTACGGTTGTCTCCTGGTGCGGCCGCGCGCGGCGGCCATCGACGACAGCGAGAATCCTAAGGTGATGGAAGACCTGATGGCGGCCCTGGGGGCCACGCCGGTTGCGTTCCCCTTGAAGACCGAGTGCTGCGGGGCCTACCAGGTGGTCGCGGATCCTGGGATCATCGCGGAACGCACGCGCCGTATCATGGGTTCGGCGGCGAGTCATGGTGCGGACCTGGTGGTGATGAGTTGTCCGCTCTGCGCCTACAACCTTGATGATCGTCAGGCCGACGCCCGCCGCCTCGACCCCGATCTGGCGCCACTGCCGGTCTTTTATTTCACCCAATTGATGGCGTTGGCATTGGGTTGCGGCGAGGACGTGCTGCGGCTGGAACGCCATCGGACCGACCCACGGGCGACGCTGACCGCCCGCGGCTTACTCTGAGACCACCGCTATGCTGTTCGGTAACCTGCAGCCGGTCCAGGGAAGGGTCCTGATCAACAAGAACTTGTGCAAGGGCTGCGGCTTTTGTGTCCAGTTCTGTCCCATGAATGTGTTGGACACTTCCAGCGAGTTCAACGCCAAGGGCTATCATCCGCCCTACGTCAAGGCCCCGGAGCAATGCCGGGACTGCTCGTTCTGTGAGCTGATTTGTCCCGATTTTGCTATCCGAGTGGAGCGACTGGCGCAGTGAATATTGTACATGCGGATCCCCGAGGGGTCGATTCCGGCGCCCATTTCATGGACGGCGACCATGCCATCGCCGAGGGTGCCCTGGCGGCTGGCTGCCGCTTCTTCGCGGGCTATCCGATCACGCCCTCGACCGAGACCGCCGAGCGGTTCGCCGAGCGGGCGCCAGAGGTCGGTGCCATGTTCATTCAGATGGAGGACGAGATCGCCTCCATCGCCGCGCTCATCGGGGCGGCTTGGGGTGGCCAGAAGGCGATGACGGTCACCTCCGGCCCCGGCTTTTCACTGATGATGGAGAACATCGGGCTGGCGGCCATGACGGAGACCCCCATTGTGCTGGCGAATGTCCAGCGGGGTGGTCCTTCCACCGGGTTGCCGACCCTCACCGCCCAGCAGGACATGTTCCAGGCGCGCTTCGGATCCCACGGCGACTACAATATCATCGCCCTGTGCCCGGACAGCCCGCAGGAATGCTTCGACCTCACCGTAGAGGCATTCAACCTCGCCGAGACCTATCGCACCCCGGTCTTCATCATGACCGACGAGACCGTGGGTCATATGCATGAGAAGGTGGTGATCCCTCCGGCGGATCATATCAAGGTCGTCGAGCGCAACCTGTTCACGGGGCCCAAGGAGGACTTTCGTCCCTATCGTTTCGATTCCCAGGGCGGGCATCCGATGGCGCGCGCCGGGGCTGGGTATCGCTTCCACATCACCGGCCTGACGCACGACGAGCGCGGCTATCCGGTGATGACGGCGGCGCAGAATCAGGTCGTCGTCACCCACCTGATCGAGAAGATCAACGGGAATGCCGAGTGCATCATCCGGCTGGAAGAGGACCAGGTCGAAGGGGCCGAGGTCCTGGTTATCTCCTACGGCATCACCTCGCGGATCGCGGTGCGCGCCATTGCCGAGGCGCGCAAGAAGGACATCAAGGTCGGGGCCTTGCGGCTGATCACCGTCTGGCCCTTCTGCGAGCGGCGTATCCGCGAGCTGGCCGGCCAGGTGCGGGCGATGGTGGTCGCCGAGATCAACTACGGACAGATGGTCCGCGAGGTCGAACGGTGCGCCGCCGGGCGCTGCCGGGTCATTAGCGTCAATCATTGCGGTGGTGCCGTGCATGACCCCGCGGTCATCACCCAGGCGATCGAGGAGGCGTGCCGATGAACGTCATGACTGCCGATGTCCCGAGCGAGGATCGCTTCGCTGCCATGCTGCGCACAGAGCGCATGCCGCACATCTGGTGCCCCGGGTGCGGGATCGGGTCGGTGGTGACCTGCTTCATCGATGCGGTGCGGCGCAGCGGAGTCGATCAGGACAAGCTGGCCGTGGTGTCGGGGATCGGCTGCTCCGGGCGGGTCGCGGGCTATGTCAATTTCGACTCGATCCATGCGACCCATGGCCGGGCCATCCCGGTGGCGACCGGGCTGAAGCTCGCGAACCCGGAACTCACGGTCGTCGTCATCAGTGGCGATGGCGATCTGATCAGTATCGGCGGTAACCACTTCGTTCACGCCGCGCGGCGGAACATGGACCTAGTGGTGATCTGTATCAACAACTTCACCTACGGCATGACCGGCGGGCAGGTGACACCGACCACGCCGGGGTCGGCCACCGCATCGACCACCCCCTACGGCAATTATGAATACCCGCTGACCCTGCCGTTTCTGGCGGACGCCTGCGGGGCCAGCTATGTCGCACGCTGGACCTCACTGCACGCGCGCAACATCACCCAGTCCGTGGAGGAGGCGCTGACCCGGCGCGGGTTCTCGTTCATCGAGGTGATCACACCCTGTACGACGCTCTATCTGCGGCGCAACCGGCTCGGCGACGGGGTGGATGCACTGCAATACTACCAGAACAATTCGGAGATACTCCACGGCATCGATACCCGCGAGACGGCGATCGAGTTGCAGGGCAAGATCGCCGTGGGCAAGTTCGTCGATCGCGAGAAGCCGACCTATCTGGATGCGGTGACGCGGTGCAACGCGAAGGTCATCGGTGACGATTACCAGCTATACGGCAAGACGGAGCCGGAAAAGAAGTCCGCGGAGGCGAAAAAGACCGAGGACCAGGTGACGGCCGGGCCGGTATCGGGCGGGCACTCATGATGAGCACCACCGAGATCCGTTTCTCCGGTTTCGGCGGGCAGGGCATCATCCGTTGCGCCCTGATCACCGGCAAGGCCTTGTCGCTCTACGACGACAAGTTCGCGACCATGACCCAGAGCTTCGGTCCGGAGGCCCGCGGCAGCGCCTGCTCCGCGCAGTTGGTCGTATCGGCGCAGCGGATCCTCTACCCCTATATCACGGCCCCGGCGGTGTTGATGGCGCTGTCCCAAGGTGCCTATGACAAGTATCACCCGGAAGTGATTCCCGGCGGGACTCTGATCGTCGAGGAAGACCTGGTGAAGCTCGGCGACCATGACCCGCGGTTGCAGGTGTGGCGGGTCCCGGCGACCCGGGTGGCCGAGTCGATCGGCAACCGCCTGTTCACCAATCTGGTCGCACTGGGCTTTTTTACCGCGGTCACCGGGGTGGTCACCGCCGAGGCGATGAAAAGGGCACTCCCCGGCCTGGTTCCGGGCCGCTTCCTGAAGGTCAACATCAGTGCCTTCGAGAAGGGCTACGAGCACGGCGTCCAGGCGCGGGGTGCCGCGGCACCATGAGCGGTAAGCGGATCGGCGTCTTCGTCTGCCATTGCGGCAACAATATTGCCGGCACGGTCGACGTCGCGCAGGTGGCCTCGGTGATGGCGGCCGAGGACGGCGTGGTATGCACCAGCGACCACGCCTATATGTGCTCGGACCCGGGTCAGAACGCGGTCATTGCGGCGATCAAGGAGAACGCGCTCGACGGCGTGGTGGTCTCCTGCTGTTCCCCGAATCTGCACGAACGCACCTTCCGTGAGAATGCCAAGGCGGCAGGGCTGAACGCCTTCGACTGCGAGATCGCCAACATCCGTGAGCAATGCGCCTGGGTGCATCGGGACCCGGGAGAGGCGACCGAGAAGGCGATCCGCATCTCGCGCGTCGCGGTGCGTCGGCTCGGACGCAACCGCGCACTCGACGCCATTGCGATTGGGGTGACGCGACGGGTCCTGGTGGTGGGCGCGGGTATCGCCGGGATTCAGGCGTCGCTCGACCTGGCCGCGGCGGGGTTAGAGGTCGTGCTGGTGGAGCGGCAGGCGACCATCGGGGGGCGCATGATGGGCCTGTCGGAGACCTTCCCGACCCTTGACTGTTCTCAGTGTGTCCTGTCACCGCGGATGGTCGAGGTGGCGCGGCACCCGCGGATTACCCTGATGGTATCCAGCGAGGTGGAAAAGGTCTCGGGCTACGTGGGGAATTTCCAGGTCAGGATTCGCCGGCAGGCCGCCTATGTGGACCCGGACCTGTGCAAGCTCTGCGATGACTGTGCCCAGGTCTGTCCGGTGGTGGCCCCCAACGAATACGAATTGGGTTTGAGTGCGCGGCGCGCCATCTTCATGCCTTACCCCCAGGCCATTCCGGCCACTTACACCCTGGATGCGGCGAGTTGTCTCGGGCTCAATCCAGTGGTCTGCGGTAAGTGCCGGGATGTCTGCGAGGCCGGGGCGATTGCCTACGACCGCAAGCCCGAGACGGTGGTGGAACAGGTCGGGGCGGTCGTGGTGGCCACCGGCTTCGATCTCTACGGTCAGCAGCAGCTCGGCGAGTATGGCCTGGGCGCGATCGAAGACGTGCTCGATGGTCTACAGTTCGAGCGGCTCTGCTCGGCCTCCGGACCGACCAAGGGCAAGATACTGCGCCCATCCGACCACCGGGCGCCCAAGGACGTGGTCTTCATCCAATGTGTCGGCTCGCGCGATCCGGCACGTCACTGTGCCTGGTGCTCCAAGATCTGCTGCATGTATACCGCCAAGCATGCCAAGCTCTTCAAGCATCAGGTCCCGGACGGTCGCGCCTACGTCTTTTATATCGATATCCGATCCGGTGGCAAGGGCTACGAGGAGTTCGTGCAGGGGGTCATGGAGGAGGATGAGGTCATGTATCTGCGCGGGCGCGTCTCGCGGGTCTACCAGGACGGGGATAAGGTCCGGGTCTTCGGCACCGATACGCTGTCGGGGCAGAATGTGGAGATCGCGGCCGATCTGGTCGTCTTGGCCCTGGCCATGCAGCCGTCCGCCGGCACCGCCGCCATTGCGAAGACGCTCAAGATCAGCCGCGACAAGGACGGTTTTCTGGCCGAGGCCCATCCCAAGCTCAGGCCAGTGGAAAGCGTGACTGCCGGGGTCTTTCTGGCCGGAACCGCGCAGGGACCCAAGGACATCCCCGAGACGGTCGCCCAGGCCAGCGCGGCGGCCGCCAAGGCGATTGGCTTGTTGTCCCAGCCACAACTCAGTCATGCGCCCACCGTGGCGGCGGTGCGCTCCCGGCTCTGCACCGGCTGTCGGATGTGTGTCGATACTTGTCCCTACGATGCGATCCGTCTGGTCAATGGCAAGGCGGTGGTGACGGATGTACTGTGCGAGGGTTGCGGCAGCTGTGTGACCTCCTGTCTGCGTGCCGCCATCCAGGTCAAGAACTCGACGCCCTTGCAGATGAAAGAGATGATCGAGGCGGTGCTGCGGGTGTAGGGCGTTGCCTATCCCATTGCGTTCATTCGCGGGCACCAGGCCCGCTGTCAATCGATTGACCGGTATACCATGTCAGAAGACCCCAAGACAACCTACGAGCCCAGGATCATCGCATTTCTGTGCAAATGGTGCTCGTCCGCGGGCAGCGACCTCGCGGGGGTATCGCGTATCCAATACCCGGCCAATGCGACGCCGATTACGGTGCCCTGTTCCGGCAGCGTCTCGCCGCAATACATCCTGACCGCCTTTCGCAAGGGGGCCGACGGGGTCTTGGTCTCTGGTTGCCATCTCGGGGATTGTCACTATCTCGAAGGTAATTACCTGGCCCGCCGCAAGCTGTTCCTGGTGAAAGAGCTATTGGAATTCATCGGGCTGGAGCCGGAGCGCTTTCGGATGTCCTGGGTATCCGCCGCCGAGGGGGCCAAGTTCGCCCAGGTCATTACCGATTTCGTCGCCGACCTGAGGCCACTGGGGCCCCAGGACAAGTTACAGGGGCAACGCCCGTGATCGATCCGGAGGAACTTCGCACCCGCGCGCGGGACCTGCTGGAGGGCGGTCAGGTGCGCGCGGTGATCGGGTATCGGCGCGGCACGCGCGGCTGGGCCGCCGAGCCGGTCGTCATCACACGGTCCGAGGAGGCGCAGGACCTGGTGTGGGACCCCTCCTGCGTCCACAACCTGGCCCTTTACCTGGTCCAGGACCGCCGGCGCCGGGGCGTGCTGCGCGGGCCGCCGGATCGGCCGATCGGTATCCTGGCCAAGGGCTGCGACGCGCGCGCCATCGTGGTGCTGATGCAGGAGAACTATGTCCAGCGCGATGAGGTTTACATCATCGGCCTCTCCTGCGAATCCAGCGGCATGCTCGATGAGCGCAAGCTGGCCGGCGCCGCCGAGGGGATCGATCCGCAAGACCTGGAGGCGGTGGACTTTGAGGGTGACGCGTTCGTGCTGTCCTCCCGGCACCAGCAGTGGCGGCTGCCGGCCGCCGGGGTGATGGCCGAGCGCTGCCTGGAGTGCCGCAATCCCTGTCCCAAGGTCCACGACACCTTGCTCGGGAAGGAACCGCGCGAGCAGGAGCGGCGTGGCCAGGCGTTGACCCCGGCCATGTCCGACCCCTTCGCCGAACTGCAACGATTCGAACAGACGGCGGACTCGGTGGAGGCCCGCTGGGACTTTTGGTCCCGGCAGTTTGATCGCTGTATCCGCTGTTTCGCCTGCCGCAGCGTCTGTCCGATGTGCTACTGCGAGGAGTGCATGGTGGACAGTATTTCCTTCGTGGTAACGCCCGACACCACCGCGCAGGAGAAGGCCAACCGCCTGCGCTGGATCGAGCGTTCGGCCAGCCGGTCGGATAACATCGGTTATCACCTGACCCGGGCGCTGCACCTTGCGGGCCGTTGTATCGATTGCGGCGAATGCGAACGCGTCTGTCCCGTGCGCATACCGCTGCGCCTGCTCAATACCAAGATGGAGCGGGAATCGCGCGAGCGCTTCGGCTATGAACCCGGCGCCAGCGTCGAGGTAGCGGCGCTCCTGTCGTCCTTCCGCGACGACGACCCCAATGACTTCATCAGGTAGCCCAATGGAGCGAATACTCGATAAGGGCCGGCTCGGCGCATTGGTCGCCGCGCTCGCCGACTGGACCGTGCTCGCCCCCGCGTTGCAGGATGGACTCTGGGCCTATCGCCCGGTCGCGGGCGGTGAGGCAAGCCTGACGCTGGGGCACCCCAACACGGTGCAGCCGCCCAAGGGCCAGTCCTTTCCCCAGCGGGAGGTCTTCTTCACCTTCGACGAGACCCCGGACGGCCAGCCCCGGCTGACCCCGCTGGTCCCGAGGCCCGCGCCCCGGGTGGTGTTTGGTGTGCGCCCCTGCGACGGCCAGGGTCTCACGCACCTGGACCAGGTCTTCGGCGAGGAGGCCCCGGACGCCTATTACCAGGCGCGCCGCGGCACCTTGGCCTATGTGGGGCTCGCCTGTAACAGCCCGCCCAGCCGCCACTGTTTCTGCACGTGCGTTGGTGGTTCGCCCTTCGGTGAGGCGGGGCTGGACGTGTTGATGATCGATTTGAGTGACCGCTACCTGGTGCGGGCGCTGACCCCGGTTGGCGAGGCCCTGATGACGGCAGGGCAGGGGGTGCTGACCGAGGCGGGCGCGCAAGACCGCGCCGAGGCGCAGCAGCGGCGCCTCGCGGCGCTGGCGCATCCCCAACGCGCGGTCGCAGCGCCGCAGGCAGTGCCCGAGCGCCTGAAGGCCGGTTTCGGATCGGCCCTGTGGGAGCGCCTGGCCCAGCCGTGCATCGGCTGCGGGATCTGCACCTTCCTCTGCCCCACCTGTCACTGCTTCGATATCAACGACGAGGTGGCCAGCCAGTCCCCGGTGTGCGGCAGCCGGGTGCGGACCTGGGACAGTTGCCAGTTTCCCGACTTCACCATGCACACCTCGGGGCACAATCCCAGGCCCGACCTCGGTGCCCGGCTGCGCCAGCGGGTCAGTCACAAGTTCCAGTATTATTTTGAAAATCACGGCGTCTTCCAGTGTACCGGGTGCGGCCGGTGTATCACCGCCTGCCCGGTCGGGATCGACATCGTGACCGTCGTCAATCAGGTGGCCGCCGAGGCCGCCGCCATGCAACCGGCCGACAGCTAAAGCAGCGGGGAGAGACAGGATGGAGGGCAATAGTTATCTGCCGCAACTGGCGCGCGTGGTCGATATCCATGAGGAGGTGCCGGGCGAGCGCGCCATCAAGACCTTCCGGCTCGAATTCATCGACGGGGACGGTTTCTCTCACAAGTGCGGTCAGTGTGCGATGCTCTCGATCTTCGGACGGGGCGAGTCGATGATCTCCATCGCCTCCTCGCCGCTGGTCCATGGCTACAAGCAGTTCAGCATCATGCGCGCCGGGCGGGTCACCTCCGCCTTTCATGAACTGGCCGTCGGCGCCCTGGTCGGGATTCGCGGCCCCTTCGGCAACAGCTTTCCGGTGAACGACTGGCATGGCAAGCATCTGGTCTTCATCGGCGGCGGCTGCGGGCTCGCGCCGATCTGGCCGGTGATCCAGACCGCGGTCACGAAGCGCGAGGACTTCGGCGACATCACGGTCTTTTACGGCGGACGCAGTCCCCGCGACATCATGTATCGCTCCGAGCTGGAAAAGCTCCGCGGCGCGGCCGAGGTCTATCTGTCGGTCGATAGTCCCGAAGACGGTTGGGAGGAATTCTGCGGATTCGTACCCGCCAACCTGATGGAGAAGGAACCATCGCCCGAGGATGCCATCGCCATCACCTGCGGTCCGCCGGCGATGATCAAGTTTGTGATCAAGAACCTTCATGCCCTGGGGTTCCAGGACGAGCAGATCTACACCACCGTCGAGAATAAGATGAAGTGCGGTATCGGCAAGTGCGGCCGGTGCAACCTCGGCAAGGACTATGTCTGTACCAAGGGCCCGGTCTATTCCTGGGCCGATCTGAAGGAGTTGCCTCAGGAGTATTGACCGGCAGTGACCCCGGGGTGGGGCGGCCTCAGCGCAAGCGCAGCGCAAGCGCAGCGCGAGCCGGCCGAGCCGCTTGGGTTTTACCTTGATCGACGCCCAGCAGCGGGTTTAACCTCGCCCACCGTTGGGGGTGCGGCGAGACCGCCAGCGCCGCGCGATCAACTGGCCGCGGCATAAGGCCGCAACACCTCGGGATGCTCAACCGCCAGTCGTGCGACCAGCAGCGCACTGCCGGGGGGCGGAAAGCGCCCCTGCTCCCAGTCGCGCACGGTGCCGACCGGGGTTTGCAGCAGCCGGGCAAAGGCCGGTTGGGACAAGCCCAAGGCGGTACGGGCCGCGCGCAGGGCGAGCTGCTCCCGAGTGTAGCTGCGCCCCCGCTCATCGGCGGCCATCTCCGCGAGCGATTCGCGCAGCCCGGCAATCTCCTCGCCGGCATCCGCTTCGATCGCCTGTGCGACCTGCTCCAGTGGCATCGTGCTCAGGTGTCGCGCTCCGGAATGTCGGCGGAGCGGATGTTCGACTGATCGGACTTACGGTCGATCGCCACCAGATCGACCAGGCCCGCGGCCGAACGGTTGAAGTAGATCACGCGGACCCCGCCGCGCTTACCCATGCCCGACAGTGACCAGCGCACCTTGCGCGCGCCGTCCGCCCCGGGGATCACATCGCCAGCCAACGGGTGACAAGCAATCCAGGTGATGAAGTCCAGCCGCTCGGCTTCGCTCCATATCTGATCGGCCTGCTTGGCAAA
>CAILVI010000447.1 GCA_903837595.1 uncultured Thiodictyon sp.
CGCTTTAGCCCTGTTCGTTAGCCGCGGAAGCCCCACTTAGCGCGCTCTGTCGAGTACGACCGGTAGCCGACTCCGAAGATCGTGTCGATGTAATATTTGGCCTTTCCGCTTGCGTCTGGCTCCGGAAAGTCCGGCGGGGATATCTCGATGCGGCCAGGGCGCGTTGGATGAGTTATCACGCTAAGGATTCTCACATATCCATCTGCCTGGAAGGCGGTTATTGGCGGACCCTCCCTCCAGTCACCGTAATAACTGGAGCCGGATGGCCGCGTTGGATGAAGGTATAACAATGGCATTCCATACTCACGGCGGCTAACAAGCAGCCTCAAAATCGAGCCCCGCCATCAGGGTCCGAGTGTGCTGATAGTCCCCGAGTGGCGGGGCCGCTTTAGGCGGATCGTTAGCTGCGCCAGGCGTCCAGGGCGCGGCGAAGTCCATCAGCCGCTTTGCCGCCGCCGATCCGCTCAGCTTTGGCGCGCTGCTGTGGCGTCAAGCGCACGTTTACCTGTTCCTTCTTGGCGTCAGGCTTGGTGGTGCCGGCCGGTCGGCCGGCACCATCTCGGGTGCCGCCGCGGCTCATCACGCGGCCCCGACCACTACTTGATGCGTGTCCCAAAGCAAGGGCAGGAGGTCGCGGTTGCCGAGCGCCTTTTCCGCTTTCGTCGCGGCTGCGTGGTAATCCTGCAAGTCTTCCTTGCTCAGTCCGATGCTGTTGGCATGGTCAAGATCGGCCTGGACGGTATTGGGGTCTGACGCGCGTCCGATCTTCAGATCCCCAAAATAGACGTTCACTTCGGAGATTTCGCGGGACTTGGTTAGACCGGCGATGGTGCGGAATTCGGTGCGGGCTGTGAACATTTCTGATCTCCGGTGTGGCTCCCTGCCGTTGCTGTATCCTATGATGAAATGATAGCAGATAATCACAGGAAGGCAAGCAAAAAAATCAAAAAAAAGTCGCAGCTAACACTGTGCCTAAGAGCGAGCGCGCGCCACGGGCGTTGTGCTGGTTTGCCGGGTCCGCGGGGGCGCGCGCCGCCTTGGCCCTGTTCGTTAGCCAGACAAAGAATCAGCCAGGCCACGCAGGGCCTCGATTTCTGCGTCTAGCCAGTCCGCCACTTGGTCGCAAGAGCACGCGGGGCCGATCCGCCTGCGGATATCTTGGATCGCCGATATACGCGAGGTCAGCTTGATCCGCGTGTCTTTGCGCTGAAGTTTCAGTGCGAATTTCGTCTCGTCGGAAAACTCAGACATGGCTAACAACGGGCTCAAAATCGAGCCCCGCCATCGGGCTCTGAGTGGATTGATAGGGCCGCGGTTGGCGGGGCCGGTTTAAGCTTCAGGTTAGGTGCTGACCTTGCGCCGCTTGGGCCGTTTCGGCTCAACATACTCGGGCCACGGGGGCACCTGTTCACAGTTGGTGTGCTCGTGGCGGTTGGCGAGCAGTTCGGCATCGTCGCCTGGCAGCCACCAGTAGCGCGTTCCTGGAGGTATGGCCCGCCCGCAAGCCGAACACTGCCGGAGCTTCCTGGATACCTGGATGCCGCTCATTTAATCTCCAAAAAATTAACACGCACCTAACAAGCCCATGGCGCCGGTGAGGATCATCGGCAGGTCGCCGAGAAAGCTTTCCCGCTCGAAACCAGGCTGCGGCGCCGGGATGCCTGCGCCGGGTGCCGTAGGGATGTGATGGACCGCGCTTTCGATGTCGACATTCTGTTGGATTCCTACCTTGATCGACGCTACGTCAATGGGATGCTTCCCCACCCGGGCTGCGAATGCGAATGGTGCCGGTGCTCCCTATGGAAAATAGAAAACCAGACCCCGCGGCCCCCAGGGGTCGACCCTGAGTTTGCGGCGTGGGTACGGGCGGAGCTGGCGAAGGCGCGCCCGACACCATAACCCCTTGGCGCGTCTGCGTTAGCCCCGGCGCGCCAAGTCTAGGGCTGGCTACACGGGGAGTCGCCGGTCATCCCGGACCAGCTTCAAGACGCCGCCTCGGCCCCGCAGTCAGCGCGACTCGATGAGCCGGCGCCACAGCGCCGCTTCTGACCGGACGCTGAGGTTGTGCCGGTACGCCCCGTGGCCGCCCAGGGTGATCGCGATCACCCACACCAGCAGGCCGGCCCAAAAGAAGACCCCGACGCTGGCCGCGGCCAGCGACCCGACGATGGCGTAGGCGAACACCAAGCCCGACGACAGGATCAGGACGGCGCCCCCCAGCGGGTTGCCGTAAAGGGTCCCGATCGGCCCCAGCACCAGGGGCAGGAGGAAGGCCGCGTCGAGGCTCTTCTTGCGCGCGTCGTAGAAGTCATTCAGTTCCTCTTCGAGGTCTTGTGTTCTGGCGGCGGAAAACACGCGTCTGGCCATGGTCGTCTCCGGGTTGTGCGGTTGTGCGGTTGTGCGGTTGTGCGGTTGTGCGGTTGTGCGGTTGCGATCGTTCAATAGCCCCCGTGGTACGGGGCTCAGGGCGACGCCCCCTGCTGCGGGAACACGCGGCTCAGCGCCAGGCTGATCAGGTCGAAGTCAGCGCGCCGTTGGCGGGCGCGTTCGCGCGCCAGATCCTCGCGCGCCCGCTCCTCGCGCGGGCGCGGCGGGGCGTGGGCGGTGTCCAGTTGCCGGAGCTTTGTGCGCACCGCGCTTTTCGTGCGGGGCCAGCCGAGCATGGTCATCTGTTCCGCCAGCTCCGACTCACTTGGGCGCGGGGCCAAGGCACTACGTTGCCTCAGCCAGCGAGTTTCTTCTGGAGCCCAGTGCGCGCCGGTACGCATCGGCCCCGCTCCTACGCGTCCGCGCGTCCGCGCCTCGCGCATCGCGCGAGGGAGCGCCAGCTCCTCGCGCGAGGGCGAGGGGGGCCAGCGGGGGCGGCGGGCGGCGTCATTGCGGCCAGCACTTGGCGGGCGAAGGCGTCCATGTCGCCCACCAGCGCCCGACGGCCGAACAGCTTGCGCAGCGCGTGCGCCACACTTTGCCGCCCGGCGTTCGGGTCCTCCTCTGCGATGCTGAGGATGTGTGGCGTGTCGTCCGGGTCGTAGGTGGTGGCGATCTTGCGGGCCAACGATGCACGCTCGGCGCCATCGAACAGCTTCGCCAGTTCGTAGTCACCCTGTTCTTTCTCGGTCAGCTCTCGGCCATAGACGATGATCCCGTGGCGCGCCCACTCGTAGTGATCCTGCCCGGGCACCGGGCGCGGTTCGACGCGGTAGGGTCCGGGCGGCACTTGGGCATAGCCCGCGGGGCGGTTCACGAGGGCGTAGCGGTACTCTGGGGTGGTCATGCTGGTTTACCCCATCGCCTTGCCGATCGCGGCCAGGATGAAAAGGGCAGACCCCAAGCCGCAGACGAGCAGGAGGAAGAACCAAGCCAGGCCGAGGATGGCTCGGATGTTCACTATGATGGCGAAAAGGCCAAGGGCGAAAGCAGCGATCAGGATGGTGTCGAGCATGATGTTCTCCTCTAGGTGGGTTTCCGGGGCGGTGCGGGGCTCGGGGCGCGCGCGCGCTGGTCCGCCCCCCGGACGCGTTTGTTATGCGCGTTTGCTATCCAGCCGCTTCGGTGTCGGGGCCGTAGGCGTCCAGCTCGGTGATCGCGTCTTCCACTTGGCGCGGGTCGCTGGGGTCGTCGATCTCCAGCTCGGTCAGCAGATCGGCGGCGGTGCGGAGGAGCTGGGCACGCGCCCGGCGTTCTTCGCCGGTGTTGGAATGGGCGTCGCTGGGGTCGAGGTCGCGGATGTGCTCGGCGCAATCGGTGAGGGCGCTGAGCGTGTTTTGGAAACGGCAGTAGGACATGTTCATTTTGTGCCTCGGTTGGCTTAGCCGCCGGCCTTGCGCGGCCGGCGGTGGCTAGGTTAGCGGGCTATCCACCAGGCCGGCACCGGCGCTGCGCAGGCACCAGATGCCGCACAGAAGGCGTCGAAGCTGGCTTGTGCGGTGGCCTCATCGACCCCGCTATGGCGGGCGATGCTTGCCATGCTGTAGATCGGCTCGCCGGCCAACGTGCGGCCGTTCGGTTCGGGCAGGAGCCCCATCTCGGCCGCCGCTTCGGCCAGCATGTCGCGGATGTTCTCCGGGGCCAGGCGCAGCATCTGGGTCCAGGCTGCTACGACCCGCGGGTCCTGGCCGTCGAGCCCGGCGGCCCTCTGGCGTTGGCCCTCCTCATAGGCGGCGAGGAACGCGGGGGAGGGGTTTTTGTTTTGCATCGTTTGCTCGGTTTGGGGTTTGCGGGTTGTGTTTGGTGTCTCTCGACGGCTATTAGTATAGGTACTATCCGCCGCGAGGCAAGCCCCGGGGGCAAAAATCAGCTAGATTCGGTGCAGAGGCTTAGGCATGTACCGCGCATCGGGGGTGGCGCCCATGGATAAGCCAAGCTAATCTTGGCGCTGTTTACCCACCGCCGCTTGGAGGCCCACCCGATGCTGCTGACGTACCTTGATCTTGTGGAACTGGTGGCGGATGGGGTGCTGGCCCCGGTGGCGCCCAGCCAGATCAACGCGGCCAGCATCGATGTGCGCCTGGGTAATCGGCTGCTGATCGAGGACCCGGAGCGCGCGGCCCGGATTGATCTTGCCAAGCGGGAGGTCCCGCCGTTCGTAGGGGCACCGTTGTGCGCCGACGGGTGCTGGCTGCTGCACCCCGGGGAGTTCTGCCTGGCCCACACCCGCGAGGTGTTCGACCTGCCCGCGGACGTCTGCGCCGAGTTCAAACTCAAGTCGAGCCTGGCGCGCGCCGGGCTTGGACACGCGCTTAGCGGATTCTGCGACCCGGGCTGGACGGGCTCGGTGCTGACCCTGGAGCTGCGCAACGATTTGCAGTATAACTGTCCATCCGTCGCGCGGGGTTCGGTAGGCTCGCGCTGGTCGTGACCACAGACTCGCCAGGACACCTCTTTGGAGCTTGCTGCCATGTCCGAATCCCCCGCATCCGTCGCCTTCGATGACCACGCCCCGGCTGCCGAGCGCCAGGCGGCCCACGTGGAGCTGGTACAGACCCACACCGACCTGTCAAGCCTGATCCCCCCGGCGCACATCCAGCTGGTGATCGATTACATCGAGGGCCAGTATGACGAGGCGCGGCTGGCCAAGGCGGCGCAGGTGATCCCCTTCCCGGGGCGGCCCCGGGAGATCAAGCGCGGGATGCAGTCGGTCTATCTCGATGGGCTGCAAATCTACGCCCACGGGGATTATTTCGATCGGCCGAGTCCGATAGGGTACGAGTCGCTGCGCCTGATGGTCGAGCAGGTCCCGGTGCTGAGCGCGGTGCTGATGACGCGCATCCGCCAGGTCCTACGCTTTGCCGGCCCGCAGGACGATACCGGGCAGGGATTCGCGATCCGCCACATTGACAAAGGCCACAAGCTCACCCCCGAGGAGCACGACAGCGTGCGCCTGCTGACGAAGTTCATCCAGCACGGAGGGTGGGAGTTCAACCCCCGGCGCCGCTCGGCGCTCAAGCGCGACAACTTCTCCCAGTTCCTGGCCAAGCTGGTGCGCGAGTCGCTGACCTACGATGCGGCGCCGGTCGAGACGGAGATGAAGCGCGACCGCAAAGCCGGAATCGACGGTTTCTACGCGATCGACGGATCCACCATTCGGTTGTGTACGGACGAGGGCTATCGCGGCGACGACGCGGTGTTCGCGGTGCAGGTCGTGCAGGACCAGGTCGTCACCGCCTACACCCACGACGACTTGATCCTGCAACCGCGCAACCCGCGCGCGGACGTGCGCCTGGCCGGCTACGGGCTGGGCGAGGCGGAGCTGTTGGTCCGGGTCGTCACTGGCTGGCTAAACGCCCTGAACTACAACATGGCGGGGTTCGATAAGAACGCGATCCCCAGGGGCATCTTGAACCTGGTCGGGGAGTATTCCAACGAGGACCTCACGGCGTTTCGGCGGTACTGGAATGCGATGGTGAAGGGCGTGAACAACGCTTTTGTGCTGCCGATCATGGCGAGCCGCACGCCGGAGTCAAAGATCAGCTTCGAGCGGCTGGATAGCGGCTTTGACGAGATGCTTTTTAGTAAGTGGGTCACATTCCTGACCAGCATCGTGTGTGCGGTCTACGGCATGAGCCCCACCGAGATAAACTTCGACTCCTTCACCGCCGGCACCACCAGCGCCCTGGCGGGGAAAGACACGTCCGAGAAACTCGCGGCCAGCCGGGATTCCGGCTTGCGCCCGCTGCTGGCGTACCTGGAGAACCTGATCAGCGACTTCATCGTCGCCGACTTTTCTGACCACTATGTCTTTCGTTGGACGGGGCTCGATGAGGAAGACAATCAGCAGCACTACCAGACCCGCATGGCGGTCTACACCGTCAACGAGGCGCGTGCGTCGGAGGGCCTGACCCCGCTGCGGGGGCCGCTGGGCGAGGCGCCGGTCAATCCGTCGCTGATCGGCCCGTGGATGCAGATCACCGGGGTCGGACAGCCGGCGCCCGGAGAGGACACGGGCGATGGCCCTGACGCTGAACCGGGGGCGGATTCCCGAGCGCCAAAAGACGACGCGCCGACCGCGAGCGCGCCCAAGGTTGGCCCCAAGGAGCGCAAGATCGCGGGGGATTTTGTGGGCGGCCTGGCTGGGCAGGCTTTGAAGAAAGCCGACCCGTACCACGACAGCCTGGGCTGCTTCGCTTCAGCGCCTGGTGCGCGGGCGCCCCAGGTCCGCTACGAGAAGCGCCAGTTGCATGAGCTGGATGACTATGCGCTCACGCACCCGTTGGCAGCGCCAGATTCGATGCTGGTGACGCTGAATGCCGACGACTTGGCGATGCAGCTTGACAAGGGACCGGCGGTGGAGACCGCCGACGGCAAGATCAAGGTCGTCGGACGTAAAGGCCCCGGGCGCGGCTATGGCATGGTCAAAGTGCATTGGAAGCACGGGCAGCGGTCCGGCAAGCCCGACCACGATCGGATCACCCGCGGGGACGTGCTGGCGCTCCCTGAAGTGCTGCGGACCACGCCCACGACGGTGATCGATGATGAACACGGCGACCCGATCCGCTGGGAGTGGATTCGGAAACGCTTTGATGGGCAGCCGGTTGTCTACGGGGCGAGCCGTTTTTCAGCGGGCGATGACAAGAACCACGTGGTTACTATTCAGGTCGACCCAATGAAAAAAGCAACCCTGTGTGCCACGAGCGACTTGTTGGGCCGGACCTCGTGGCTACCAGATAACGCGATTTCGGTTTCGGCGTCATCGGTTGGGCTGCTTCGCATTCAGTATTATCCAGAGGAGCCCGAAGTTCAAGGCGACTTTTTCGGTGGCACGATCCCGAACATCTGGCGTGTGGGCGAGTGACCGGCCCCGTTCTTCTCGATCTTCAGGACGTCCCAAGCTGCGCCTGCAACCATGGGCTGGAAGCCCTGCACAAGGCCCAGGCCGAGCAGTCCACCGAGCCCTTGATCTGGTTGCCACACGACAACCCGTGGCTCACTGCCCTGTGCGAGGACTTCACCACGGCGGGCCAGGCCCAGTTGCTGGACGCCCAGACGGCCCTGTTCACGGCCCTGGGGCTGGCGTCTGGCCCCGGCGTGCTGGCCAAGGCCACCACCCTGACCCCGGCGCAGGTCGGCGCGCTGGTGGCGCAGTTGCAGAAGCCCTTGCAGACCTACGCCCCCGCGGACTGGGTAGCGCTGGTCGACCTCATCATCCACACCAAGCTGGTCCCGCCGCAGCTCAAGGAGGCGGCGGAGGCGCTGGTCTGGCGCGCGCAACTGGCCGGGCGGCTCGACGCGCTGCACCTGGTGGACCCGACGCTCGCGCCCCACGAGGCGCTGTTGCAGTTGGTCCTGCGGGCCAACCCGACGCGCCGCGTCGAGCAGGCCACGGTGCAGCACCGGGCCTGGGAGTGGGCCAAGACGCGGGTGGCGATCTACGTCCAGCAGATCACCGACAACCTGCGGGCGCGCATCGCGGGGACCATCATCGAGCACCTCGAAGCCCATGGCCCCCACAACCGGAGCCTCCTGCAACAGCAACTGTTCGATGTCTTCGGCGCTGCCAACCGCGACTGGCGGCGCATCGCTGTCACCGAAGCGGCCGAGGTGGCCAACACCACCTATCTTTCGCAGTTCCCGGGCGGCACCCGGGTCGAGCGGCTGGAGAGGTACGCCAGCGCCTGTCCGTTCTGCGCCGGGCTGCACGGGCGCATCTTCATCTGGTCGACCCAGCCGCTCGGCAACGAGTACGGCTGGACCCATGTGTGGCCGGGCAAGACCAACGTGGGCCGCTCGGCAAGCCCGCGCAAGAAGACCGACGTGGGATTAGTCGAGCGCACCGAGGATGAGCGGTGGTGGCCGGCAAGTGGGACCCAGCACCCGCATTGCCGGGGCCGGTGGCTGGCCAAGCCCGCAGCGGATATCCCGCCCGGCGTTGACCCGGCGTTCGTCGCCTGGGTTCGGGCGGAGCTGGCGAAGGCATAGCCAGCGCCGTGACCCCCAGGGCGAAAAATTTAGTTGGTAGTGGGGGCTGCGAAAATGTCGTGACACGAGTATTGTTGTGTTCATCCACAAACGGAGATACACAGCATGAGTCCATCCGCGACCCCCCGCCACTACTCGACTGACGACGCCTCCCGTGTCTTGGCGGTGAAGTCCAACACCTTGCGCACCGCGCTGTATCAACAGCACCACTACTTCGGCATCCGGCCGACCAAGCTCCCAAACGGCAAGTGGCTGTGGCCCGCCGACCAGGTCGACGCCCTGGCTCGCGGGGAGGTGCCGCGCGCACAGGATGTCGCAGCATGAACGACATGACCATGCCAGTCGCGCCCACCCCAACGGTGGAACAGCTCAACCTTGAGTACCGCCTGAGCCAGAGCAAGGTCAGCGAGGCGGTACAGCACGCGATCACCTGCGGCCTGATGCTCTTGCAGGTCAAGGCGTCGCTGGCGCACGGGCAGTGCGGCGCCTGGCTGGACGAACAGCGCAAGTCCGGCGCCATTGAGTTCACCAACCGGACCGCCCGCAAGTATATGCGCGTTGCTTCAAATCGAAACCGCGGTTTCGATTTGGAGACCTCCCCCAGCATCCGGGCCGCCCTCGAACTCCTCACCGACAAGGACGAACTCCCAGAACCACCTGGCTTGGACCTTGAGACCGAAAAGGAGCGCGAGAGACGCATCAAGGCCGAAGCCCGGGCCGCTGAAGCGGCTTTCGCAGCCGGGAGAGCGGAACAGGAGAAGGCCACCGCCGAACAGTGCTCTGAAGAATGGCGCCAGCAGGCCATCGCCGAAAAGAAGCGTCGGGAGGAGCACAGCCAACTGGCGGCTACCGCCCAAGCTGAAGCAGCCACATTGCGCAAGACCCTGGCCGCGGATGCCAAGAAGTTGGCGGCTGCCCGGGTGGCGGAGATCAATGGCGACCTTGGAAAGGCTCTGATCGACAAAGCTGAGTTGACGCAGAAGCTCAAGGCGGCAAAGAAGGACCAGGACGCGGCGGTGGAGGCGCGAACGCAGCAGGCCCTGCGCGCGCAACAGGACGAGATCAACCGCATGGAGGCGCAGTTGCAGGCCGTCGAGGGGCGCATCGCCGTTTTGAACGGCCGCCTTGATGCCTTCAACGACCAAGATCGAGCGGTCACCCACTACACCGAGAGGAGACGCGAGATTCGCTCGGCGATGGACGCCCTCAGCCTCCATCTGACCCGCGCGTTCGACCCCGATTACGCTTCGTTCTTACCCGCACCATTTGTCTCGGTCTTTGAGCGTGTGGCCGCCGAGTTGGCTCAGGGCGCTGCCGATGTGCGCGCGGTGCTGGATCGGGTTGAAATTCTCCAGATTGAGGTAGCGGTCCATGAATAAGGCTCTTGCGACACGAATCGATCCCATGCACGCGATGGCGGTGGCGTCGCAAACGCAGTTGATGGACGCCGTGACGCGGTTTGGTGGCTATGTGGACCGCACGGGGGTTGCGGCGCCGAGTGGCCGGAGTTGCCGCCCCGCGTGTCGTGACAGTACCCTGGGCACATGGAAACCACTAGCTATCTGTGTATCTCCGGTCTGCTGAAGGCGCGCCCGGCCGAAGAGGCGGGCCAGCGCATGCTCTACATGGAAGCGTCCAACGAGGCGATCGACCTTCAGGGCGATCGGGTGCTGGCTAAGTCGTTGTCGGATTCGGCGGATCACTTTTTGCGCTACGGCAACCTCGACCTGGATCACCGCACGCTGATCCCGCCGCGGGGGCCGGGCGACAACCCGTACCTGTGGGAAATCGGCCGCCCGATCGATGCCAAGATTGACGGCACCGCAACCTATGTCAAAGCCCAACTCTTTACGGGCGAGGGCCAGATGGCGGACAACGCCAACATGGTCTGGGACAGCCTGACGCGCATCAATCCCCCGGCGCGGTGGTACCCCTCCGTCGGCGGCCAAATCCTGGAGCGCGCGGACGAGATCGACCCGATGACGAAGGCGCGGGTCAGTCTGATCGTAAATGTACGGTGGACGAATATCGGGTTGTCACGTAATCCAGTGAACCCGGCCGTCCCCTCGGTGGCGACCGTCCCCATTGGTACGCTGGCCAAATGCTGCACCCCGGGGGGGATCGATTTAGCGAAGGCGTTGGCCGCGGGCTACGGCACCGACGCCGCACGTCTGGCGGACGGCGCTGCGCTGCGGGTGCAATCCCTCGACCCCGCGCTCCAGGGCACGCTGCCGGGGCCGCTGACGCTGCCGGATGACGCCGCTGTCTCTGAGTGGCTGGCCCAGCGCTTGCGGCCGGCCGCCCTGGCCCACGAACTGGAGGCCCGTTACGGATTTCCCCCTTCTGAGGCGCTGGCCATGGCCCGGCGCTTTTTGCGCGATGTGTTTACTGCGGCCGTGCCGGAGATATTGAATTATGAGCGAATTTAACGCCTTGGTGGATGAAGTCAAAGACGTGCTCTGGGAGCAGGAGAACCTCCTCGCCAAAGCGCGCAAACCCGATGCCGATGACGCGGCCGACGACGCCCGCATCAAGGCCGCCGCAGACGGCGATGAAGATGATGACGGCGAGCCTGATAGCGAAGACGCGGTCGATGACTTCGACGACCACGAGGAAGAGGGCGAAGACGCGGACGAAGACGAAGACGAGTCCGCGCCGCTGAAGAAGGCGCTCACGGTCACGCTTGATGACGGCTCCGCGGCCACCGCCTACGACGGCGCGGCGCTGATCAAGTCGTTCCGCGACCAGGTCGCCGCAGTGCGGACCGAGACCCACGAAGATCTGGTCGAACTGACCCGGGCGCTGGTGCGCTCGACGCAGCTCCTCAAGTCGTTGCGCGAGCAATCCGATGAGCAGGCGGCGTTGATCAAAGCGCACGGCGACCAGCTTCAGACGCTGCGCACGACCGGGAGCGGGCGTAAGAGTTCGCTGTCGATACACGAGCGCCCGGTGGTGGGCGACGAAGCCCTGGCGAAGACGGGCGCCATGGACCCCTCACGGCTACTGGTCAAGGCGCTCGACGCGCAGCGCGCGGGGCGGCTGACCGGCCTGGAGGTGGCGCAGATCGACGCCTGTTTGCACCGCGGACTGGCCGTTCCAGAAACCCTGCTGAATCAAATCGGCGACTGATTTTTCAACGTATTGGAGACTCTTATGGACCTCACCCAACTGGCCGCCGCCACCCCCACGGGTGCCGTCACCGGCGAGATGGCGTTCGGCGACCTCAACGCCCTGCGCAAGGCATTGGAAGCCGGCTACGGCACCGATGTTGCCGGGCTGACGGGCGGCGGCGCGCTGCGCTTTCAGTCGCTCGACACGACCCTCCAGGCGACGTTGGCGGACAACAACCATTTTCGCCTGTTCAACGCCCTGCCCAAGTCTGACGCGGGAGCAACGGTCGACGAGTGGACCGAGGCGACCGACCAGGGCGGGTTCGCTGGCGGTTCCGCCAATGGCGAACTGGACGCCATAAACCAGGCACAGGGGGTTTACGCGCGCCGGGCGGCGTTCGTGAAATACCTGATGACTCGGTGCGAGGTATCGTTTGTCCAGACCTTGCAAAACGCCATCGTGCAAGCGGAGGCCATCGAGAACCAGATGGGCACCCTGCGCCTGCTGCGCGATGTCGAGCACCTGAGCTTTGAGGGCGACAGCAGCGTGGTCAGCTCCGAGTTCGACGGGCTCTATGCACAGATTGCCAGCCTCAACTCAACCGATCACGTGCTCGATGCCGAAGCCGCCAGCCTGGCTCACATCGACCTGGTGAACAAGGCGGCGGCCACCATCGTCGGTGTTGGCAACTTCGGCGTGCCGACCGATATCTTCATGTCTCCCTTGGTTCAGTCGGACTTTGACACCGGACTCGACCCGGCCTTCCGTGTCTCGCTGAGCAATACCGGGCAGGACATCATGCTGGGCGCCCCGGTGCGCGGCATCCGCACGTCTTGGGGCGACATCAAAGCCAACCCGGATGTCTTCATTCGTGACGAGGCGCAGCAGACTCCGTTTGCCGTGCGCTACGCCAGTGTCGCCGCGGCCAACGCCGCCAACGTGTCAGCGGGGGTGACCGGCACCGCCGCCTCCGATGTCGCGTCGAAGTTCGGCGCCGCCCACGCGGGCAACTATTACTACGCCGTGGCGGGCGTGTCGAAGGCGGGCGAGTCGACCCTGGCGATCTCCTCCCAGAAGGCCGTCGCTGCGGGCGAGAAGCTGACGCTGACCATTCAGCCATCGGCGGCCGGCACCGAGACCGGGTATGCGATCTATCGCAGCGCCAAAAACGGCGGCTATGCGGCCACCGACTTCCGCCTGATGACTCGGGTGGCGCGCGCGACCAGCGGAAACACCACCTACGTCGATCTCAACCGCGACATTCCCGGAACCTCGAAGGCGTACATCCTGAACCTCTCTCCGGGGCATCACGCCATCACGTGGCGCAAGCTGCTGCCGCTCACCAAATTTGCGCTCTACCCGACCACCGCTGCTGTGGTGCCCTGGGCGCTCTTGATGTTCGGCTTCCTGCGGGTGTCCAAGCGCAGACAAAATGTGGTGATTAAAAACATTTTGCCGACTGGCGCCACGTTCCGGCCGTTCGGATAGTGGCCATGGCCCGCATCCGCTGCACGCTGCCTAACGCCAGCGACCTGATCAGTGGGGTGCGCTTCACCCCGGCCGGCGACGGCCGGGGCGTAGTCTCGGAGCTACTGGAGGACGAGACCGCGGCGCGGTTCCTCGCGATCCCCGGCTATGAGCCTGTGAAGGAGCGGGGCCAGGCTCGGCCCGCCGCCCCCGACGCGCCACCCACTGTCGCTGAGCTGCCACCACCGCCTGGCCCCGAGAGGAGAAAGCTGTGACCCGATCCATCGTAGACATGCTCAACCGCTGCCTGCCTGTGGCGAGCTACGCCAAGCTGGGCACGCTCCTGGCCAATCTGGTCGCGCAGGTAAACGCCCTGCAGGCTGACATGGCGCGGCTGTACCTGATCAATCAGTTCGTGCTGATCGCCCCGACGCTGGCCTGCACGGCGACGACTGGCCACAAGGTGCCGAAGTCGACCGCCGCCTTCGCGGTGTGGGTGGGCAGCACCTTGCAGAGTTGCGCGGCCAACACCGACCTGAGCGCGATGGTCGGGGTCGTGGCCGCCGGCAAGTGCGCCCTGTGGGCCTGGTACATCGACGCAACCGGCACGATTACCACCTCGGCCAAGACGGCCGATGCGGCCGATGCGGCAGCCGCGCTGGCGCTCAAACCGAGTGCCCCGGCCAGCAAAGTGGAGCTGGGCTACGTCACCGTAGCCAACGGCAGTGTGGCGGCCTGGACCGCCGGCACCGACGCGCTGGACGCGGCCAGCATCACGACCACGTATCACGACAACGCGTCCATTACCGCCATGGCATCCATGACGGCCGCGCCGATCGCCCCGTTGGCCTGATGCGGTCGTGGCCTGGTCCATCTGCCCTTTTCGCCCGCGCGCTGCGTACCCGGCGCTGGTCCCCCTGCTTCTAGACGAGATAAAACACATGAGCATGAATCTTGAAACCCTGGCCGCGGATGTCGCGGCCAATCGCAGCGTCACCGAGTCCGCGGTCGCCCTGCTTGCCGGGTTGTCGCTGGCGCTAGCGCAGGCGCTGGCGGACAAGGACGACGAGGCAGTGGCCGCGCTGGCTGCTCAACTTGAGTCCCAGACGCAGGCGCTGGCCGCGGCCGTTGCCGCGAACACGCAGGCCCCGGAACCGGATCTCGCCCCCGAGCCCGCCCCGGGTTGACGCGATGGCTGTCAGGCCGCGGATTGCGCGCTTTTTGCTGTCCCGTCTGCGTGAGACGTCTACCTGGCGCTGGGCCATCCTGCTGTTCGCGGGCTCCTGGGCTACGTCACACCCGGATCAAATGGAAGCGGTCATCAAGGCCGGCGTGGCCGCGGCGGCGGCGATCGGCATCCTGTTTCCGGACACTGTGGGCCATGTCCCTGCTGTGCCTACCGACGGGGTGCGGCCACCTGTCGTGCGGGCCGTCGCTCAGCGGCGAGCTACAGGCCCTGCAGCCGCTGTACCTGGGCCATTCGACAGCCCTTGAGCGGGTGGATTGGGCGGCGCTGCGGGTTGGCCCGCGTTGCCGGTTCGAGTAGCCGGGCGCCGGACGACTGTTGTGGTCCTTATTTTCCCCTGGGGGTAGTCATGCTTCAATCGATCGCCCTGCAACTTCTCTATCGCGCCGTGGCCATACTGCTGGGGTCGCAAAACTGGGCCACCGTGCTCACCACGGTCTGGGACCTGGAACGCGACACGATGCTGACCGGCGCGCAGAAGCGCGCCAAGGTGGTCGCGTACCTGGAGTCCACGGTGTTTGGTGTTGGACGGGCGATGCTGAATCTGGCCGTGGAAGCGGCCGTTCAATGGGTCCGGGCCAAGGGGCCCAAGGAGTGATCGACGTGCTGGAAAAAACGTGCCCGCCCCACACCAGTTGTCGGCTTGAGCAGGACCGTAACTGGAGTACGCAAGACCAGCGCAACACGAAGTTGGACGCGCTGTTGTCACGGTGGGGTGGCCGCCTAGACGCGCAAGACCAGCAAATTTGCGAGCTGAAAACCGCCCTGGTCGTCGACCGCAACGAGAGCCAACGCAATCACACCCTGCTCCGGGAAAGCCTCGAGACTACCAGAGCGTACCGCCAGAAGAACGAGCAGGTCTTACAAGAGCTTGCGTTGTCGATTTGCAGCGCCCGCGAGGCGGCTGAAAAGAACCACGCGGTGCTCCTCAGCGCCGTGACGAGCAACACCTTGGTCGCGGGCAGTGCAGTGGCGCAAGCCAACGCGGCGGCCGACCGGGCGGATCATGCTCGCACGTTCGTGGCCGTTTCTGAGGGGCGGTTGACGAAACTTACCAAAGCCGTCCTGGCCAGTTGGGTGCTCGCCATTGCCGCCATCGGGACGCTGCTCACGCACTTCTTCATGGACGTGGGCGGGCGCTGGGTACAGTGGCTGTTCAGCCGAGCATGAAAGCCAATTTTGACGAGTCCTTGGCGCGGGTGCTGGTCCACGAGGGCGGCTGGGCCGACCTTCCCAAGGACCCCGGCGGCGCGACCATGAAGGGCGTTACTTTGCGCACCTATCAGCGCTTCTATGGTTCCCACCTGACGCGGGCGGACCTGCACGCCATCAGCGATGAGCGGCTGGCCCGTATCTATCGCACGGGGTTCTGGGACACCATCAACGGGGACACGCTGCCTATCGGGCTGGACTATGCCGCGTTCGACGCTGCAGTCAATTCGGGGCCGGCCCGGGCGCTGTCCTGGCTCAGCGGGCATCGCGCGGAGGCCGCCGTGAGCCTGCGCATCGTTGATTTGTGCGCGTCACGGTTGCGGTTTCTGCATGGGCTGTCGACCTGGCCGACCTTCGGTGCGGGCTGGGCGCGCCGGGTGGACGACGTGCGCGACGCCGCGCTGCGGCAAGCGGGGCGTGCCGAGCGGCCCGAACTGGCGCCGGTGCCGGCCCTGCCGACGCTGCGCGTGGGCGACGCCGGAGCCGCCGTGCGCGCGCTCCAGGGAGGCCTTGGCATGGACCCTGATGGGGCCTTCGGCCCCAGCACCTACGACGCCCTGATGCACTACCAACGCGAGCGGGGCCTGCATGTCGATGGCGTGGCCGGCCGCCAAGTGTGGCGCGCCCTGGGGCTGCAGGGGTGACTGCCGCTGGGCAGTCAGAGAGTGGCAAAAATGGTACGAAGACCAGCGGATGAAGGGGCTGTCATGAAAGCGTTCATTCTTCTTGGCGCGCTGCTAGCCCCCGGGCTGAGCCGGGCCGCGCCCTTCGTGGTGTCTGATCCCTACGCCGCCTCGGGCGTCCAGCCGACGTATTTCGAGGTGAAGTTCGACGCGGGCGCCTGGCTACGCTCGGAGACCGGCAAAGACGCCGCGGCGCTGGTGATTCTGCGCGATGACTTGGGTGCGCGTGGCCTGGCCCATGGCGCCCACACGGTGGTGGCGCGCGCCTGTGTCGATGGGTGGGGGTGTAGCGCCGCGAGCCCCCCTTTCGCTTTTACTGCGGGCGCCCCTGGCGTGCCCGCCATCAAGATTGTTCTCAACTGATGCGCGCGCCGCCCCGGATCGCTGACAGGTAGCCACGATGAGCCTTTTCCCTGATCTGTACGCGGCTGCTGCCCGCTTGCGCCGTGACCGGCTGAGCGCGGACATCTTTGACGGCCGCGCCTTCCACGACGACTACCTGATCGAGCAGATCAACGCGGCAGAGGCCGACGCGCAGCGCGCGCTGCGGGTGTTCTTCACGCCTACGGAGGTCCTACCCGAGACCACGACGGCAGCTGAACGCGAGGCGCTGGACGCGGCCGGCACGCCGTGGGTCGAGGAACCTGGATATGACCTGGAGGGGGACTTCTTTTCGGGGGAGCGCTGGGGCTACCTCATCACCCGCCACAAGCCCATCATCGACGTGCACAGCATGCGATTCGTCTACCCGCAGCCCTATTCGGGGGTCTTCACGATCCCGCTCGACTGGGTGCGCTTGGACAAAAAATACGGCCACGTCCGCCTGGTGCCCGGGACTCAGAGCTTCGCCGCGCCGCTGTCGGCCGGCATCCTGCAAATCATGGGCGCAGGCCGGACCATCCCGCAGATGATTCAACTGCGCTACACCGCCGGACTGACCAATGCGGCCGCGGCGTTCCCAGACCTGGTGGACCTGGTCATCCGGATGGCGGTCCTGCGGCTGCTGCAGGGGCTTTTTCTGCCCGCGTCCGAGTCGATTAGCGCCGACGGTCTGTCGCAGAGTCGCAGCGTGGACCTGGATAAGTACCAAGCCGGCATCGATGTGCTCCTGGAGCGGCTGCGCCAGGCCATCCATGGCGCGTCTGTGATGGTGTTTTGATGCAGATCCAGGCCGTCAACCACGACATCGCGGTGCCCCGCGGCGCCGGGTACCGGGTTAGCTTTCATTTGGTCAACTCGGACACGGGGGTGGCGATGACGCTCAGCGGGTATTCTGGACTGGCGCAGGTGCGCCCGGATGCGCTGTCAGACACCCTGCTCGGGGAAATCTCCACCACGTCGGGCGACATCACGATCGACGAGACGGGGGGCGTGGTCCACCTGCGCTTTCCCGCGGCGCTGACGGCCGCGGTGCTGGGCGAGGCCGCGTGGGACGTGCTCATTTTCCCTCCTGATGATGCCGAGGGGCCGTATCAGGTCGCTTTCGGTGCCTTCGCGGCGGCACCTTCCGTTACCCGGGTTCCCCCGGGCACTCCATGAGCGACCCCGTGGTCGTAGTGGTCCCGGTCCTGGCACCCCCCGTGGTGCCTGTCTTGCTGCGCACCGGGTGTGCCCGGGTGGCGCATATCGGGGAACCCGGGCCGCCGGGACCCGCCGGCGCGCGCGGCCCCACCGGCGCACTGACGACCATATCTTTAGCCCGGGTGTTCGCGCTGATGGGTGCCTGACCATGCCAGAAACGGTAAAAGTCCTGGGCCAGACGAGTCCGGCTGCGGGCGTCTTATCTGGTCTGTACGAGGTGCCGGGTTTTGCCTCCTGCACGGTGAGCTCCATAGTCATCTGCAATAGAGGCGATGTGGACGGGAGCTTTCGGGTGGCGGTAGCAATAGGCGGGGCCGATGATTCACCCGAGCAGTACCTGTACTACGATCAGATGGTGGAAAAAAGAGCAACCTTCGTGGCCACGATTGGTATCACTCTAGGCTCGGCCGATGTCCTGCGGGTCCAGGCGGGCACTTCCGATGTGTCATTCAACCTGTTCGGTATTGAGGTGGCGTAATGTCTCAAGGTTCATCTTCTTCCTCGATCGATCTGCGCCGTGTCAGTGGAAACGCTATCGCGCTCGGCGCGGGTGCGTCTTCTGCTGGGACGCTGCGCGTCCAGCTCAGCGACGAGTCGTTGGCCGCCCTTGAGAACATCAGCATCACCGTACCGGGTACGGTGGACCTTGGCACCGTATCGCTGGCGGCCCTCGAAACGATCACGGTCGAACAGACCGATGCGACCAAGTTCAAGACCACTAGCAAGATCACCGACGGCACAAATAGTGCGACGGTAAAAGCCGCCAGCACGGCCGCCGTTGCCGGGGATACTGCCCTGGTTGTTGCGATCAGCCCGAATAACTCTGTCGGCGTCTCTGGCACGGTAGCCACTACCCAGTCCGGCACTTGGAGCGTCACCGCGGTCGATGGCGGCGGATCGCTGACGGTCGACGGTACCTTCTGGCAGGCCACGCAGCCTGTGTCGCTTGCGACAGCAATTGGTGTTACCGACAATTCCGGGAGCCTGACTGTCGATGCGCCGGTTGGCACCCCGGTATTTGTTCGTCTCTCCAGCGGTACCGCGGCGGTCGACACGATCCCTGTATCCATCGCGTCATTGCCCTCTGTGGCTGTCACCAACGCGGGGACGTTCGCTGTCCAGGTCGACGGCTCGGCACTGACCTCGCTGCAACTGCTCGACGACACGGTTATCGCCGACAACGCCACGTTCGGCACGACGAAAATGATCGCTGTCGGCGGCACCGACGGGACCAACTCGCAGGTCATCTCGGTGACTTCGGGCGGTCTGGTCAATATCGCGGATGGCGGCGGAGCCATTACCGTTGACGGCACCGTTGCAGTATCGGGCTCGGTGGCGGTTACCGGGACCTTCTGGCAGGCGACCCAGCCGGTTTCTGGTACTTTCTGGCAAGCGACTCAGCCGGTCTCTATTGCGTCCACGGTAGCGATCACGGATAACTCGGGATCGATTACGGTTGACGGTACTTTCTGGCAGGCGACCCAACCTGTCTCCATCGCGTCATCGATTGGCGTGACGGATGCGAGCGGCAGCCTCACGGTTGATGCGCCGGTTGGCACTCCCGTTTTCGTTCGACTGTCCAATGGTTCAACGGCGATCGATACCATTCCGGTCACTGCATCTTATGCAGCGAAAACCAATGCCAGTGTGTCTGCGTATGCGGCCAGTCTCGCCGTCAAGGCGAGCGCTGGGACCCTGTACATGATCAATGGGTACAACGCAAAAACATCGGACCAGTGGATTCAGCTCCATGATGCGGCATCGCTTCCCGCGGACGCCTCAGCACCGAAGCTGACCTTTTTGGCCCCCGCCGAATCCAATTTCTATTTTGATTTTGGAATCTACGGTCGGGCATTTACCACGGGTATTGTAATCTGCAACTCTACCACGGGTGCCACCAAGACTGTGGGCTCCGCGGATTGCTGGTTCGATGCCCAATATACATAAGGCGGAAGCATGAGCGACCAAACGGAAGTAGACCTGAAGCTAAGTGTGCAGAAGGTCAACACGGTCTTAAACGCTCTGGGCCAATTGCCCTATGCGCAAGTGGCCACGCTGATTGGCGAGATTAAGAGTCAGGCGGAACTGTCTCTCAAATCCAAAATTGCCCTTCAAGAGCCGGTCTAAAAAATGGGCAGCGGCGCCTCTTCTCAGCCGAAAGACAGAGACCTGACGTATATCGCCCGGTCTTTGCAAGCCACCCAGACTGGGGTCCTGAAAAAGACGGACTACGACACCTGGGCGCTGGATGCCGTGCTTTACAGCATCGGCGCTGTCGGGACGCCTGGGGACGGCACTTTTCTGGTGGGCAACGGGTCGTCATGGGTTGGGGAGTCTGGCGCGACAGCACGGACGAGCATTGGTGCGTCAACTGTGGGGAGCAATCTACTCACGCTGACAAACCCAAGCGCAGTGACGTTCCCCAGAATCAATGCGGATAACACCGTTTCTGCCATTGACGCTGCGACCCTATCAGCCGCTCTTGGAACGGGGTCTGGGCTGTCTGCTCAGGTGCTGCATGGGTTCCCTAACCGCACCGCAACGTCGCGGACATTCAATAACTCTAGCCGCGTTTTCACACTTGGCGTAGCGACGACGGCGACCGTCTATATCGCCGGGGTCCCCTATACGCTGTCCAATCCTGGACTGACTGTTGACCTGGACGACAAAACCCTATCTGTTGGGCTGTGGTTTATCTGGGCTGAGGTTGTGACCGGCGCGGTAGTGCTCAACGCGGCCAAAACCTCCTGGGATATTCTGGATACGACAAAAATACCTGTTGCGCTCGTATACTGGAATGGATCAGCCGGTGCGTTGCAGGAGGAGCGTCATAGTGCTTACGCTGATCAATCATGGCATCAATGGGCGCATGATACGATCGGAGCGCGCATCGAGAATGACGGGAGTTTTGCGCAGACATACCCAACGACATCAGTGGATGGGAAGATCGAACTGGTCGGCGGGTCATTATGGGATGAAGACCTCGAAACAGTAGTATCCGCTGCCAAAGGGAAGCTGGCACGGAATTGGTACGAGACGGCATCAGGGGTTTGGACATTCGCTGATGGAACCAATAACGCAGGGAATGACCGGCCCTACATTTGGAACTCTGGAACATCTCGGCTTCAATACCCGAAGAGCAATTCTAGTTATGCGCTCACTGATGCAAACTCAAACGACTATATCGCCGTCTGGGTGTTTGCATCAAACGATGTAGACCGTCCGATCTACACTGTGACGCAGGCGAAGACCGCGCCGTATAACACGCTGGCTCTGGCGCGAAACGCCACCATGCCCACCCTGGCATTTGGGCCAGAAATGAGGCTACTCTATCGCTGGATTTACCGCGGCGACGGAGAGTATCAAGAGGCGGTGGATTATCGTACCTCATCGTCGCTGCCGGGCGGCGGTGTCACGGCGCCCTCTGCATCCAGCGTTACTGCGGTTGCAACGGCACCGCTCACGGCCGGGTCAGTGCAGGGCCAGTTGGACGAGATAGCGGCAATCGTCGGCGGCAGGACAATTCCTTTTTTCTTATCCGACGAGACCGCCAGCAATATCTCAATGCGGTCCTCGACGATTCCCTTTTTCCTCTCAGACGGGACCGCCAGTAGCATCCCCGCGGGGCTCTGATGAAACTCTCCCCCCGGTCCTTCGACGGACTCCTGGGCGGCCTGGGGCAGCGCCTGACCTGGCGCGCCAGTACCGCCTGCCCCTGCGCCAGTCCGCACTCCGGAGCGGCGAGCCCCTCGTGCACCCATTGCGACGGAAAAGGGCGGCTATGGGGCGATCCGCAGGAGTCCCTGGCGGGGATCGTGTCGCGCGAAATCGTTAAGCTCTACGCCCCGATGATGATGCTGGACGCGGGCGACGTGATGCTGGTGATCCCCGCGGACCAGTCGGTCTACGCCCTGGGCGGATTCGATCGGGTGGTGCTGACGGATCGCACCGAGCCCTTTTCGCTCCTCGTGATCCCGGGGCTCAACGACGTGTTGCGCTTCGCCCCGGTGTGCATCGATGAGGTGACCTGGATCGGCACCGCGGGCGAACTGGTCCACGGTCCGATCCCGCTGGTCTACAACCGCGGGGCGCTGCATTGGGCGGGCGCGTCACCCCCCGCGGGGGTGACGTTCGCGCTTACGGGGCGGCGGCACCCCGAGTATTTCTGCTACCTGGCCCTGCCGCTCGATCGCCCTCACCATCAGGGCGAGACCCTTCCGCGCAGGGTGGTGCTGCGGCGCTTCGACCTGTTCGGATCATGATCCAGTACGGATTTACCGCCGACCTTAGCGCGCTCTCCCATCTGCCGGCGATCGCCCTAGAGAAGGTCAAGCCGAAGGTCTCTTACGTGGTGCGCCAGACCTCGGTGCGCGCGGCCGAGATGTGGAAGAAATCCGTCGCGCCAGCCCGCATCCGGGAGGCGGAGAAGGTCGCCTATGAAGCCTCGATCCGCTGGGAGATGGTGGGCGAGTTCGCGGCGCTGGTCTGGACCGACTACGCCCCCGCCGCTGAGATCGAGACCGGACGCCCGGCCAAGGACCTCAAGGCGGTCCTGGCCACGGCCAAGAAGGCGCGCGTGGTCAAAACCGGCAAGCACGCCGGGCAGAAATATCTGATCATCCCGTTTCGCCACAACGTCCCGACCCCCGCGGGGGTCGGCGCCTATGCTCGGCAGATGCCCCCGGCCATCTACTCGCTGGCCAAGGCCCTGGCGCCGTCCGGTGTGACCGGTGCGACGACCCGGCTTTCCGCCACCGGGCATACCGTCTACCAGGACCCATATCACGGGGGCGGGCGCCTCCCCGCTGGCTTGGCACCCAAGGCAAAGCCGTATCACGTCACGGACCTCTACGCGGGCATGGTGCGATTCGATCAGTCCACAGGGAAGGCGAAGTCCAGCGCTTATATGACCTTCCGCACCATGGGCGAGTGGTCGCATGAGTGGATCGTGCCGGCGAAGCCCGGGCTTTTCCTGGCGCAAAAAGTGTCCGAGAGGATCGGCCCGGTGTTCGCGTCGCTCCTGGCGTATGCCGTCCCGTCGGGTTGAGCGCTCCCCGGAGGCCGGCGCGGGTGGACACCCGGGCGGTGCCCTTAGTATCCAGCAGCCCCGGCAGAGTAGTCGCGCTGCGAGTAGTCATACTGATCCCACCGGGGGTACGTGGCGCCGTCATCCTCATCGTGGCAGCCCGCGCGTAGGTCCTCGATGGCGCAGGTACACCGTCCCCGCGTAGACATCCGCCCATCGCAGTCGCACCCGTCCGTGGCCCATTCGTGCACCACCTGGCCCGCCTCCAGCGTCCAGGAGTCCTGCGTGCTGCTCCACCCCTCATCGTGCAGCCAGGCTCTGTGGTATGTCAGGGTCTGCCCGGGGCGCAGGGTCAGATGGACCGGCCCGCGGCAGAAGATCCAAAATCGTGCGTTCATGCCGTTTCCGGCCGTGCGTTCGCCCTGGGTGGGGGTGGGGGTGGGCGGGGACAAAAGGCGTGGCAGGTTGGACATGCGCCGTACTCCGGATCGAGCGGACCATGCGGGGTTAGCAGACCGGGCTCAGGGTCCGGCGCACCCGAGGGTGCCCCCGCACGGCCCTAAAAACGGCCGCGCGCTCGTCCATGAAAAAACCGCCTGGCGGCGGTTGTCCGCCTGAGTCGTTCGGGCTGCTAAACCCGGCCGCCGGGACCCCGGCGACAGGTCGAGACTAGACCCGCTACCGGCGCGCGTCAAGTCATCAAATGCTGATTCCGCGCCCTCCGCCACCACCCTGCCGCTGTCGTGACAGTAGGCTGGCCGCATGATCATTTTTTCGCACGCCCCCCCTTGCGGCAACGCCGTCGCGCTGTCCCTGTCCTTGTCATCAGCGGTGGCGCAGTGGCGCCTGCTGCGGAGGGCCGACACGGACTTCGTGGGCGCCGACGATGACACCGCCAGGGTGATCGCCGCAGGCTTCGGTGGGGGCGGATACTTTCCGGTGCTGGACTTCACCGGGCTAAGCAACGGCGCGCCTGCGTGGTACTGCCACTACGAGCGCATCAACGGCATCTGGGCGGCATCCGGTGACCCGGTTGCGGTAACCCCGGCCTATGTCGCTGAGCCCCTCTACACCAATCCTGACCTGCCCGAGCTGGTGCGCGAGCGCCTGGGGCTGGGGTTGCAGGCCGAGGTGCTGGCCAACCGGCTGCGGCATGATGCTGGCGCCATCCCGGTGCTCTGCGCCCACCCGCTGATTGAGTCGGTGCGCATGCCCGTGGTCACGGTGATTCTGCAGGAGCGGCGCGCCGAGGTCCGGGGGATTGGCGAGACCGTGATTCCGGACGTGTTCGACGCCAGCGGCGACTATTGGTCCATGTTCGAGGGCTGGCTGGATCGCTCCACCGTCCAAATCGGTGTCTGGGCGCTGAACCACGATGACCGGCTGCGCTTGCGTAATGCCGTGCAACGGGTCCTGCTGCTCAACTTGCCGATTTTCGACGCGGCGGGGTTTCTCACGCCGGACCTGAGCGATTCGGACACGCAGGACTTCGAGTCTTTCAACGCGCCGGTCTATCAGTCCGTGTTTACTTTGTCCTGCCTGCACCCCGCTCTGGTGCGCGCGCAGGCGTCCGTCCTCCACTTTAACGAGGTTCTCATCAATGGCTGACCCGACCCCCTCTGGGACGCCCGCGCCCCCGATCGCTCTGACGTCTGGCGCTCCTGTCGCCGACATCGCCCTCGATGACTGGTGTGCAATGAGAAGCAGCAAGCTGGGCCGGCGCGTCGAAGCCCTGTCGGCATTTTGGAAAGAGTCCCAGCGCACCGGTCTGGGTCGGGCGACCCCGGATCAATTCGAGGCCGCCTTCGCCGCCTTCCTGGCGCGCCCGGCGTAACGGAGGACTGATATGTCGATCTTTTTCAACGGCCGCTTGCTGACCACCCCCGCCGTCGAGTCGGCCATTTACGACCAGGGCCTGGCCACGGCACACCCTGGCCGGGCGGGCAATATCGCGTGCATCCTCGGCACCTCTGAGGGTGGCGCGCCCAAGACTGCGCTATTTTTTGATAGCCCGGTCGTGGCTCGGCGCACTCTGCGCGGCGGCGATCTGCTCACCGCGGTGGAGATGGCTTTCAACCCTTCGGCCGAGACGGGTTCCCCGGCACGGGTGGCGGTCATCCGGGTGGAGCCCGCCGTGCAGGCGACCTTGATGCTCAAGGACGCCGCGACCAACAGTGTCATCAAGTTGGACTCGGTGGATTACGGCGCGCACACCAACGGGATCAAGGTCACCGTCGCGGCGGGGACAACGTCTGGGAAGCACCTGACGGTCCAGCAGGGCGAGAATTATTTCACCCGGGACAACATCAGCCGCACGCCGCTGTCCATTCGGTACTCGGGTGTGGAGGCCACAGCGACCGCGACCGTGACAGCGTCTGCGCTGACCCTCAAAGCGCCCTCGGGCGGGACCGGGACCGTGCTGACCCTGGCAAATTATGCCTCCGTGCGCGCGCTGTGCGATGCGATCAACGCGGTCCCGGGGTTTTCCTCGATCGCGCTGATCCCGGGCGATCCTGTCGTAGCTACCCTGGACGGCCTGGTCGCTACGACCTGCAAAGCGGTCGACCTGGCGGTCACCGCCGACCTGCAAGCGGCGGTGACGTGGTTTAATACGACCACCCGCGACCTGGTTTTTGCCACCCGCCGAGACGGGGCTCTGGCGGCCCCCGCGGCGCTGACCGGGACCTATCTGGCCGGCGGCACGAATGGGACCGCGCCCACAAACGATGACTGGCAGGATGCGTTTGACGCCCTCCAGGGCAGCGATGTGCAGTACGTGGTGCCCCTGTCCGCGTCAGATGCCATTCATGCCATGGCGGACGCCCATGTGGCATTCATGAGTGGCGCAGGAAAAATGGAGCGCAGGGCCTTTGTCGGTGGCGATGTCGTGTCGGGCACCCTGGACTCAGCGATTGCCGCCGCCAAAGTGGCCGCGATGGCCCTGAACTCCGATCGCACCGCGCTGTGCTTCCCGCCGATCCTGGGCTACGACGACAGCGGCGCCCTGGTGGCCCTGCCCGCGTACTTCCTGGCGGCCCAGGTCGCCGGCGGGTTCTCGGCGATGAATCCCGGACACACCATGACCAACAAGGTCCTGACCGTGCCCGGGCTGGACCCGCTCGTCACCCGGCTGTATGACTCCGACACGCTGATCGACGCCGGGGTGCTCGGTGCGCGCCAGACCCGGCGCGGGTTCATCATCTCGAAGGCCATCAGCACCTGGCTCGCAAACGACAACTACAACCGGGTGGAGCTCAGCACCGGAATCGCGCTCGACTTCGTGGCGCGCACGGTGCGCGAGGCGCTGGAGATATTTGTCGGGCGCAAGGCCAGCCCGGTCACCCTGCACGAGGCGATCTCGACGGTCGAGACGGTCCTGCGCGACCTCGCGCGCCCCGAACCGGTCGGGGTCGGCGTGATCGTCGGGGACGCGGCAAATCCTGCGTACCGCAACATCACCGCCGAGATCGAGGGCGATGTGCTGCGCGTCTGGTTCGAGTGCTCTCCGGTCATCCCGATCAATTTCGTCCTTGTCGGCATCTACGCCCGCGCCTACTCGGGCACGGCGACGGTCGCCAATAACGTCTAACCCAGGAGGAGCGCTCCATGGCTACCGAGCATCGAATTGTCCAGACGGGCAATCGCATCGAGATTCAGTTCGACGGCAAGGTCATCGGACTGTTGCAGAATCTGCGGCCGAGCGATGACATGGGTCTTGAACCGGCCAGCGGCGTCGGTGATATCCACGTGTCCGAGTACGTGCCGACGATGGCCCGGCATCACCTGACGGCATCCACTATGGTGCTGTTCTCGGGCAATCTGCGCGACGCTGGAATTGCGACAGAAAACGGGGACTCGGCCCTGAAGGGGCTGGTCTTCGACATTTGTGTATACGGCAAAGACCCTAAAAACACGGGGCTGCTGCGCAAATACATCAAGTGCTCCTACGCAAGCGGGGACGTCGAAATCGCAAAGCACGCAATCGTCGGGAGTAATGTGCAGTTCATGGCCCTGGATGTGGTCGGGACGAAACTCTGATGGCCGACTTGACCTTTATGGTGCCTGTGGACGCCGTCGGCGTCTTCGAGTGCCGCCGGCGCACGATGCGCGTGGCGGTAGCCATCACTGCCGAATACAACCGGCTGACCGAGGGCGCGGAGAGCATCGGCGGGGAGTTCGCGGGGATTTGCAACTTCCTTGCTTACCTCAAGGCGATGGTGGTGCGGGGTCCCGACGGCTGGGACCCCTACGCGATCGACCCTGACGACGAGGCAGCGGTGGCCGCCCTTCAGGACGTCTACGCGGCCATCAAGACCGCGGAGGGGCGATTTCGCAAGCCTGCAGGAGACCAGCCTCAAAGCGCGAGCGCGAGCGTGCAGCCAGTCCCTTGAGTGGTGGTACCGGGAGCGGTACCAGCTCCCGGCGACCGACCCGCGCTTCCTGGACTCTACACACGATGACATGCTGCTGGACGCCTGGGCGGCGTACTTTGAACATGCCCGCAGAGACGGAAAAGGCGACTTGATCGAGGATGACGAATTCGACCTGGACGCCATTCTGACCGACCTGGCTCGGCAGGCGCAGGCACAGGATGACACGGTGCCACCTGATGATTGGGAGCCCGCGGAGACCTGGGAGCCGGGCCAGGGCATCACCTGACGGGTGCCGACCCCCGGGGCGCGGCCGCTGGCCGGGGCGTTACCGGGTGGTGGATCGGCTCCCGGATCTGAGTCCCTGGGGGGCGCATTGATGGATGCCGACCATTACCAGGCACCGACGCCACAGGAGGTGCAGGCGCTGCTGAAGGGTCTGGGGCTGACCGGCGCCCAGGCGGCGGCCCTGATGGGGCTCAGCGATGGCCGCTCGGTGCGCAAATACACCGGGGGGGGGGAGTCACCGCGGTCGATGCCCTTCAGCGCCCTCTATGCATTGATCCATCGGGGGTGCGGGATCGCGGTGACGCCGCAGGGGTGGCGGGAGGAGGCGGAGGAGATACTGCGGGGATGAAAGCTAGCCCCGCCCGGCCGCGCTCGATGAACTGCGCAGCGGTCAGGAGCACCTTTTTTTTGCCCCCTGATGGCCGCCCTCCGTAAGCAGGCCCTAATCCGTCGTCTAGCATAAACAGGACCCGGGTATAACCCTCGCTAATACCTGTCGTGACACGATACTGAGGGAATCTCCCGCAGCGAGGCATCGCGCATGACAAACCGTGTCGGCATCGACATCGGGGCCAATTTCGACGGCATGGTTCAGGCCGGTAGGCTGGCCGCGGAGCAACTCAAGCAGGCGTTCAGCCACATCGGGGGCGGCGCGGCGGGCGGCGCGGGGGCGGGGGGGAGTGGAAGCGGGGCGGCGGGCGCCCCAGGACCGGGCTCGGTGCAGTCGGTCGACGCCCTCCAGAAAGCCCTGGCCCGGGCTAATTTGCAGTTCCGTGACACCGCGCGACATACGCGCGACATCCAGATCAACCTCCAGCGCCTGGCGGACAACCCCTGGATCAAGGAGCTGCGTCGCCGCGCCGTGGCGTCGTGGCAGAACTTCAACGACCCCCTGGGGCTAAATTTCTCCCGGCTGGGGTCTACCCCCCGGGCGGGCGGGCTGGTCCAGGCTCGGTTAGAGCGAGAGCTACTGAGAGACACCCGTCCCCCGCCGAGCCCCTCTCTCTTCCGGCGCATATTCCCGGGCAGCCCCCCGCCGGAGCACGTGCCGCCCCCCGGTCAGTCAGACGGTGGCGCGGGCGCGGCTGGAGGGGGCGCGGCGGCCCCGCCGGGCGGAGGCATTGGGGGAGCGGCCCGCTGGGCGGGGAGGAAAGCCTGGGGCGGCGCCAAGTCCATGCTCGCTATCGCGGGCGTGGGCAGCGCCATCGGGGCGGTGGCCACAGGGTTCCGTGAGTCCGTGCGGTCGTCCGAGTCGATCGGCTCGATCTACAAGTCGCTGACATCGGGAGCCGGCTTCGGGGACCTGCGCAAAGACGTCGAAGGTCTCGGGCAGTCGCTCCAACTGGCTACCGCGGACGCGGCTGAGCTGGCCGAGCACTTCGTGCGGACCAGCGGCGCAGTGGACAGCCAAGCCGTGGACCGGGCCGGGGTTGCGGGGCAGTTCGGGCGCGGCTACGGGCTCGACCCCGGTACGTCTGCGTCGCTCTTCGGCCGTGCGGAAGCGGTAGGATACGGCGGCGGCAGCAAATCGCAGCGCGACTTTGCGGCCCTGCTGGGGCAGACCATTAGCCGGTCCGGGATGTTCGCCAAATCCGAGCAGGTCATGACGGATATGGTCGGGGCGATCTCGGGGATTGCGAACAAGGAACTGCGCCCGGCCGGTGAAGGCGAGATGGGCAAGATCGGCGACATGCTGTCGGTGCTCTACAGCAACAAGGCCCTGCGCGACGGTGGCGCCACGAGTGTCCTGGACGCCTTTGGCAAAGCGGGGTCGGGTGGCGCCGGACCCGCGGAGGGTATGGCGTATTTGGCTTTCGGCGGTGCGGTCGGCTACGACCCCGCGAACATGGAGATCATGAAGGAGGCGGGCTTGGGGGCATCGCCAAAAAGCCTCGGCCTGGGCAGCGACACGCGCACCAAGGCCGAGCTGCTGTTTGGTGCGTACGCAGGCGTGGCCGAAGGGATGCCGGGTGCGGACCTCAGGCGGCAGTTCGGCTACACCATGAATAAACTCGGCGGGACCACCTCGGCACAGGGCGGGGCTATCTGGGATCTGATGACCGATCCCGCGCTGCACAGTGACGGCCGGAGCTTCGGCGGCTTCGCTCAATGGATGGAGAAGGCCACCGGCGGCGGCCTGGAGCGGGTCAAACCTGGGGGGATTGCGTCGCTCAGCCGGCTCTACACGGGACAGGCGGACGTCCACGCGATGGCGGAGCAGTACCGCACCGCTCCGGGTGTCGACGCCGAGATGAAGGGCCAGCTGGGCGCGGCGATCCAGTCGGGCGATACCAGCAATATCATGGCGGTGCTCCCAAAAGTCATCGCGATGGCCGAGAATCAGGGCACCGAGGAGGACCTGAACCGCCAAGCGACCGCGGACTTGGCTGCCGGGCTCACCTCTCTCGGCGACCTGCTCGCGCCCCTGATCAATACCCTCAAGAGCTTCGACGGCGGGGTGCTAGGTAAAATCGCGGGCAGTCTGGAGACGATCGCCGGGTACATGGGGCGCGTCTTCGGAGCCGGGGCTGGCGTCGTCAAGACGACCGCCGGGTACCTGGGGCGCGTCTTCGGAGACGCGCCCTCCCCCCCCGGGGCTGGCGTCGTCGAGCGGGTCGCGAACGGCGCCGCTAGAGGGAGCCATCTCGGCGTGCTGGGGGGGGCAGCCGGGGCACTCCACGGGGCACTCCACGGGGCGCGGGACGGGGCCGCCCCGGGGGGCGTCGAGTCGCAGCGCCCTGATCCGGGCACTGACGCGTGGCGGGCGTGGGTGGGCGAATTGGAGAAATCCGCGGGTCTGCCGCCGGGGCTGATGGTCGGGACGGAATACGGGGAGACGGGCCACATCACTGACCGCGGCAAGCGCGCGGCGGCGGTCAGCCCAGCGGGCGCCCAAGGCTGGTGGCAACTGATGCCGGCTAACAGTGCGAAGTTTGGCGTCAACCCGCTCGACCCGCATGAGGGCGCGCTCGGGGCCATGCGCCTGCACCAAGCCAACAAACAGGCCCTGGAGCAACAGGGCATTACCCCGGACATCGAGCACCTGGCGGCGATGTATCAAAGCGGGCGCCCCACGGGCGGGACCGCAGACTACCTCAAAAAGGTCCTGCTCCGGTCCAACACCGGCGCCGACCGGGCGCCACTCAGCGCGGTTCCGAACCTGGGTGACGGAGGGGGCGAAAAAAGCCCCCTCAGCGCCTTGGCTGAACGTGCCGGCATCACATTTAAGGGCGGAAAATTCGATCCTAACGGCCCCCTGTTGGGCATGGTCGACCCGAGCATGAAGTCCGCTGTCGCCCTGGGGGCGCTGGCCAATCCAGACCTGGCGGTTGACGTTACGTCAGGGTACCGATCCAACAGCCTCAACCATCGTGGTGGCTACGCGCTGGACGTGCAGTTGCGCAACCGCAGCACCGGGAAAGAGTACATAAACTATGGCGCTCATGGGGCCACGCCGCAAGACGCTCGGGCGTATGAAAAATTTTGGCAGGACGCGACGGCGCTGCAAAAAGCGCGCGATCCCGCGTTCAACCCGCGCTGGGGTGGATACTACGTCGGCGGCAAGGACCCCGCCGATTTCATGCACGGGGACGTTACTCCTGGGGGCGCGGCTGCGGGCGGAGATCTGGTCACCGGCGCGACCCCGGAGTGGAACGCGCGCTGGGGGGGGTTTTCTCAGGGCATGATCGGGGGCAGCACGGCAACGCACCGACGTGCGCTGCTGGAGGCGAACCCTTCATTGCGTAAGTTCATCGGGGGCGGCGGGGACGCGGCGCCGACAGCCGGGGCGCCGGCGCTCGGTGGTCCACCCCCCGCGGCGGATGGCGCGCCGGCGCTCGGTGGTCCACCCCCCGCGGCGGATGGCGCGCCGGCGCTCGGTGGTCCACCCCCCGCGGCGGATGGCGCGC
>CAILVI010000448.1 GCA_903837595.1 uncultured Thiodictyon sp.
CCTGGGGGCCGCTCCTACGCCGTAGGAGCGGCCCCCGGCCGCGACGCCCCTTGAAGCCCCCACGGAGCCCGAGCCATGACCATCGACGCTGAAAAAATAGAGTTTTTTGCCTTCATCGGCCTGGCGATCTGGCTGGTGTTTTATCAGTTCGGCGGTTCGCGGCGACCGCCGCAAGAGCCGGGCGAAGGCAACCAGAAAACCCCTGACTAAGGCAGCATTCCCGGCGCGGAGCGCCTGACACATGCGTGACACCGCAAAGCGGTGTCACGAGCGCAAGATGCAGGCCCCACGGACCCCCAAGACCCCATGCAGACCGACCCGGACCGACTCATCAGCCCGCTCGCCGCCAGCGACGACAGCGCCATCGACCGGGCGATCCGCCCGCGCCGGCTGGCGGACTATGTCGGCCAGCCAGCGGTCAGCGAGCAGATGGAGATCTTCATCGGCGCCGCCCGCGCCCGCAAGGAGGCACTGGACCATGTGCTGATCTTCGGCCCACCGGGGCTCGGCAAGACCACCCTGGCCCACATCATCGCCTACGAGATGCAGGTCAATCTGCGCCAGACCTCGGGGCCGGTGCTGGAAAAGCCCGGCGACCTGGCGGCGTTGCTCACCAACCTTGAGCCGGGTGATGTGCTGTTCGTCGATGAGATCCACCGCCTGAGCCCGGTAGTCGAGGAGGTCCTGTACCCGGCCTTGGAGGACTTCCAACTCGACATCATGATCGGCGAGGGACCGGCCGCCCGCTCCATCAAACTCGACCTACCGCCCTTCACCCTGGTGGGGGCCACCACGCGCGCGGGGCTGCTGACCTCGCCCTTGCGCGACCGCTTCGGCATCGTCCAGCGTCTGGAATACTATTCGGCGGAGGACCTGGCGACCATCGTGCGGCGCTCCGCCGAGATCCTGGCCATCCCCACTGACCCGGAGGGCGCGGCGGAGATCGCCCGGCGCGCCCGCGGGACCCCGCGCATCGCCAACCGGCTGCTGCGGCGCGTGCGCGACTTCGCCCAGGTGCGGGCCGACGGGCGCATCACCGTCGCGGTGGCGGACCGGGCGCTCGCCATGCTCAAGGTGGACGCGCTGGGCTTCGACCACATGGACCGGCGCCTGCTGGCCGCGGTGGTTCGGATGTTCGACGGCGGCCCCGTGGGGGTGGAAAGCCTGGCAGCGGCCATCGGCGAGGAGCGCGGCACCATTGAGGACGTGCTGGAGCCCTACCTGATCCAACAGGGTTATCTGATGCGCACACCGCGCGGGCGCATGGCGACCCCGGCCGCCTATCTGCACCTGGGACTGCCGGTCCCGGTGCGCCAGTCGGCGCCGCTGGCGGGACCGGGACCGGTCATCGGCGACCTTTTCGCGGACGCGCCGGAGTGACCCCGGTTCGGGTGCGAGCAAAACTGATTTGGTTTCGTAGGGTGGATAAGCGCAGCGCATCCACCAGCGGCCCTGGTGGATGCGGCGCGCCCAAGCGCCGTGCCCGGTCCGCAGCGTCATGCCGCGCGCTTTATTCACCCTACGACGGGCGATTTTGCTGACCACATCACTCTTGATCGCACCCTCGGCCATCTTCTTCTGCCCACGCCCGGCGATTTCCGGTTAAGCTCCGCCCCCTGTCAGGGCCGGACCACGGGCGGCCCGGTACGGGACACGCGCATCGCGCCCATCACCTTGCGCGCGCCTTCGAGAGCCCCTTTAAAGAGAGACCCAGATGAGTTCCGACCTTTCGCTGCTGAACCTGATCATGCACGCGAGCTTCGTAGTGCAGCTCGTGCTGTTGGTCTTGGTGCTGGCCTCCGTCATGTCCTGGACCCTGATCCTCGACCGGGGCCGCGTGCTCGGCAACGCGCGCAAGGCCGCCAATGCCTTCGAGGAGCGTTTCTGGTCCGGCGGGGACTTGAGCGCACTCTACAAAGAACTGAGCGACGAGGCGCAGGGCAACCTGGGCCTGGCCGCGATCTTCCGCGCTGGTTTCAAGGACTATGTGCGGCTGCGCAAGATCGAGGGCAGCGACCTGATGGCGGTCCTGCAGGGCGCCGAGCGCTCCATGCGGGTGGCGCTCAGCCGGGAGATGGACCGGCTGGACGCCAACCTGTCATTCCTCGCCACCGTGGGTTCCACCAGCCCCTACGTGGGACTCTTCGGCACCGTCTGGGGCATTATGCACGCCTTCCACGCCCTGGGTAACGTCGACCAGGCGACCCTCGCGCTGGTGGCCCCCGGCATCTCCGAGGCCCTGGTCGCCACCGCGATCGGCCTCTTCGCCGCTATCCCGGCGGTCATCGCCTATAACCGGTTCTCCAATCAGGTGGAGCGGCTCAACAACCGCTACGAGGAATTCATGGAGGAATTCTCCACCCTGTTGCAGCGCCAGGGCCGCGGCTGACGCGCCCGGGGACTCTCCATGCTCAAGCGTTCTCGCCGTCACAGCCGCCGCCGGCCCATGTCAGACATCAACGTGGTGCCCTACATCGACGTGATGCTGGTGCTGCTGGTGATCTTCATGGTCACCGCGCCACTGATCACCCAGGGGGTCAAGGTCAATCTGCCGCAGGCGCGGGCCGGCGGCATTCCGAGCCCGACGGTGGCCTCGGTGGTCATCAGCATCGACCAAGTCGGCGATTTCTATCTCGACGTCGGGCAAGACAAGCACCTGCCAGTCACCGACAAGACGCTCTATGACCGAATCCGCACCGTGCTGGAGAACAACCGCGAAACACCAGTCCTGGTTCGGGCGGACAGCGAGGTGAACTACGGCCGGGTGGTGCGTGCCATGGTGGTCGCCCAGGCGGCCGGGGCGCCCAACGTGGGCCTGATCACCGCCCCGCCGGCGCGCCGTGAACCCTGACCATGTGGCAGGTCCTGCGCCGGAACCGGCGCGCACTCTACTGGTCACTGCTGCTGCACCTGCTCTTCGGGGTGCTCCTGTTCGTCAGCGTCCGCTTCGCGCCGGACCCCAACGCGGCCGGCCAGGCACCCAAGGTGGTACAGGCGACCGTCGTGGGCGACCGCGCCATGGAGGAGATGGTCTCGCGCTTCAAGGCCGAGCAAAGCAGACGCGCGGCTGACGAAAAACGCCAGGAGGCCAAGTCTCTGCCACCCCCACCCGCCGACGCCGCGGCCAAGCGCGAGGCCGAGCTGGCGGCGGCACAAGCGGCGAAACTGGAGGCAGAGCGTCAGGCCGAGGCGCAGCGCGCGGCCCAGACCCAGGAAGACCAGCGCCAGGCCGCCGCCGACGCAGCCCAGCGCGAAGCGGAGGCCCAAGCACGTCGCGAGACCGAGACGGCGACGCGCCAAGCCGCCGAACTCGCCGCCCAGCGCCAGGCCGCCGAGGAGGCCCGCCGCCAAGCGGCGGCCCAGGCCAAGGCCGAAGCCCAGGCGCGGCGCCAGGCCGAGGCCCAGGCCCGGCAACAGGCGGCGGCCGAGGCCCGCCAGGCGCAGGAGGCCACGGCCAAGGCCGCGGCGACTCGGCGTCAGGAGGAAGAGGCGGCGCGCCGCATGTACTCGGAGCGCGAGCAGATCCGCCAGGAACAGCAGCGCGAGCTCCAGATCCAGGCCGAGGCCGAACAAATGGCCGCGCGGGAGGAGCGCCGCCTGGCGGAAGAGGAGTCCAGACAGCGCATCGAGGAGGAGTCGCGCCAGATGGAGCAGGAGGACCGTCAGCGCCTGACGCTGGCGGAGGCCCAACGCGCCCGTGAGGCCGACGACCAGTCGAGATCATCCTCCCAGGAGATCGCCCGTGAGGTGGACCGCTACATCCCCGTGATCAGGGACAAGGTCCGCGAGTTCTGGGTCCGCCCCCCGGCCCTGGCCGGCGAACTGGTCACGGTCGTCTCACTGCGGCTGATCCCGGGTGGGGAGGTGGTACCCAATTCGGTGGGCGTGGTGCAGGGCAGCGGCAATGCGGCCTTCGACCAATCGGTGATTGCGGCCGTTTACAATGCCTCCCCGATCCCGATCCCATCCGGTCCAGCCTTCGAGCGCTTCCGGGAATTCAACCTCAAGTTCACGCCCTGATGCGGTCGCAATGGACAGGATTAACAGGATTTCGCAAGATTTACAGGATAGTAACCTGGCTTGCCTGCCGCCCCGGTTATCCTGGAAATTCCGGTTAACCTGAGGCCGACAATTGCTCAAGCCAAGGCGCCAAGCTCGCCAAAGTTTTTCAGTGTGTTAGCTGCGTTGGGCCACTCACCCGACGGGTGATCTGGATGCATGGTTTATCTTATTGTATTTCTTGGCGAGCTTGGCGCCTTGGCGTGATAACTGCCCTTTCCAGGGTTAATCTTGTCCTATTAACCAGCCGACCGCCACGGTCTTCGATTCTGGCACAATGGACGAACATCGCTAGTGCTGATCCGGGAGACCACAGCCCCATGACCACAGGCAAGCTACTCAGGCTCATTGCCACCCTCACGCTCGCGGCGACGGCATCCTTGATCGTCCCCGGGACGACCCAGGCACGGCTCACGATCGAGGTGACCGGCGGGGTCGAGGCCGCCCAGCCGATCGCGGTGGTGCCGTTCGGGGTCTCGGAGGGCCTGATCCCCAAGGAGGATGTCGCCGCCGTGATCGGCGCGGACCTGGTGCGCACCGGCAAATTCCGCGCCCTGCCCACCCGCGACATGATGGCCATGCCCAGCACCGCGGCCGAGGTGGACCTGCGCGACTGGAGCCTGCTGAAGATGAACAGCCTGGTGATCGGGCGGGTGGAGCAGGAGGGCAGCGGCTACCGCGTGAGCTACACCCTCTTCGATGTCGTCGGGGGCAAAGAGATCGCCTCCTCCAGCCTCAGCACCACGTCCGGGGGGCTGCGCCTCACCGCCCACCGCGTCGCCGACCAGGTCTACGAAAAACTCACCGGTCAACCCGGGGTCGCCTCTAGCCGCATCGCCTACATCACCGCCAGCGGGCATGGCGAGGGCCAGACGGTGACGCTGCGGGTGGCCGACGCGGACGGCAGTAACCCCCAGACCATCGTCTCGTCCAATGAGCCGATCATGTCCCCCGCCTGGGCTAAGGACGGGCGCCAGCTCGCCTATGTCTCGTTCGAGAACCGACGTGCTGCCATCTATGTTCAGGACCTGACCAGCGGGCGCCGCGACCTGGTCGCCAGTTACCCGGGCATCAACAGCTCACCGGCCTTTTCACCGGACGGCCAGCGACTGGCCATGACCCTGTCGAAGGACGGCAACGCCAACATCTATGTGCTGAACCTCCAGACCCGTGAGCTGACCCAACTGACCGACCACTTCGCCATCGACACCGAGCCCTCCTGGTCACCGGACGGCAACGACCTGATCTTTACCTCTGACCGCGGCGGTAGCCCCCAGATCTACCGGATGTCCACCGCGGGCGGGCCGGCCGCGCGGGTGAGCGGTGAGGGCGACTACAACGCCCGCGCCTCTTACTCCCCGGATGGCAAGTCCATCACCATGGTGACCCGGGTCAACGGCCAGTTCCGGATCGTCGTCCAGGACCTGGCGCGCGGCCTGCGCAAGGTCTTAAGTGACGGCGGCCTGGACGAGTCGCCAAGTTTCGCGCCGAACGGCAGCATGGTCATTTATGCCACCGTGCAGAACGGGCGCGGGGTGCTCGCGACCGCCGCGGTCGAGGGCGGCGGCAGCCAGCGGATCTCCCAGGACTCGGGCGAAGTGCGCGAGCCCGCCTGGTCACCGACGATGAAATGAGGATGCCCCCCGTGATACCGACCCTGATGTGCCCGGTCCGCACCGCCGCCGGGCGGCTCGGCCCCTGCCTGGTCTTGAGCCTGTGGCTGACCGGCTGCGCCGAGATGCCGCAAGAAACCGCACCACTGACCGGCATGCCCCCACCGACCCCGAGCGCGGCCCCGCGCACCACGGTCCCGACGGCGAGCACCGAGACACCGCGGCCGACCTATCGCGGCCCCTGGGAGGACCCGTCCAACCCGCTCTACCAGCGCACCATCTATTTCGACTATGACAGCGCCGAGATCAAGCCGCAGTACCTGGACGTGATCCGCACCCATTCCGCCTACCTGGGCACGACCCCCGCTCAGCGCGTGACCCTGGAGGGCAATACCGACGAGCGCGGTACCCGGGAATACAACCTGGCCCTGGGCGACCAGCGCGCCGAATCGGTGCGCAAGCTCATGCTCGCCGAGGGCGTGACCACGGGCCAGATGGCCACCTTGAGCTATGGCGAGGAAAAGCCCGCCGAACCCGGGCACAGCGAGAACGCATGGCGGCTCAGTCGGCGGGTGATCATTCAGTACTGAGGCGCCCGGCACGGATGCAGCAAGGGGAATCGACCGCCAATGAATCCAAACAAGACTTCATGACGACAGCTAGATGAACAACACACGCTCCATCGTATTACTGATCGCGGCCCTCGGGGCGGCGAACGGCAGCCCTGCCAACGCGGCCACCGCCACCGATCCACTCATCGAGAACCGGGTGGCGCGTATCGAACGCATCATCGACAATCAGAGCGCCTCCGGGCAGCAGTTGCAGATGCAGCAACTCCAGCAAGAGATGCAGGAATTGCGTGGCCTGGTGGAAACCCAGCAGTTCGAGATCCAGAAGCTCCAGCGGCAACTGCGCGACCAATACCTGGACATCGACTCCCGCCTGGGCACCGGCAAGGGCCTGGACGCCCCGGCCGGCGCAGCGCCCGCGGCGCCCGGGACACCCGCAAGCGGCACTGAAGGCACGGCAGCGCCCGCCCACCCGAACAGTGCCATCGATGCGAGCGGCAAGGATCTGAAGCCGCCGGTGGGCAACCCGACACCGCCACCCATCAGCGCCCCCACCCCCTCGTCCCCCGGGGCCGTCGGCATCCCCTCCCTGCCCAGCCCGGAGACCACCGGCGGCAATGAACGCGACGCCTACCGCGACGCCTTCGAGCTGCTGAAGCAGCGCAAGTACCCGGATGCCGTGACCGCCTTCAACGAACTGCTGCGTCGCTATCCGCAGGGCCAGTTCACCGACAATGCCCGCTACTGGCTGGCCGAGACCTATTATGCCCAGCGCAACTACCCGGCGGCCCTGGCCGAATTCGATCGGCTGGTGCAATTGAACCCCGGCAGTTCCAGGATTGCCTCGGCGCTGCTCAAGATCGGTGACATCCAGTCCGAGCAGGACGCCCGCGAGCAGGCGCGCAACGCCTACCGACAGGTCATCGCCAAATTCGCGGGCACCCCAGAGGCGCGGCTCGCCCAAAGCCGGCTGGAGAAGCTTGGACCGGAGCGCAAGGAGCCCGCAAGCTACGCTGCGCCAATACCCCACACCAGTACCATGGCACCGCGCCGCAACCCGTAGCAACATGGAGTTGGCGACAGAATAAGGGGGCAGGCTCAATTACAAATTCTGAAGGCCGGCTGACAACCGGCCTTAAGAGCGAGCGCACGCCACCGACCTCGTGCTGACTCGCAGCGTCGACAGGCGCGCGCCGCTTTAGACCGATCGTCAGCCCAAGCTTCAACTCGGTCATATTCGTGAGGTCATCGCAGATGAATACCATCCCCGCCGCCGCTATCGAATTTGTTAAAGAGCTTGAAGGCTTTCGCGCGAATGCCTATCCTGACCCATTACCCATTGGAAGTGGAATGACGCAACCTGGATTGCAGAACAATTCGGCAAATACAACAACCATGGGCTCGCCGGCTTGGTGCGACGCAGAAAGGCCGAGGCAACGCTATTTTGCAAACCGGGCTAAGACGATCCCGGACTAAGCCAACCAACCCCGCGGACGCCTCACGCAATCCTCGCGCAACGCTTAGGCGGTCGACGGTTGGCTAGTCCGATAAGCGCCGGCTTCGGCCTTCTCCAGGAAGGCCTTGATGTGATTGTTGAGCAATTCCGGCAGGGCACGCTCAATCTCGCTATCTGACCAGTCCCACCATTTTAGCGCGAGCAGACGTTTCACCGTCTGCTCATCGAAGCGCACTTTCACGACCGCCGCCGGATTGCCGGCCACCACCGTATAGGGGGCGACATCACGCGACACCACGGCGCGCGCCCCGATCACCGCACCATCGCCGATGGTGACGCCCGAGGTAATGAGCGCCTCGGCGCCGATCCAGACATCGGCGCCGATGATGACATCGCCCTTGGTGCGGGGATGACCGGTATAGCATCCCGCCGACTCCCACAACGCACTGAAGGGGAAGGTGGTCACCCAATCCAGGCGATGCTCGCCCCCCAGGAACACCCTGACTCCCGCCGCGATCGAGGTGAAGTTACCGATCCGCAGAGTGGCCGCCGATCCAAATGCAGATACCGAAAGATCGCCATAGGTGCCACGACCGATCTGGTATTGCGGGTAGCGTTGCGCCAGCGTACATTCCCGCCCCGAGTGCAAACGCCGCTGAATCTTTCCGATCCTACGCTTGATCCAATTGCTCATACTGAACCCCGTTCCTGAATTAAGGCGATAAACGCCTCCTCCATATCTGGCTCCGGCTCCCCGGACCGTGCGGCCTGGGCCTTGATCTGCGCCGGCGTACCGATGGCCAGGACCTCCCCGCCCGCCATGATGGCCAGACGGTCGCAATACTCGGCCTCTTCCATGAAATGGGTAGTGACCAGCACCGTCACCCCGCCCTGGGCCAGGGCATTGATGCCTGCCCAGAACGCGCGCCTGGCCAGCGGGTCGACGCCGGAGGTGGGCTCGTCCAGGAACAGGATGTCCGGCTCGTGCATCAGGGCCGCCGCCATGGCCAGACGCTGCTTGTAGCCCAGCGGCAGGGTGCCGCTCTCCACCCCCGCCAGGTCCTTCAGTTCAAAGGCCTCCAGTGCCCAATCGATCCGCTGCGCGGCGTGCTGGCGCTGCAGGCCATAGGCACGGGCGAAGAAGGCGAGATTCTGTCGCGCCGAGAGGTTGGCATAGAGCGAAAAGCGCTGCGCCATGTAGCCGATGCGCCCGCGCGCCTGGGCGGCGGAGCGTCGCAGGTCCACCCCCGCCACCCGCACCTCCCCGCTGGAGGGGGCCAGCAGGCCGCAGAGTATGCGGAAGGTAGTCGTCTTGCCGGCCCCGTTGGCCCCGAGCAGACCGAACACCTCGCCGGGGTGGACGGCGAAGCTCAAGTCCTGCACCGCGCGGAAGCCGCCAAAGCGGCGGCACAGCCCCTTGACCTGGATGGCATCGCCGGCAAAACCCGGGGTGACACGCCCCTGGGGCAGCGCCACCGCCGCCCGGTCGCCCAGGAGCAGGGCGACGAAGGCATCCTCAAAGCGCGGCGGGACCGGTTCACAGCGGACCGGTTCATCGACGGTTTGGGCCAATGCGTCACAATCGAGCCGCGCCCCCTCCCGCAAGACCACCCGCACCGATTCCCCTTGGAGCACCGCATCCAGCACCTCGGGGCGCAGTGCCAGCGCGCACTGGAGTCGGCGTCGGGACGCGGCCGCGCCGGTCACGCGAAAGGTCCGGCCAGCGAGCGGCGCACTGAAGTGTTCCGGCGCCCCCTGATCCACCACCCGCCCCTGGTGCATCAGGATGACCTCGGCACAGCGCTCCGCCTCGTCCAGATAGGCGGTGGAGAGCAGCACGCTCATGGACTCCTGCGCCACCAGCCGGTAGACGATGGCCCAGAGTTCCCGACGCGATACTGGATCGACCCCCACCGTCGGTTCGTCCAGCAGCAACAGCCGCGGCGGCTTCACCAGGGTGCAGGCGAGCCCCCGCTTCTGCTTCATACCCCCTGAGAGCTGGCCCGCCAGGCGGTGAACGAAGGGGCTCAAGCCGGTCATCTCCATCAACTGCGCGTAGCGCGCCGCTCGCTCGGGGGGCGGCAAGCCTTGGAGTCGGCATAGAGGTCCAGGTTTTCCTGGACGCTCAAGTCCTCGTAAAGGCCGAAGCGTTGAGGCATGTAGCCGATACGCGACTGCACCGCCAGTGCACCGCTGGTCGCATCCAGGCCCAGGACCTTGATCCGCCCTGTGTCAGGGACCAAGAGCCCGGCGGTCAGGCGCATGAAGGTCGTCTTGCCGGCCCCGTCCGGCCCGATGAGACCGGTCACCACCCCGGGACTCAGGCTCAGAGTCACGTCCGCCAGGGCGGTCAGCCGACGGTCCCCGGCGCCAAAGGTCTTGCCGAGACCCAGTGCCCGCAGGGGTGCATCAGACATCGCCGTCAGGTCCAGGCAAGCGAGCGAGTGTGCCCGGGAATGATCCAGGCCCTATTTGGCAATCACTTTGTATTCGATGAGAACGTAGCGCTCACCGACCGACTTGATCTTGGCGACGAAGCTGCCGACCTGCGCCACCGCTTCACCGGCCTGCTGCCATTGCGCCGGGGTACCATGCGGATTGGGCGTATCCCCGCTATAGATCACGCCGTTGGCGAGATAGGTGTGTCCACCCAGGTCGGCCAGGCTTCTGACCTGCGAGAAGGTATAGGCCTCACCGTCGGCCAATGGCTGGGTATAGGTCGAACTGCGGTGGTGCGTCAGCCGCTTGCCGAAATATTTCTCGGCCGCACGATCGACCTGTTCGCTGGTAATAATGACTGAATAGCCGTCCTTGCTCTTTTGCAGGGATTTGAGCCGGTTGATCAGGTTGTGCGCTAGTGCGAACTCAAGCAAGGTGGCATCGCTCAAGGTCTGCGGCGTGAAACTCCTGAGGTCGGCCTCGGAAAAATTACTGAAAAAGACATTCAGGGCCTTTTGTTGGGCCGGATCGAGTGTGACTTCGCTTTGTGCCATCACCGCCAAACATGGCACGAGCAGAAAGAGGAAGACGAGGAATTTCTTCATGACGCCATTACTCAACGTATTTTCCGCCGGTGAACTTTAGGATCGTATCGCCGCCACCGACGCACACATCGTTGTAGCCGGCGGTCCTGGTGGCCAAGGGCACGAAACCGTCGCACGGTATCGCGGTATCCGCGGAAAAATAGACCTCCTCGGACAGCGCACTCCATTTGCCGGCTGAGCTCGCGAACACCTTCATTCCACAGGGGCCGTGCGGGGCCGAAGAGCAGCAATAGGCGTACTCCAGCTTGCCGTCGGCATTCAGATCGACCGCGTAGCCTTCATCGTAATTGCTGCCCCCTTTCACATCGCACCCGGACTTAGCCAGATAGCTCCGCAGATCGGCCGGGAGTGCCTTGGCCTGCACCGTCCTGCAGCTCTGCTGCGCCACCTCGTCACGTGCGCCGCATTGGGCAGAGACGCCACCAGGGACCAGCAACGCCACCGTCAAGACGAGTGGTGAAAAACGCATAAGTGTATTATTTCGCATTTTCTGTTCTCAACCATGGGTCAGCGCAGTCACGCCGGATTGGGTCGGCGCGTCGGCCCCGGGTGCACAGCCTGGTTGCCCCAGCGGTGCGGCGCGCAGGTCGAGCACCACCGTCACCGGCATCCCCTGGCGCAACTCGCCCGCCGGGTTGCAGACATAGACCCGCGCCTGATAGACCAAGTCCGCCCGCAATTCGGTGGTCTGGACCTGCTTGGGGGTGAATTCCGCACTGGGGGCGATATAGCCGACCCACCCTGGGTAGGACTTACCCGGGAAGCTGTCGCTCATCACACGCGCTGGCTGGCCCGGCTTGACCCACCCCAGGTCAGGTTCAGCCAGATAGAGCCGCGCCCACAGTGGCTCGGTGATCGCGATCGTATAGACGGGTCGGTCGGATGAGGCCATGTCACCGACCTCCAGGAAGCGATTCTGGACAATACCCCCGACCGGGGCGACCAGGGTCGCGTAATCAAGGTTAACTTGTGCACTCGCGAGTGCCGACTCCAGGCCGGCAAGTTGGGCGGCCGCGGCGGCCTTAGCAAAGGCGGTCGCGTCTTCGGCATCCTGCGGGGAACCCAGCTTGCGTTTCAACATCTCCTGGGCACGCTCGGCGCGGTGGGCGGCGTTGACCGACTCGGCGCGCGCCGCCGCAAGGTCCGCCCGCAGTTTGGCAAGCTCCTGCGGGCGGATGCCCGCAATGCGCTTGCCGAGTTCGGCACGCTGGGCATCCACTTGGGCGCGGGCGAGGTCGCGCGCCTGAACCAACCGTTGGTCATCGAGCCGACCCAACACCTGCGCCGGCGCCACCCGCGCACCCTCGGCGACCGGCAACTCCGCGATCCGCCCGCTCACCTCGAAGGCCAGGTTGACCAGACGCACGTCGATGTTGCCATAGAGTGTGAGTCGCCCCGCCTCCAAGCCCCCCCCGCGGTGCGACGCGCGGTAGAACCACCAGCCGCCCGCACCCAGGCCAAGCACCAGGAGCAGGATCAGCGGCTTCTTCATCGGCTACAAGCGATTCTGCATGATCAGGAACCAGGGCCGGCGCGGCGTCGCCCGCAAGTGGCCCGCGCCGTCCAGTTCCACGCTGGTCTTGGACACCGAGTTGCGGACATTGCCACCGACCACCTCAAGCGTCTGACCGGACTTGGCGACCACCAGGTCGCAGTGGGTGTTGACACCCTCGAGCATCGACGCACGGGTGTAGCCATCGAAGCCGGAAGGGTGAGCCCCCCCGCGCGGCGCGCAGATCAGGTCGCCCGGCTCGGGACTGTAGTCGATCACCCGCCGCGGGATAAAAAAGCGCCCCGCAAACACGGCCTCGTCGATGAGACTGGCGAGATAGACCGAATGGGCGGTGGCCGGGCGGAACTGGTATTCGGGCACGCCCACCCCCTGCATCACCCAACTGATAAAGGCGGCGGACCAGGGCTGCCGACAGTCCATGCCGGTGAGTCCGGGTTTGCCGACCGTGCGCCAATAGGTGCTGACCCGGTCGCTGTGGATCGCGTCGTCGTCCTCCCAGGCGCCGACGTGGGGGATGCTCTCGTCGGCTCCGTGGAAGACCACGGTCTGACGGCCGAAATAGTCCCACTCGCCGAGCGCGCGGTTGATCATCGCCCGCTTGAGGCCCGGGGCCGGCGTCGGCGGCGAACCGATTGGGACTCCCCCCCAGGTCAAGCGGGCGCCGGGTTGGGAGGCAGGGGGGGTGCTTGCGCAACCCACGAGGGTGCAGCACAGGACCAGGCTCGCGGCAACGGCCATGGCGCCCGCGCCGCCCCGCAAGATGAAAGCGGCGGGCACCTTGGCCGTTCCCCTCCCCGGCCCTCCCCCATTAGGGGAGGGGGAAGTGGAGCGCGCTCCCGGCGCGACTTTCACGGCAAAGCTCGGCCAGGCCGGGGCGGCGGATTGAATCGGCACGAAAACAACTCCTTGAGAATCGCTGGGGGTGGTGGGTCGGACAGACCCCGCAGGGCTGGCGGCCGTGCCCACAGGGCGCTAGCGCGGTGGCCGCCGCGCCTCATGGAACCAGGGTCGGTAGTCCTCCATCCGGGCACGCTGCTCTAAGCTCGCTTGGCGGTGGCAGGTGGCGTAATCGGCCGTGCTCGGGGAGGCCCCCCAGCGCCGCTCGATACAATCGTTGGGATTGTAGGCCATCTCAAGCCCCGCGCGGCGGGCATAGATGTCGCGCAGGCTCAGGCGCTGCGCACTGCCGTCGGTGCGGGTGTAGCTGACGGCCTGCTGGTCCAGGCGCTGCGCCTGGAGTTGTTCGATTCGCGCGGCGGCCTCGGCCGGGCGCTCACCGCGCAGTACATAGAGATCGGGATAGCGGCGGATGCGTGCCGGCAGCCCCTCCAACACGTTGAGTGCAATCAGCAGACGCATGTCGCGCGACGGGGTCGCAAAGTCCTCCCAGGGACCGACCGTCTCGAAGATGGCCGGACCGCTGGGCATGGGGATGGTGGTCCCCGGGTGGGCGCGCATGTAGGCCTCACCCTTGGCCACCGAGTCCACCCGCGTCTTGAGCTGCTCCATCAGGGCCTCCAGGGTGGCCCCATGGGCGGCCTCAGGATCCAGCCCCTGGGGGTTGATCGCTCGTTCCATGCGGGCATAAAAGTCCGCGGGCGCGAGCCCCTGCTGCTCCAAGGAAAACGGCGGCAGGCCGGTGCCGGAGCCGAGCGCACTGTTGGACAGCAGGCGCAGTCCACCACCGCTGCGCACCAGGGGGCGAAACGCCTTGAAGCCGGGTCCGGCACTGGGGGTATCGGCGAACAGGAAGGTCCCCTCCCAGAAGCGCTTGCGCGCCACTGAGTTGTCCGGCTGGGCGTCGACCGCAAGCAACAGCCCGGGCTCGCCGGGGCGCTGGGCAATCCACTTCACCAGCACCATGACGTGACCATAGGGGTCTGCATAGATGGTCCCGGGCCAGAGGGTCGCGCGCTGCAAGGCCACGGGATAGATGTCGGTGGACTCGTCGCGCAGGTCGGTGCGTCCACTACCCGAATGGATCACGTCCATGATGTGCCGGCTCACCCCCCGGAACTCGGCTGCCGACGCCGGCGACCCGACGAAGGCGCTGTCGAGCTGCGACCCCTGGCAGCGCGGCGCGCTGGTGCGACTGCCGCGGCTGCATGGACGGTAGGCGATCGGCAGGCCGAGCTTCCAGGCGAAATAGGCGCGCAAGTAATAGGGAAGATCAGCGCAATCCGGCTCAGCGGTGAGTTGCCGGTCCTCCCCCGCGCCCAGGAAATTGAACAGAAAATTGCGCTGCGGATTGCGTAACACCGGGGTGAGTGAGTCAAAGCTCAGCGACTGATCGGGCGGGGCGTCGAACAGGCGCTCGACCCAGGCCGAGAAGAAGGCGGTCGTCGCCAGATCCCACTCGCCGCTGCTGCGCCGCCCCTCGCCACCCCCGACCTGGACCTCGGCACAGGCCGCGACCCGCCCGCCCCGTAGGGCCTCGATCCGGTAAGTCCCGGCCCGGGTCCAGCTCACGCTGCCCGCGAGCCCCCAGGGCGGCCCGCCGGTGCTGGTGGTGCGCAAGGTCGAGCGCTGCCCGGCACCATCAGTGACCTGCACCTGGTCCAGGGCGCCGTCGGTCGCCACCGCCATGATATCCAGGGGTTCCCCGGGCTTGGGCCGCAACGGGGCGGTCCACACGCTGGCCGCACCGTCCTGGTGACAAGCGGCAGCGGCACTGGCCGCAGACGGCAGCAGGGCCCCGGCCAGCGACAGGGCCAGGACCAGCAGTACAGGCAAAGAGGTGCGCGATAGCATCGGACTCACGGGAACCCAGGTCAAAGTTGCGCGAGTGTATCCCGGACGGGCCAGCGTGGCGACCGGGCCTTGCGGCAAACCCTAAGACACTGGGCTTATTCTGGCAGCCCCCCGGCCGTGACCGGTAACCTCGAGCTCCGGTAGCCGGCGTCAGCTACGGAAACGAGGCGTTGTACCCAGAGGAATTCGTGACGCCTGCGTGCGCATACCCTGGCGGAACCCTCATTCCGCCGCAATTGACAGTCTTGCTGGCCCTTTTTCCGGGAATGCGGTTACCGCAAGATTGCTCGCCATCCGCTGCGGCTAGGCAGACAAGGCCCACACGTTTGTGGTGCGGGGCTGGGAGCGTTCCAAGGGGGGCTGTATTTCCATAATGAATTGGTATAATTAGGACCACAGTTACCCATCCATGGATCGCCTAGCTGGTAAAAGCCTGTACTCCATACTTCAAAATGCAGGTGGGGACCTGTGGAGTGACCAGCGCTACCTGCTTCAGCAATCTTTTGCCCCATACTGACGAGGTCTCCCGGCCTGACCAGGATTGATCCTCGCTTTAGGTGATCGTATCGCGTGGCAAAAACTTCACCGTTTCCAGGGTGCTTGATAACAACTACATTTCCACCATCAAAGCACCAAAAGCAATTACCAGAGCCAATACCGCAGTATGGCCCAATATCGGTACAAACTCGATAGCCATTTGACTGTCCTGCCACGAACCAACCAGTAGGCGGCGCTTGGCAATCCGGCTCGCTGGAATTGGGACACCTGTCGTATTTTCCGTCAAACGTCCACAGCACAACACCATCAGCCGCAGCCACCACCGAAACACCGCTATCCATAGCAGCCCAGCCGCTGAGACCAATATCGGTACCTTGATGGCCAGTGTATCCTGGAGGCGTACAGTCAAACGCTTTGCCATCGCCGTCAATATCAGGGTAGCCAATAATGGAACAGAGGGCATCGTTCGGTTTACAACTTGTTGGATACAACAAATTTCCGGCCGGAAGCGAATTAATGCTGAGAAGCATCAAAGAAGTTGTGACCCCGCGAATACTGATGATCGACATATAAAATACTCCGTTATGGGATTTGAAGGACGTTCTTGTTCACCCCCAGGATGGCCTTGGTCTGCGCGGCGGGCAGTGAGGCGAGCAACGCGTCGGCGCCGGTCTCGTCGCCCAGATCCCTCAGGATGCGGGCCTTTTCCTCGGCCGAGCGGCGGCCGATCACGGGGTAGTCGGCGAATACGTCGTTCACGGTCGTTGCTCCTTGACACTCGGGGAACGTGGGTCAGGCTCGAGTTTCCGGCACGTGACCGAAGATTGTCAATTCACGCGGTTGGGAAGGGGGTGGGCTGCGGCTATTGGTGCGAATTGAAGCGCTGACCTCACCCAAGCAGTGCCCGGGACCCCGGACCGATGCCGGGCAATGCCCCCCGCCCCGACCCTCCCCCACGAGGGGGGAGGGAGACCATGGCGATGGCGAGGCGCGAGGTCGGAGACAGATAATCGCCCAATCGACCCCGCGAACCGACACGAGAACGCACCTGTGGCCAGCCCCGCTGGTGATCGCGCGTCGAGGAGACCGCGATTTTTTCCTACAATGGACTCACCTTCACCGCGGAGATCCGATTCATGCCATCGCATCCCTCAACCCGCACGCATCGCCCCACCCTGGGAGTGTTTTTCTGCACGGCCCTGCTGGTCTTGACCCAGGCACTCGCCCCCCGCCCGGCCTGGTCAGCGACCGACCCCGGGGGCAACCTGGTCTTCATCCTCGACGCCTCGGGAAGCATGAGCGCCAAGGTCCAGGGCCAGCCGAAGATCCAGATCGCCAAGACGGTACTCACCGACCTCATCGCGGACCTCCCCGCGGGGACCCAGGTCGGTCTGGTGGCCTATGGACATCGCCAGAAGGATGATTGCCAGGACGTGGAAGAGTTGGCCACCTTGGGGCCACTCGACAAGAAGACACTCACCGCCAAGCTCCAGGCACTCGCCCCCAAGGGCAAGACCCCGATTACCGATTCTGTGCGGATGGTTGCGGAGGGCCTCAAGACCCGGGAGGACGCGACCACCATCGTCCTGGTGAGCGATGGCGAGGAGACCTGCAATGGCGACCCCTGCGCCCTGGTCAAGGAACTGAAGGCGTCCGGCATCAAGTTCGTGATGCACGTCGTCGGCTTCGATGTCGCCGAAAAAGAAAAGGCGCAACTCGCCTGTATCGCCGCCGCTGGCGGTGGAACCTATTTCACGGCCAAGAACGCCGGTGAATTGGCGAGCGCGGCGAAAAGGATCGCTGCCCCCACCACGGACTCCGGCGGCCGACTCAAGGTCACGGCCCTGCGCAACGGCAAGCCGGTCGGCGCCTATTACCAAGTCTTCAAGTCCGGCCAAGACTTAGACACCGATAAAGAAAGCCTAGCCTCCAATCCCATCGGCGATGACGGCGAAACCATCAAACTCGCCCCTGGCGTCTATGACCTGAAGATCACCAACCAGGAGGATGCCGGCAATCCTGCCCAGACCTTCAGCGCCATCCACGTCGAAGCCGGCAAGGTTGTCGAGAAGATAGCGGACTTCTCCGGCGGCAATCTCAAGGTCAAGGCACTGCGCAATGGCCGCCCGGCCGGCGCCGCTTATCAGGTCTTCAAGTCAGCACCCGCGGATGCCGAGGAGCGCGAGAGCGTCGCAGCAAACCCTATCGGCGATGAGGGCGAGACCATCAAGCTGCTCCCGGGCAGCTATGACCTGGAGATCACGGATTACGAGGACGCCGGTAACCCGCTCCTGAAATTCCCGGGCATTGTCATCAAGGCCGGCAAGACGGTGCAGCAGATCGCCGAGTTCTCCGGCGGCAGTCTCAGGGTCAAGGTCCGCAAAGGCGGCAAGCCCGTCGGCGGCTGGTACGATGTCTTCAAGGCCGGATCGACCGGAGACGAAGAACGGCAAAGCGTCGCCTCCAACCCCATCGGCGATGACGGCGAGACCATCAAACTCCCCGCGGGGACGTATGACTTGGACATCAAGAACATGGACGACGCGGCCAACCCGGTCGCGCACTTTCCCGGCATCGTCATTGAGGCAGGCAGGGTGGTCGAGCGCAGCGGCGAGTTCTAACCTCCGATCTCCCACCCCGACCGTTCGCAACGGACTGCCGCCTGACAACGCCAGCGCCCCAAAGCCCCACGGGAGGCCAGAGCGCACGGTCGGCTCCATCGGGCGCCTGGCAGAGAAAATGGAGGCTGGTTGGCGCGATGCACAAACCGGCGAGCCCCCCACCCACGCGCTTGACACCTCCCGCGTCGCAGTGCATATTTCCCCCAAATAGGTGAGGACGCGTGACCGATGGCCGCGGCAACGTCTCTCATTGGAACACGGCACGGGCAAGTAGTGAAACGATGGATCATTTCAGAGTCGCCGACGCTCTTGCTGCGCTGGAGCGGGCAGGTGAACACATCCTTTTCAATCCCGGGCAGGTCAACCCGGTCTTCTTTCCGCGGGGCGGCGAAGAGGCACTGGCGCTCTTGCGAACATTGCGCGAGATGGGTCGCCTGACCAGAAATCTGGGGGATATTTGTCCGCCCCACCTGTTCGATTTTTTCCTCGCGCACAGCCTGATTGTCCCCATTGCGCCGCCCACGCCAGCCCCGGGTCCCTGTCATTGCCAATCCGCCGGTGGACTCGCGTCGGCCAGAAGCCTTTATCTGCTGCTCACACACGCCTGCAATCAGGCCTGCCTGTACTGCCTTGATGGACAAAGCACCTATCATGAGGCGCCGACCCTCGTCATGTCGGCCGCGGTGGCCCGCGACGCCTTACGCACGATCGCTGAGTCGATCGCCGTCAACGGCAGGATGGAGGTCGTCTTTTTCGGGGGTGAGCCACTGCTGAACTGGCCGTTGGCCAAAGAGGTCATCCGCTACTGCGAGGAAGAATTGAAACCTGCGCATCCCGGCCAGACCTTCACCTACCATTTCACGACTAATCTCACCCTGTTTCCGGATGATTTGATCGCGCTGGCCCGTCGCCACGCGATCACCTTCCTGGTGGACATCGACGGACCCGCGGACCTGCACGACCGGATTCGGCCGTTGAAAAGCAGCGGCCGGCACGGCAGCAGCTTTCGCAAGAGCGCAGACCACATCGCCCGCTTGCGTGACGCGGGGTTGGAGGTCGGATTGCGGGCCACCGTGACCAGCCACAACCACCATCGACTCCTTGAGGTAACCCAAACGCACAAGGCGTTGGGGGGTACGGGCAGCGCCTTCGTGCCCTTGAATGCCGTCGACTCCGACGAATGGATCATGCCGTTGGAATTGTGCCCGGACCCGGCGCTGTATGCGCAGGGCCTGCGACAAGTCTATCGCGAACGGATCTGGCCGGTCAGCGCCCTGTTTCCGTTCAGCGAGTACCTCTCGCGGTTGCGGCCGGATTACCGCTCAGGCGTCGCCTGCGGGGCACCCTTGGGCAATACGCCGGTCGTTACTGCCGACGGCCGGATTTTCTCCTGCATCTATCTGGTCGGCATTGAGCGCTTTACGCTTGGCGACTTGACTCGCAACGATTTTCCGCGCCCGTCGGTGATGGCGGAAATGCAGGAAATTGCTGGGCGCCCCACCCGGCCGGAATGCGCCGACTGCGACTTTCGTCAGCTCTGCGGCGGCGGCTGCCCGGTGGGAAAGTTCATCATCGCCGGTAATCCGCAGGCCACGCCCGCCATCCGGCGCTATACGCAAGACGTCGTGTGCGCTACCAGCAAGACCGTGTTGACTGAATTGCTGTGGGAGCAGGCGAAAGTGGCATGGTCGAACCCATCTGAGGCGTCTTAAGGACTGAAGGAGAGCACGATGAAGAACCCAACCGATAACGCGCCTGATGCGCCGCCGCCACAGACACTACGGCCGAGCGCCGGCGCGGCTGGGGACCAGCAGACTCGGGCGATGGTGATGTGGGGCGTGATCGCGGCGGTCTCATTATATGGCGGTGGGGCGGCCCAAGCGCGGGTCGGCGCTCAGCACACCGGGGCCGCCGCGGCGATCGATCGATTGACGCAAAGTGCCGCCGACGAATTGGCAGGCAAGCGTGCAGAGCATGGTGCAAACGACGACACGCAACGCGCCGGCGACACGCTTCGCATCGGCTGCACCAACATCTACATTTCTCCGGGTAGTTGCATGAGTGGCTGCGTCGGTAGTTGCACGGGCTGCACTGGTGGTTGCACGACCTGCACCGGTGGCTGCACAACGGCCTGCACGAATTGCACGAGCGGCTGCAAGACCTGCACAGGTACCGTCACCAACTGCACGCATGGTTGTATCGGCTGCACGGCCAGCTGCATTAGCTGCACGGCCAGCTGTATCAACTGCACGGCCAGCTGCACGGCCAGCTGCATCAACTGCACGACCAGCTGCACGGCCGGCTGCACGGCCGGCTGCACAAGCAGCTGCACGAATAGCTGCACGAGCTGTACGAGTGGCTGCACGAACTGTACAAGCTGCACGGGTAGCTGCACGGGTAGCTGCACGAGCGGCTGTACGAATAACTGCACCAGTAGCTGTACGAGCTGCACGACCATGTACACATCTCGCACCTGTGCGACCTGTACGACCATGTACACCTCTCGGTAGCCTTAGGCATGGCGCCAGGACATACACCACAGTAACTTCGCACTCATGAAGACTAAGCGGCACCCCTTTCGTCGCGCCGCAGTTCACGATCGACAATGGCTGCCACCACCAAGTCACCCCAGACATTGATGGCGGTGATGGGGTAGTCGAAGAAGCGGTCCACGACCAGATAGAGTGCCAGATAGGTTTGGGGAAGACCCAACAGGTTGAGCATGAAGGCCATCATGGCGATACCCCCACCGGGGATGCCGGCGGTGCCGGCGGAAGAGGCCATGGTGAGCAGGACGATATAGACGGCCTGGAGCGGACTCAGGTCCGCGCCGGCCAGCTGCGACATGAAGATCAGCAGGACGGATTGGTAGAGACAGGAACCGTCCATGTTCAGGCTCGCCCCCAGGGGCAGACTGAAGCTCGCGACCCGCTCACTGATCCCGAACGCCTCCAGCGCACGCATGGAGACGGGCAAAGTAGCCGTGCTGGAGGCGGTAGAGAGTGCCGTCAAGAGCGGCACCCGGCAGGCGGCCGCGAAGGTCCACGGTGAGCACCGGGCACGCACGCGGTAGAGGCCGGGCAGGAGCACCACCGAGTGCAGGAGCGCCGCCAGCCCCACTGCCCACACGAAGGCGCGCAGTTGAAAGACCCCCGCCCAATCCATCTCGGCCAGCCCCGCATAGACCAGGGCACCGACACCCACGGGGGCGAATAGCAGGACGCCGTTCAAGGTCTGCATCAGTAGCGCGTCCAGGGCATGGGCACCACCCAGCAGGGTCGTCCGGTGGCTGGCGGCGATACGCCGCGAGGCCAACGCCGCCACCACCGCGATGAAGACGATATGGAGCACGTTTCCCGCCGACAGCGAAACGAACAGGTTGCTGGGGATGAAGTTCGCGACCAACCGGTCGACGCTGATCGCCGCCGCGTTAGGTGACACCGGCGGGAGATCGAGCAGTCCGACCGGCAGATCATGGGAGAAGAGAAGGCCGAGGGAGGTCCCCAAGGTCGCTGCCACCGAGGTGGTCACGAGGTAATAGGTCATCGCCCGCCCGCCCATTTGCCGCAGGTCCGTACTGCCGGCCAGTGAGGCAAAGATGGAGACCAGGATCAGCGGCAGGATCAGCAGCTTCAGCACCGAGACAAAGATCTGCCCCAGCCAGGCGACATAAGGCGCGCCCTGCGGGAACAGCAGGGCGAGCGCGATGCCGAGCAGGAGGCCGACGGGAACCGAATAGAAGTGGCGTAGGATCATTGAGAAGACCACCCTAGCCGCCGCACATTGAGCTCCACCTCATCCTGGTCGCTGTAATAGACCTTGCGGTCATTACGATCGATATAGCGCTCGTGACCCTTGCCGGCGATCAACGCGACCCAGGGTTCGTCCGCCGGACGTTCGGCGAGCAGGTCGAAGAGTCGCGCGACGGCCTGCGGGCGATCCACCACCACCTCCGTGCCCTCCTTCGGCATCCCGGCGAGGATGTCAGCGATGATCTGCTCCGGGTCCTCGTGGCGGGGATTGTCGGAGGTCACGATGGCGTGGTCGGAGTGACGCGCCACCGCCTCCCCCATCAGCGGACGCTTGCCGTGATCACGGTCACCCCCGCAACCGAACAGGGTCAGCACACGGTGCCCGGGAAACCCGCTGCGGATCGCCGTGAGGATAGTATCCAGTGCGTCCGGGGTGTGGGCGAAGTCGATGACGATGGTCCGGGTACCGAAGGTCCGGCATTCGAAACGCCCGTCGACCGGGTGCAAATGCCGCCAGTCTTCGCGCGGGCCCGGGCCCAGCACCCCATCCGCCAGGGCGGTCGCCAGGGCGTAATTCAAACGGTTGTGTTCGAGTGCCAGGAAGGGCTGGGCCCGAATCGCCTCAGCCCCCAGGGAGGCGGCGCCCAAGATCTCGATCGGTACCCGCGGTTCGCACTGGGCCGCCAGACGGGCCGCCACCGAGTGACTGGTGCAGTAGAGCCGGCCGCCGTCCTGGATCAGGTCCAGGATGCGTGCCTTGGCGGCAAAATAGGCGGCCTCGCCCCCGTGATAGTCCAGATGGTCCTGGGTGAAATTGGTCCACCCAGCGCTCATCAGCGGAAGGCCGTAGGCGCGGCCCTGGTCCAGTGCGTGGCTGCTGATCTCCATCGCCACGACATCACACTGGTCCTGATGCGCGTGCAGCAACCGGCGCAGTTCGATCTGGGGCGGTGAGGTGAAACCGGTCGTGGCGAGCGGCTGCCCGTCGAGCGACACCCCTAGGGTGCCGACTGACAGCACCCGTTGCCCATTGGCGGCGAGGATCGACTCGAGGTACTTGACGGTAGTGGTCTTGCCGTTGGTCCCGGTGACGCCGATAAAGTTCAGTGCCCCGGCCGGTAACGGATAGACCAGGTCACAGCAGCGCCCCACCACCTTGGGCCATTCACCGGGGCGGGTCACATAGATGCACTTGAACGGCAGCCGATCAAAGCAGTCGAGCATCCGGTTGGTGACCAGCACCGCGAATCCACTGGCCGCCAGATAGCGCTCGAAGACCTCGGCATCGCTGCGTCCATCCTCAAAGCGCTGGAAGAACAGGATAGAGCCAGGGCCGCAGGCATCCGCGCGCCACTGGATATCGGTGAGTACCGGCCCGCCCGGCGGCTCATGCCGCCAGGCGAAGTCGATGGTTGCAAGCAGGTGTGAGAGCGGATCGGACGGCATGGGCAGCGGCCTGAAAAGAAGGGTTATGCGCGAATCATCATGGCCGCTCAGCGGTTGCTACATCATACCCAGCCAGGTCGGGAATGCGATCGAAAGCCCGGGCCAATAGGTGACCAGCAGCAGGAAAGCGAGCATCCCCAGCAGCCAGGGCCAGACCGCGACGGTCAACTCGGTGATACCCATCTTGGTGATCCCGGATGCCACGTACAGGTTGAGCCCCACCGGCGGATGGCACATGCCGACCTCCATGTTCACCACCATGATGATCCCGAAGTGGACGGGATTGATCCCCAGCTTGATCGCCACCGGAAAGAGGATCGGCGCGAAGATGAGCACAATCGACGTGGGCTCCATGAAGTTGCCCGCCAGGAGCAGCAGAACATTGACCGCCAGCAGGAAGGCGATCGGCCCCAGCCCTTGCGCCAGCATCCAGTCGGCGAGCGTCTGCGGGATGTTCTCGTTGGTCAGGATGAAGGAGAACATCACCGCGTTGGTGATGATGTAGAGCAGCATGGCGCTCATGTTCGCCGAGTTCAGCAGCACCCGCGGCACATCCTTGAGGCTCATGTCCTTATAGACGAAG
>CAILVI010000449.1 GCA_903837595.1 uncultured Thiodictyon sp.
ACATCCCCGTAGTCGCCCTCGGCGACTGCCCCGGATACCTGATTGGTTCCGACCAGGACTGGAAGGGCATCCTGCGCCACGGCGCCAAGCTGCTCTTCGCCTGGGCCGACGCCTCGATCCCGCTGATTTCGGTCATGCTGAGGAAATCTTACGCCGGCGCTCATTACGGAATGCTCGATAAGGGCATCGGCGCCGACCTGGTCTTCGCCTGGCCGACGGCCAGAATCACGATTGTCGGTGCGGAAAGCGCCGCCAGCGTTATCTTCGCCCGGGAAATCAGGGAGTCCGCCAACCCGGCCGAGACGAGGGCCAAGAGAATCTAGGAATACTCCGATCTCTATGAGAATCCTTACGTGGCCGCATCCCGGGGCTGCGTCGATGACGTGATAATGCCGAGAACTCGCCCTGTCGAACCCCGACCCCATGCCCAAGATCGCCGACGTGGCGGGTGATGGCCCCTATCTGATGGCCGCGGTGGGCCGCCCCATGGAGTGGGATCAGGTGGTGCCCTTCTATGGGCGCCGGCAACTGGTCAAGGGAGGCGTCTATTCGTTCTATGAGTTTGCCTCGCCGCGGCTACTGGATGACGCCGCCTGGCGCGAGATGCTCGGGAGCCAGGCCCATCCCGCCTGGATCGCACCCTTCGTGTCGCACCAGACCCTACCCGAGGGGGACCCGTTCTGAGCGCAACGCGGGCCGCGTTCGTCCTGGTCCTGCTGCTGTGCGCAGCCGGGGCCGGCGCCGGTCAGGATCGCCGCGGCCTGGCGGGGGTGCCCGGTGAGGTCCGGCTCATCTTCACCGGCGATATCCTCTTGTCGCGCCAGGTCCAGGCGCAGATGCAAGAGACCGGCCGGGGACCCTGGGACGATTGGCCGCCGCTCTTGCGCCAGGCCGATTGGGTCCTGGGCAACCTGGAGGGCGCGGTGGGTGACGGCACGGACTGCTCGCACCGGCCCCGGCCCTGCTTTGCCATCCCGGCAGCCGCGGTGCGATACCTGAGCGCGGCGAGCTTTCGCACCCTGGGGCTCGCCAACAACCATGCCGGCGATCTTGGCGCGTCGGGATCAGGGCCACCACGCAGGCACTGACCGGTGCCGGACTGGACAGTATCGACTTCGACGGCTCGCCGCGCTTTGTCCGCCTGGGCGGCGCAACCCTGGGACTGGTCGCCTTCTCCATGGTGCCGGATGCGCAGGGCAGACGCCTCACCCTACCGTCGTGGCTGCTCGCGCAGCGGCTGCGCCTGGCCCGCCGCCTGGCGAACCTGGTGGTGGTCTCTGTGCACTGGGGAACCGAACTGTTGGACTGGCCCACGACCGAGCAGCGCCAGGCGGCACGCTGGCTTATCAGCCAGGGCGTGGACCTGATCGTCGGTCACCATCCCCATGTGGTCCAGCCGGCGCAATGCCTGGACGGCAAGCCGGTCTTCTATTCACTCGGCAATCATGTCTTCGACCAGAAATACCCGGCCACCAAAGAGGGCGCGCTCGCTGACTGCCGGATCGGCCAGGGACGGCTGCGCTGCGGCCTCATGGCCACTCAAACCCCGCCTGGGGGTGCCTTCCCGCGGCTGGTGCCGGCGACTGCGCAAACCCCTTCACCGCTCGACTCCTGCACCGTCACCCTAGGCGCCGATTTCAGCGCGGCCGGTCTCACGCTGCGGCCAGTGTCAGTCGACTCGGACACGGCAGGTGAACACCCGCGGATCGCGCTCACGGCCTTTGAGTCAGACCAACCGCGTTGGCAAACCCGACCACTGGAACTCCTGGCCCTGGACGCCGGCCGGCTCGCGGGACCGGCGGCCCCGCCCCTGCTGCTGACCCTGGAACGGCACCCCTCCTCGCTCGACCAGGCGGACAACCCGCGCCCCTATGTCTACGCGATCTCGCCCAAAGGGCTGATCGCCCGTTGGCGCGGGAGCGCCCTGGCCTGGCCGCTGCTCGACGCCACCGTCTCGCCAGACGACCCCGGGGTCCTGTGCGCCCTACACCGCGGCGACTCCTTTCTGCTGCCGGACCCCGCGACGACGCGCACCCGGGTAGCCGCCTATCGCTGGAACGGCTTCGGCTTCTCCGGGCTGGACGAGCCGGCAGCGCTCGCCGGCTGCCGCGGGATTTGGGCCGAGACGATCGGCCACCCGGGTGGCGGATGATCCGTGTCTGCTACGACTTCATTCTTGAGGAAAAATGACCCCAACGGGGTCATACATACCAGCCCAGGGCAACGCCCTGGGTTGTGGCAGTTGAGTTGAACCGAGCCCTGTAAGGGCGTGACATACAGAATTGGTCGATAAGCCGGAAACCGATGTCACGCCCTTACAGGGCTAATGGAAAATATCGCCCTATTCCAGGGCGTTGCCCTGGACTGGCATGTTGCGCCCCTGCGGAGCTTGGATTCGACTTGGTTACCAATCTAACCACGGCTCAGGCCGCATTGACCTGCTCGACAATCTGTTCGCGCAGAAACTCGGGTGCGAAATCGGCGCCGTTGTCCCAGGCAACCGTGTTCCCTTCCAACCGGAAGGCGCGGAATCGGGCCGGGTCCTTGAGTGGCTCAAACAGGTCCCCGTAGAGTTCGGGAGCCAAGGGGAAGGTCCTTTCGTCTTGCCGTTAGGGCTGCCAGATTGTAGCGCGAAGCACGGGACGACCGCCCATCCCGGCCATTCGCCCCGACGACTCCGCGGGAGTGGCATCTGGTCGCGCCGCGACGCCGCCGCGACCCGCAAGGCCCGATCGCGGCCAGATGCCGCTCCCGCGGAGGGAACCTAAACATTTAGTCACTTGACCCCGCCCGCCCCACTGTTGACTCTATCTCACCTTACAGTTGCGGCCGGTCTGCCCCGCGGACCCGGCCACCCCATCAACAGAACCAGACACGGGAGTCATGCATGATCGAGGTTCGAAACTTAAGCCGTAGCTACGGCACGCTCAAGGCCGTGTCGGAGGTCTCCTTCGACATCGGCCACGGTGAGATCGTCGGGCTGCTGGGCCACAATGGGGCCGGCAAGACCACCATCATGAAGATGCTGACCGGCTACCTGGAGCCGAGCGGCGGGACCATCCGCATCGACGGACTCGCGCTCGCCGAGCACCGCCGCGAGGTCCAGCGCCGGGTCGGCTATCTGCCGGAGAATTGCCCGCTGTACCCGGAGATGACGGTCCTGGACTCGCTCCAGTACCAGGCGGTGCTGCACGGACTACCGACCCGCGAGCGGCCCGCCGCCATCCGCCGGGCGGTGCAGCGCACGGCCCTGGAGGCCAAGGCAAGTGCGGAGGTGGGAACCCTCTCGCGCGGCTACCGGCAGCGCCTGGGGGTGGCACTGGCCATCCTGCACAGCCCCAAGATACTGATCCTGGACGAGCCCACCAATGGCCTGGACCCGACCCAGATCCAGCACATGCGCGAACTGATCCAGGAACTGGCGTGCGACGCCACCGTCATCGTCTCCACCCACATCCTCCAAGAGGTCGAGGCGGTGTGTCAGCGGGTGCTGATCATGAGCGGCGGGCGCCTGGCGCTCGACAGTGATCTGAACGCTGTCGGCCGCAGCCCCCGCCTGCTGGTGACCCTGGACCGCCCCGCGGCGGAAGGTGAGGCCATGCTGGCCGCCCTGCCGGGGGTGAGTGCCGCCACCCTGCTCGACACCGACGCGGCCTGTCACCGCTTCGCCCTCACCCTGGCCGACGCCCAGGCCGCGGCCCCGGGCGTGGCCCGCGCCGTCGCGGCACGCGGCTGGGACCTGTTTGCACTGGAGCCGGAGCGCCGTGACCTGGAGGCCCTGTTCCGGGCCATCTCCGAGTCGGCGCAACTCACGCCTATCGCCGCGCCCAAGGAGGCTGCCCATGTCTGACATCCTGCGCATCGCCCGCAAGGAGCTGTCCGTCTTTTTCGGCTCCCCGGTCGCCTATATCTTCATCGGCGCCTTCCTGGCCGTCTGCCTCTTCGTGTTCTTCTGGGTCTCCGCCTTCTTCGCGCGCAACATCGCTGACGCCCGCCCGCTCTTCGAGTGGATGCCGGTCCTGCTGATCTTCCTCTGCGCGGCGCTGACCATGCGCCTGTGGAGTGAGGAGCGCCGCGCCGGGACGCTGGAGACCCTGCTCACCCTGCCGGTGCCGACCTGGCGCCTGGTCGCGGCCAAGTTCCTGGCGGCGTTGACCCTGGTGGCCATCGCGCTGGTACTCACCCTGCCGCTGCCGGCGACGATTGCGCTCTTGGGGCCACTCGACTGGGGTCCGGTGCTCGGCGCCTATGTGGCGACCCTGTTGCTCGCGGCGGCCTATCTGTCCATCGGGCTCTTCGTCTCCGCCCGGACCGACAACCCCATCGTGGCACTGATCGGCAGCGTGCTGCTCTGCGCCATCTTCTATCTGCTGGGTTCCGAGGCCCTAACCAACCTCTTCGGTAACCGGGGGGCCGAGGTCCTGCGCCTGCTGGGCAGCGGGTCGCGTTTCGACTCGATCACCCGCGGGGTGATCGACCTGCGCGACCTCTATTATTATCTGAGCATCGTCGGCACCTTCCTGGCGCTCACCGTCTACAGTCTGGAGCGGCTGCGTTGGGCCGCGGACAGCGACCGCCCGGAGGGTCACCGCCGGCTCACGCTGATCACCGCGCTGGCCGCCGCCAACCTGCTGGCCGCCAACCTGTGGCTCAACGCCATCGACAGCGCCCGCACCGATCTGACCCAGGGCAAGCTCTACACCATCTCCGCCGCGACCCGGGGCTATCTCGATCAACTCCAGGAACCGCTCCTGATCCGCGGCTATTTCAGCGCCCAGACCCATCCGCTGCTCGCCCCGCTGGTCCCCCAGATCCGGGACCTGCTCAAGGAATATCAGGTGGCCGGAGGCGGCCATGTGCGGGTTGAGTTCGTCGACCCGGCGGACCACCCGGACCTGGAGCGGGAGGCCGGCGAGCAATACGGCATCCGCCCGGTGGCCTTCCAGACCGCCAGCAAGTACCAGGCGGGCGTGGTGAACTCCTACTTCGACGTGGTGGTGAAATACGGCGACCAATTTGAACACCTGAGCTTCCAGGACCTGATCGAGGTCAAGGCCCGCGGTGAGACTGAGCTCGACGTGCGCCTGCGCAACCCCGAATACGACCTCACCCGTGCCATCAAGAAGGTGCTCTATGGCTATCAGGGCGGCGGCGACCTGTTCGGCGGGCTCAAGGCCCCGGTGAAACTGCGTGCCTTCATCTCCGGCAAATTGCCGGAGCCCCTGCCCGGCCTGAGTAACGATCTCACGGCGCTGCTTGGTGACATGCAGGCCAAGTCCAATGGCCGCTTCAGCTTCCAGGTCCAGGACCCGGGCACCGACAAGACCCTGGCCCGCGAGGTCAAGGAGCGCTTCGGCTTCAAGCCGCTGGTGATCGGTCTGGTCGACCCGAGCCCCTTCTATTTCTATCTGGTCCTGGAGTCCGGTGCGCGGGCCGAGCCGATCCCCTTGCCCGCATCATTGGACAAGGCGGGGTTGCAGCGCGCCATCGAGGCCGGCATCAAGCGCTTCGCCCCCGGCGTACTGCGCACCCTGGCGGTCTATACCCCGCCCCAGGCCGGACCCGAGTTCAGGATGCCGGCGCGCCAGTCCGCACCCTTTGGCCAGCTCCAGCAGCGCCTGCGTGATGGCTTCAACCTGAAGGAGACCGATCTCAAGTCCGGCCAGGTCCCGGAGGATGCAGACCTGCTGCTGGTCTTGGGGCCGGAAAACCTCGACCAGAAACAGCAGTTCGCCATCGACCAGTTCCTGATGCAGGGGGGCACCACTCTGGTGGCCGCCTCCACCTTCAATGTGGAACTCGGCCGCGGAGCCATCAGCGCCCGCCCCCAGACCACCGGACTGGAGGACTGGTTCGCGGTGCAGGGACTCACCCTGGGCAAGTCGCTGGTGCTCGACCCCCAGAACACCCCCTTCCCGATCCCGGTGCAACGCAGCCTGGGCGGTTTCATGGTGGAGGAGGTCCAGACGGTCGACTATCCCTATTTCCCCGACGTGCGCGCCGACGGCCTCGCCGCCAACTCTGGGATCACGGCCAACCTGGGTCAGATCACCATGAACTGGTCCTCGCCCATCCAGATCGACCCCGCGAAGACCAAGGGGCGTACGGTCACCACCCTGATCCACAGCTCCGCCGGGGCCTGGACCAGCGACTCCAAGGTGATGCAGCCGGACTTCAAGGCCCATGGCAGCCTGGGCTTTGCGCGCGGCAAGGATCGCGGCACCCAGGTCTTGGGCGTCGCGCTGGAGGGGCGCTTCGAGTCGGCCTTCGCCGGCAAGCCCTCACCCCTGGCAGACGTGGCCCCCGCGGCGGCCAAGCCGACGGACCCCAAAGACCCAAAGGCGGCCCCCAACGCGACCCCGGAGCAACCGGATGCCAAGAAGGCCATGGCCGCGGGGGTGATCGAGTCCTCCCCAGACACGGCGCGTCTGATCCTGATCGGCTCCCAGAGCTTCCTCACCGACATCGCCATCAGCTTGGCCAGCGAGGCGACCCAGACCCGGTATCTGAAACCCATCGAGCTGATCCAGAACGCGGTCGAGTGGTCGCTGGAGGACCGCGGCCTGCTGGCGCTGCGCGGGCGCGGCCAGTTCAGCCGACTCCTCAAACCACTGAGCCGCGAGGGGCGCATGGTCATCGAGTATCTGAACTACGCCCTGGCACTGGGTGGTGTCGCACTGCTCTATGGGCTCGCCCGCCGGGCGCGCACCCGTCGCGACCTGGCCCAGGCACGCTATCTCACCCCCGCCAAGTCCGAAGGGAGGGCTTAAGTCATGGAACTTAGCACCAACATCCGCAACCGCCTGCACGACTGGCTGGGCAGCCTACGCGCACCGGTGGCCTTCTACCCGGCCATCCTGCTCGGCGCCCAAATCGTCCTGGCCATCGGCCTGACCTGGGCCGCCCGCGGCACCCTGGACCCGAGCGCCGGTGAGAACCACCTGCTCACCTTCGACCCCAAGGCCATCACCAGCCTGCGGATCGAGGGGACCGGTGAGACCCTGACCCTGAACCGCAGCAAGCAAGGCTGGGTGATCGGGGACATCAAGGACTTCCCCGTCGAGGGGACAAAGGTCCAGGCGCTGCTGGACAAGCTGGCCGGGCTCAAGCGCCCGCTGCCGGTCGCCACCAGCGCGGCCGCCCAGCGGCGGCACAAGGTGGCGGACGAGGGCTTTGAGCGCAAGCTCACGCTCGAGGCAGGCGGCAAGCCGGTCGCCACCCTGATCATGGGTGACTCACCCGGGTTCAAGCGCCAGTTCGCCCGCCCGGCCGGGGACGCCGCCGTCTATGATCTCGACCTGCCGCTGTTCGAGGTCTCCAACCGCCGGGACGACTGGTTGCAGCACGACACTCTGAAACTGGATCAGGAAAAGATCACCTCCATCGCCGCCGCCGACTGGACCCTGACCAAGGACAAAGACGGCTGGCACCTGGCGGGCACCACGGACAAGCCGGACGCCGCGACCGTCACCAGCCTGCTCGCCCGGGTGGGTAACCTGGGCTACCGCGGCGTACTGGGCATTGAGGACAAGCCCGAGTACAACCAGGCCACCCCGGCCCTGGATCTCACGGTACAACTGGCCGACGGCAGCCGCCACATCTACCGCATCGCCCAGGCCAAGGACAGCAAGGACTATGTGCTCAAGGTCGCCGACCGGCCCTGGTACTTCAAACTCTCGGAGTTTGACCTGGAGGGGGTGCTCGGCCTCAACCGGGACAAGATCTTGGGGATCGCGCCCAAGGTCGCCCCGCCGGCCGCCGCCGCCCCACCGGCAACGGGCGTCCAGGCGCCAGGCGCAGCTACATCAGCCGGCGAACCGGCCCCGCCAGCGGTCGGGACGCCGGACGCGAACGCGCCAGCCGGTGAGCCGGCCCCGCCAGTGGCCGGGGCGCCAGGCGCGGACGCACCGCCCGTCGATCAAGCCCTGCCCGAGGCGGGACCGGAAGACGCGGACGCGGCGGCCGCCGCCATGGCCGCCGCCATGGCCCAGCCGGAGAGCGCAGCCGAGGGCGAGCTTGGGCCCATCGAAGGCCAGGAAGAATCGGCCGACCCGCAGGAGGGCGACCTAGTCGCGCCGGCCGAGGACCAGGCACCGCCGGCACCCGCCGCCAACTAGCGCGATGGACAAGGATCGGGGGCGTCCCGCCCCCGATCCGACGACAACGGTCACGGGGCAGGATGCCCTCATTGCATTAGTCTGCACGCGAACCCTCAGGGCTGGCTTCGGTTTCGGCCGCCACCTGACCCAACTCCTCGCCGATCGCCATACACTGTTGCCGCAACCAGCGATGGGCCTGGTCGTTACGGCGCGACGGATGCCAGATGAGATAGTTCGGTGTATCCGGAATGGGAAAGGGCGGGTTGTAATACCTGAGGTCATAATTCCCGGCGGTGAGTGCCGCCATCTGCCGGAAGGTGATGGCCAGCAGGTCGGTCTTGGACACCACCAGCGGCAACAGCATGGTATTGGGACCCTCCAGCGCGACCCGGTCCCGCAGCGTCTCGAGAATCGGCCGCATTTCCGCGATTTGGGCAAAGCCGGGGGTGTGATGATGGACCGCCACGAATTCTTCCTCCATGAGTCGCTCCCGGCTCGCGATCGCCGATGCAATACGCGGGTGGCCGTCACGGGCCATGACCACGGCGCTAAAGGTCATGAATTCGGTCTGCTCCAGGAACGGATCAGCGAGGCGGGCATGATTGACCGCGAGATCCAGCCGCTGCTCCCGCAGCAGGCGCGGGATTTCCTCTTCCGGATCGATCGTGCGAATGACGAGCCGCAGATGGGGTGCGAGCTCACGGAAGCGCCGGAACAGCCGTAAACCGATCAGTGCGCCGCCACCAAAGCTGATGGTGACGACAAAGGTTCGCCGGCTGGTCGCGGGATCCAAAGGTTCGCCGGCTTCCAGTTCGTTGCGTATACCATCAAGGGCCGCGTGGATGCCGCGGTACAGGTCGTCGGCCTTGGCGGTGGTTACCAGTCCCTTGGCCCGGCCCTGGAAGAGGCGATCGTCCACCAGCGCGCGCAGCCGACTCAAGGCATTGCTGACGGCGGGCTGAGTCATCCCCAGCCGGTCGGCCGCGCGCCCCTGGCTGCGTTCCTCATAGACCGCCTCAAAGACCGTCAACAGATTCAGATCGATGCTGCGAAGATTCACCTCATGAAAATGCAACGTATCCTGATGGTTCCGGCCGTGAGCCTCATCGCCCTTGGGGTCCAATCCGCGCTGGCCTCCACCGTTCCCGCCCCGGTCCCGCGGGCCATCGTCAGCGCGTCCTCCGCCTGGGGTAGTGCCGCCGATACCTGGGCCGGCTACACCGGCGCACTCAATATCTGGGTACCCGCCGCGGTCAAGGGCGGCTGGACCCTGACGTTTCGTTCCGCCGAACTGGCCGCGCAAGCCCCGGCGGCCGCATTCTGGAATGCCGTCACCACCTATGATCCGGCCACCCAGACCTTCAGCGTGAAGGCGCCTTCCTGGAGTGGCGAGGTGCAGGCCAATGCGGTCCTGAGCATTGGCTTCAACGGGGGCGGTGTACTCGATACCGGATTTGCGCTGGACGATTGTACCTTCAACGCTGCGCCCGGCGTGGCGACCGTGATGGGTGCGCTCGATGCCCAACAGACCCTGGCCGGTCTGCAAGCCGGTGGGGCGGCCGTCGTCGTGCCGCCGCCCGCTGGCGGCAGCACCACCGGCGGCACGCCCACCGCCACCGGCAGCACGATCGACCCGCTGGTGGAACTCCTGTTCTCGGTGAACAATGCCTGGGAAGGCGGCTATGGGGGGAACCTCACCATCAAGAATCTCTCCGGCCAGACCCTGGCCGCCGGCGGCGGTTGGCAGGTCAAGATCAAGTTCCCGGACCTGGCCACGGCCAAGGACGTGTTCCAGAGCGGCCCCTGGAATTTGCAGGTGACCTTTGCCGACGACGGCACCGTGACCTTGAGCCCGCTGCCCTGGACCGCGTCCGTGGCGCCCGGTAACTCAGTGACCAGCGGGTTCAACGGCGGCTCCCTGACCAGCCTGCGCACCGCGGCCAGCGTGGATGGCGCCGTCTCGGTGGTCTATGCCATCTCGGCCGGCACCGGGTCGACCGCGGCCGGCGGCAGCGGCAGTTCGACGGCGAACGGCGGCACGACCACGCCCCCGCTCCCACCGGTCGTGGACAATTTGAGCGGCCTGCCCACGGGGTCCCTGGTCGGCGGTTTTCTGTTCAGCCCATACAAGGACGTTGGGATCTCCATGAACTGGAATACGAATGTCATGTCGACCGCGGCCACCGGCGCGCTGAAACCCCTGCTCACGGCGCTCCCCGCCAAGGTGCCGGCCGTGACCTGGGCCTTCGCCACGGGCGAATGCGGCCAGGAAAACTGGGCGGGCATTGCGCCCGACGCACTCGCCGCCGCCAATGTGAAGACCTTTGCCGATGCCAACAAGGACTATGTCATCTCCACCGGCGGCGCGGCCGGGGCCTTCCACTGTTCCAGCCCGGAGGGCATGCGCACCTTCATCAACCGCTATGCCTCGAAGAACCTGGTGGGCGTCGACTTCGATATCGAGGCGGGCCAGAGTACGGCCGAGATCGCGAACCTGGTCAAGCAAGTGGCGGCGGTCGAGGCGGATTATCCCAACCTGCGCTTCAGCTTCACCATTGCCACCCTGGGCAGCAGCAACGGCGCCGCCGCCGCGGCCCCCTACGGCGATCTGAACAGCAACGGTTACAACGTCATCCAGGCATTGGCGACCTATCCCCTGACCAACTACACGATCAATCTGATGGTGATGGACTACGGCTCGCCGGGGCCGGGCGTCTGCGTGGTGGCGAACGGCCGCTGCGACATGGGCCAGACGGCCATCCAGGCGGCGAAGAACCTGAATGCCCGGTTTGGCGTGCCCTACGGCCGGATTGAGCTGACCCCGATGATCGGCGTGAACGACGTGAGCGACGAGTTGTTCTCCCTGGCCGACACCGACACGCTGGTGAACTGGGCCTTGACCAACCAGCTGGCCGGTGTGCATTTCTGGTCTGTGGATCGGGATACCCCCTGTAGCCAGGCCAGCGCCTCGCCCACCTGCAGTTCGGTCGCCGCGGTTCCGGTCTGGGGCTGGACCAATCGCTTCCTGACCGACCTCGGGCGCTAGCCTTGCTGCTCGACGGGATGGGCATTCGGCCCATCCCGAATGGTTAGACGCGCTTCTGAAAACCTTAGCCGGTGGCGGTTTCCCGCATATCCACGACAAATTATCGGCACCTGCGTGCCGAACCGGCTAACGGCCGTGGCAGCAAGACCAGCCATCCCGAACGATGAAAGTGCCCCGTGGGAGCGGCTGAAGCCGCTCCCCCCGCATCATCCGATTGTCCCCCGACTGAGATCACCCAACACGGCCCCCAAAGTCGGCAACCAAAGCGAATCGAACAACCGAACACCCGACTCCAAGGCGAGATTCTCGGCGGCCAGGGAGAAGCGACCGTTGCTCACCGCCGCGAGTAGCGGATCGGCATAAGCCCGACGAAGCGTTTTCCTTGCCCTCAAGAGCTCATGCACTGCCCTTTCATCGATCTGCGCCCCTGCCCCTCTTCCCGAGTGTTTGCACTGTACGAATAGTGGGCGCCCACCTTCGTGCGGAACGCCGATGACATCCACCCCGCCGTCCCCTTGCCCCGGCGTCACCTCGACGCTGAACCCGGCACGCTTTAACTCATCGGCAACCCACAGCTCGAAACCGCGCCAATCCATACCGTCGATGTGAGCGCAGACCGTTGGCTGAGCTCCGCCCTCCCCCAGGCTCCTCTCGAATAGGGTACGAAAGTCCTGATCGTTGAACTGGACAGGAACCACGATTTCACGGCTCAAAGACCGCTTCTCCTCCAATAGCCCATGCAACAGACTGTCGAAGGAGCCCTCGCCCAGTTCCGGATGGATCGCCTGCGGCAGATAGATGGTCACGGGTTTATCCTGACCAATCCGATAGACCCGGTCACTACACTGGTCCTCAACGGCCGGATTCCACCAGCGATTCAGATGGATGACATGATTGGCGGCGGTCAGCGTCAGACCGAATCCGGCCGCCTTGGGGCCGAGAAGCAGCACATCGAAGCCCCGGCGAGTCTGGAAGTCACGGCGGATGCGGTCGCGCACCAGTGCCGCCGTAGCACCATTGATCGTCTCGGGCAAGGGCGAGGGCAGGCCGTACCGGCGGCGGATGAGGTCGTAGAGCGCCCGCTGGGCCTCGCGCAACTCAATAAAGATCAGTGCCTTCTCACGCCGCTCATGGACCCGATCCAGGATCGCGAACAGGCGCTTAAACCGCGCCGAGGCGGTAATGAATGGTCCGTCTTCCGCCACGGACTCGGGCGGCTGCCCAAGTCGCGGGTGCAACGAAATCGCCCGCAACTGTTGCAGCCCCACCAGGGTACCCTGTGGACGTTTACTGATCGCCGCCCGTACCGCGTCGTAGGCGGCCTGCTGCTCGGCGGGCATCAAGTCTTGGGTCGCTTCAACCCGCCGCTCGGGCAGGCCCTCCAGGATGTCCTGCTTGAAACGGCGCAGCATGATGGCCGGGATCGGTGTCACCTGATCCGACAGGACCCTAGGCTCGACCAGACGGCACTTCAACTCCTCTCGCAGTTCGGGGTCATCACCGCGATGGCGAGCAAGAAACTCCCGAGCACTCAAGCCCAGAAAACCCGGCCAGCCAATATCCAGCAAGGTCCACAGATCCAGCAAACTGTTTTCGATCGGCGTGCCGGTCATCAAGACCGTGAAGCCGCCTTGCTGCGCCTTGGCCCCCCGGTTCATCAGTGAGGCCGGGTTCTTGAGCTTCTGTGCCTCGTCATAGACGATCACGGCAAACCGCACCTTGCCGAAGGACAGATGGTAATCGCGCAGGGTCTCATAAGTGGTCAACACCAGATCGGCAGACTCGATCACTGCCACATCAAGGGTCTGGCGCCGCAAGGTCGTGTCGTTACCGCCGCCCGTGTGGAGTTTGAGGTCCCGCAGACCACGTTCGTAGGCGTGTAACTCCCGGCCCAAGGCGTCCACGCCCAAGTGTTGAACTATCTCGTCGCGCCAGTTGCCCAACAGCGTCTTGGGGGCAACGACGAGAAACGGCCCCCGCCCCGCGTGCTGCTCGTTGGGCTCCTGCTCCCGTAGCCAGCGCAGAAAGGCCAGCACCTGATAGGTCTTGCCGACCCCCATGTCATCGGCCAGCAAGAGCCCCGGCGCACCCGCGAGGTAACCCGCTTGCAGCCAACTGAGCCCCGACTCCTGGTGGGGCATCGGGACAGTGTTGAGCGACCGCGGCAGCCCCGGTATGAATTGACCCCGTTGGCGAGTCTGCTCCGCAAGGAAGGTCAGCCGCTCTTCGTTATCCTTGGTGATGGCCGCCGCCCTGGTGTTCGCCGGAGTACCCCCGTCTGGGGCTGCCCGGAGTCCTGGGTCAATTCGCCCCGAAAGACCCTGAACCGTTTTCACCAGATCATCGGTGAGCGGGAGAGTTCGCCCGTTGAAGTCGCAGGTGGTGGCGCCGGACTCTTGTGCCTGGTCCATCAGTCCCTTGAGGGCAGTCACATCCTCGGTCCGTACCGCCAAAGGCGTCTCACCCGGAATCTGGATGGTGAAGACCTCGACCTCCTCGGCCGGAAACCAGTCACGGGATACCGCCAGCGGAAAGGAGAGACTCGGCGGCACCCAATCCCCGACGCCGATGACCCGCTCCCCATAGCCCCGCAGGTCGCAGATAACGCCGCAGTCGCCACCGGCCTCCCCAATGGCAGGAGCCAGGAAGGCCAATGGGTTCCGACGGAATTCTTGGCGGGTCGTCGCATCAGCGCGGTTAACGCGCTCCAAAACGTGCAGTGCCGCGGCTACCGGTGCGTCCAGCACCGTGTATACACCGCTCCCCAAAGCGAAATGGCTCCGCGCCCCCTGACCCAGAAAACGCTTCTGGAACTGCTGTGCATGGTGTTGGGGAAGCAGCGGCTCCCGGTCGGGCTCCAGGCTGGAGTCAGCCACCGAGTCGTGATCCTCCGGATCGGCGTTCGCTGCATCCCCGGGACGATCACCGTAAAGGGTTGGCAAGAAGGGTTCAGCCTCATCGCCCGGCTCCAGGTCAATCCCGACCCCGGTGGCGTGATGGATGGTCAGCCCTCGCAGATACTCGTCGGCACGCAGATCGCCGGTGAGTCGGATCAAATGGGATTTGAAACGGGCATAGGCCGCCATGCGTCGATCGAGCCCATCCGGCGAGAGGTCACCGCTCGCCGCGTTCACTGCGTCGATCGCCTCCAGGGCCGAATAGAGCGGGTCCAGAATCAGGAAACGTGCGCTGCCCACCGCCAGAGCCGTACCCTCTCGGCGCGGACCGAACACCGGTGCCCCGCCCCGCTGGAACCACGCGACCCCCAACGCAAAAGACGGCTCGCCGATCGGTGTGTCGTGCGACAAAAACAGGGTCAAGGGGACCACGGACGGCAGCCCGAGCCGCACGGCCTCGGGCCGACTCAGGCGCGCAACCCGCTCATGGGCAAGGCTTATCGACTCCCCTTCGCGTTGCGCCTCCTGCGTATCCAGCAGGGACAACAGCAGGGCCACGCCCGGATGCGAGCGGGCGCCTTCCGGCCAATCGGCAAGGGTAACCGACGCCTCTCGGGCAAAAGGAAGCACGCCCTTGCGGAACAGATCGAAGCGCCATCCGGCGTCGTCCGGTACGCACACGAGTCGAAATCGCATCATCTGGCAGAACCTAAATCAGGACTGAGGACTTGCGAAGATCCGTCAAAGACGTATCATTCGCTCCATGTACACCGTCATCGAAACGCCGCTCTTCTCGAAACTCTGGCCACAAGTCCGAACGGGGGAACCTGTCCGCCAAGCAACTTGTGGAGATCAGACATGCCATCGAACATGCAACCCCTGACCGATGATGAACTGGAGGTGTTTGAAGCAGGACGCGACCTAAGCGAAGACCTGCTGGAGTCCATACGCCAGATGAACGCGGGCCAGGGGACCGTGGTGTACTCCCCGATCATTGCCGCCCGCCAGCACTCAGGTCTGTCGCAGACTCAGTTCGCCGCGCTCTTGGGCGTGTCGGTACGCACGCTGCAAGAGTGGGAGCAAGGTCGGCGCCAGCCCAGCGGCGCGGCTAAGACCCTGTTCAAGGTGGCCGAACGGCATCCAGAGGTATTGCGGGAACTGGCTGAAGCCTGAGGCGCTCATTCTCCGTACTCCTTAAAATATGCCGGATTCGTCTACAAGTCAGCCTGAGTATCTTTGATACACCCCACCAGACCATGTGCCTGGGCCAGATCGAGACAGGAGCGTACCCCGTCTCGCTGGCTAGCAACAGGCAGTAGCCGGCCCCGCCGGGCCTCTAGGGACTCAACGAAATCAAGCACCTCGCGCTGCATATCTTGCGGCAGACGTTCAGTGTGAATCCGTATTCGATCTACCATGGTCATCTTGCACCTCTCGACAGGACTGTGTTTCTCGCATAACCCCTGACCGCGACGATTCGATCATGTACGTCTGATTGGCGATATGTTCGTCCGACGGAGAATGATATTCTCATACTTTCTTGGCCAGCTATCTGTATGAGACATACGGAATCGCTCACCCCCGGCGTCTGCCCCTAGAGGACAGGCATTGAGCATCCGAGAACGAGAATAACGGGGCAAGAAAAAATCTGGTATCTTTGGCATTTGCTTATCCCCAGCCGGCCAAAACAGAGTCACTCCGCTCTTGTTCATTTCAAAGATCACATAATTCCCGATTTGAAGCATAAGACCCAGATGATCTTTCTTGACGTTGCTATCCTTCTCGAACGTACCGAAAGACCCATCCAGAAGCGTTTGCGCAATCGCCTTTCCATCTTCGGCTGTGATCAGCCAAGCGCGACTAAATGAATTCTGGTAACTACGCCAGAACTGTTCCCGCTGTTCTACCATATCGGGGCGATCCGTCGGAGATTGTCGTATGACCCGGAAAAAATCATTCACGGCGCGGACCGTCAACCATCGTTCGACTGTCTCGCGAACTCGCGGGGCGATTCCATCCCAACGCGGCCTTACTCCAGGCAGCCGTGGGTCACCAATGAGGGTGTGCAGCAGATCCAGGGTCTGATCAATGGTGGAGCCACCTTGTCGATCCGCCCAGATCACCAACCCCTCCACCAGTGACTCTTGCGCCGCCTGGCCCAAGCCGCCGTAACCTTGCATTTGGTGGATCGGACTCTTGCCCAACGGGGCGATAAGTTGCTTTAGAGTCGCAGGAACTTTGGACGGACGCAGATGATTGCAGAGTTGTTGGCCGAGGGCCTTGAAAACACTCAAGAGGCAAGCGGATTTCAGCAGTCTCTCACGCTCAAACCGCAGATCAGTAATCTCATCGATGAGGCAAGCATCTTCGAGAAATGATCCTGCCATTATGGCAATGGCCTGCTCTGGCTGGAATAGATTCCATTTCCTCGAAAATGATTCTATGACCGGCGTAAGTCTGTTGGCTCGAGCATCCAGCCAATGGGCGATACGCTGTGTGGCGATCGAGTCTGGATTCATATTCAACAGATAATGACCCCAAAGTCGCCGCGGCGCGCTAGGCCATTTCAGATCCGCCCACGCCAGGTAGTCTCCTACCAATCGCTTATCTTCCGACCAAGCCTCCTGGGATGTCCAGAGGATGTAGGGCACTGCCTTGAGCTGAAAACGGGTCAACCCGGATATATCGCCCCGTCCTGAAATCAGCAGCCTCTCGGTTATATCCAGTACATTTTGAAACGGCCGCGGCTCCCTCGGTATACCCCCGAAACGCCGCTCTAACTCCTCAGCAACTGGCCCAATTGCAAGCCTGGCGGGCCGTACAAACCGTACTGCGGTCCAATTTCGGCCTAATTCGGTCATCAACTTACCCCGTCCGACCAGCATGGAGTCATCGGATAAGGTCATTGACCACCTCCAATTGCCGATTCAGTTCCTCTAAAGCCTGTCGCACCGCGGCTTCGTTGGCGGTCATGGTCAATCGAATCTCAATCCGCCGGTCCAAGTCACGCACCGCTTCTTTCATACGATCCTCCGCGTGGACAGCAGGGCGGGTTTCGGCATAACCGCTGACACCGAGCAGAACGTCGCCATCCTGATTTCGTAAATCACGCAGGAGCGGATCAGTCTCTCGGAGAAGTTTGAAGGTCTCAATTGCACGACCCGCTGACAGGTCCCAATTATCACGAAACCGACCGGTAGGCCCGACGAATGGAACGACGTCGGTATGACCCTCGATATAGGCAGAACTCAAGGTACTGTAGATATTGATTTCCGGGCATCCGGCCGGAGGATGATCTGAACTGCGAACACGGGTATAGCAGGGTAATGTTGCTGTCAGGACCTCGCCGAGCTTACGGATCGTCTCCCTGCCTTGGGGGGTCGGCTCCGCCTGCCCCGCCAGGAATAGGCCGCCGGCCGGCAACTTCAGGGTCCCGTTGGTAGGATCAATCATGACTTCGATACCCAAGACATGCAGGCGGCTGCGCATATCCGCCAGCATCTGTGCGCGGGTCTCGTTGGCTGCGGCGATCCGCGCGAACAGCGCATTCATCTGTTGGTCCCGCACATAGCGGGCAAACGCCTGCAAGCGGCTGTTCTCCGCCTCAAGTTGGGCATTACGATCGCGCAAGCGCTGGACATCTTCGGGTTGCAGATGCAATGCAAGACCGATTAGCAAGATAATAAATATAAAGATCACCCCGACCATGAGGTCGGCCACCGGACCGAATAAGTCTGTTCGCTCTTCCTCAGTCTGACTAGTCGATACTAAGCGTCGAAACATGCTGGCTGAACCGCGATCTAGGACGAGCGACGCGGCGGCTGCCGCGCATCCGCCATTTGTTGAAGCGAGTCACTCAATCCTTCTGCTACTTCTGCAACATCAGTCACCACGACACTCAAGCTATTGACCGCCTGGGTAATATGTTTATCATAGTCGGAAAAGACCTCCTGCGTCGCCTTGGCGACCTGCTCCACTCCAGTCCGTAAAGTCCCCAGGGCCTTCGCCAACTCCACATCGGCTTTGCCGAACCGATCTTCATGAGTCTTGAAGGTGTACTCTGCCGCATCTGCCGCCCTCTTGAGTCCGTCCAACGCGGCTTGACTGGATTGGGCTGCTTGCTGGTGAATGGCAGCAGCATCAACCACGCCCTGCCTGATCTGATCCATACTTTCGCGAATGCTGGTAGCGGTCTGTAACAGGGGCTGCGCCGCCTGCTGTAAGGCATTACTCGCCCCGGTAACAGTTTGCCCCGCGACCTTAAAGGTCTGCCCCGCCGCGTCGAGGTTCTGGACCTGTGCGGCGACCGCACCGGGCAGCATCTTGAGGCTGGACTCCACGGTCTGCAAGCGGCTCGCGAGGTCTTGAATGGCCGATTGAAGTCCTGCCTGTGCCGCGGCAAATTGCTCGACCAGTTTTCCTGTGGCCTGTGTGACCAATCGATCGAACTCGTTGCCAGCCCGACCAACCGCATTCTCGATACCTTCACCGGCGCGTTGCCCGCCGTCGCGTAGGGCATCCCCGCCGTCGCGCCCTCCCTGTGCCAACCGGGAAGTCAATTCGCCAACAGCCTCAGTCAGTTTCGCAAGTGTTCCGCTCAGCGCGAGGCTGATGTCGCCTGGAACCTGCCCCAAGGCACCGGCAATGCCGTCAAGCTTCCCGCTCACCGCGCCGATACGTTCCTGCAGGTCCTGGCCAGCTTGACCGGCGGACACCTTGAGCCTGTTCCCAGCCTCTTCCCCACCGGCAGACAAGGCCGATGCGCTGCTTTGGCCTCCCGCGGTGAGCCGGCTCACCAAAACGTCGATGGCAGCGGTGAGCTTGCTCATGGTCTCGTTGAGAGCGCCGCTGATGTTGGTTGGAACCTGACTTAAGGCACCCGCGATGCCGTCGAGCTTGCCACTCACCTCATCGATCCTTTCTTTCAAGTCTATTCCCGCTTGAGCGGCGGAAGCCTTCAGCCTGTTCCCGGCCTCCTCACCGCCAGCACTCAACGCCGAAGCACCGCTTTCGCCTCCTTCGGTCAGCCGGTTTACCAGAGTACCGACCGCGTCGGTTAGCTTATCCAGGGTCGTGTTGAGGGCCTGATCGATGCTGGCCGGGACCTGCCCCAAGGTGGACGTGATACTGTCTAGTTTCCCGCCAAACTGGCTGATCCTCTCAGCCAACTCCTTTGAGCGGGAATCGATACCTTGCCCCATCTTTCCTGCCGCATCGCGCAAATCAATCGCGGCATCCCGTATGTCTTTCCCAAATGCCTCTCCGGCACCACCCATCCCATCCTTGATCCTTGCCAGTTCCGTGGCGACAGCAGTAAACCGTTCGGCAACCGTGTTAACCTCACTTCCGGCTGTCTGCTGAACTTGCTTTGAAAACTCTTGAGCGACGGTCTGGCTCATGTTTTGTATAGCATCGACGATGGGCTTCGCGGTAGCACCGGGCAAGTCATGTTGTATCGTCCCAAGATGCTGACCAAAGTCAGCAGCGAGTGCCTTCAGGCGCTGTTCCATCTTCACGTCAATCGCGACCGCCAGATCATCGGTCAAGTGTTCCATGTGCGTGAGTTGCCTGCGAGCGATGTCGTTTTGTTCGTACAAGAGCAGTTCAGGGGTCAACGGCAGGCTGAAATGCTGCACCGCATCGGCCAAATCACGGGCCGCAGCTTGCTGGCTGGACTGATAGCGACGGGTGACAAGGCTGAAACCGATGTAGGCGACAAGACCGGCGATAGACGTGATGAACTTGGCGGAGCTGACACCGAGGATGCGGTTGATGGCGCCTTTCATCGCCGCAGAGTCCGCCCCGGCAATCCCGCCAACCTCGAGTAGCGCGGCCGATAGGCCGATGAAGGTGAAGAGCAACCCGACGGTGAGAAAGACGCCGGACCAGGTGGCGCACCACTGCTCATAACCGCGGGGAGGCAGAGATTCGACTGAGAACCAGAGGCGCGGGTCGACCAGGTTCAGGTAACCCTCCGCCTGGGGGTTGGGTTGAAGGTGCTTGCGATAGTCGCGCCAGAGTGGCGCAAGCGCCGGTGCCTGCTCGAAGAGCTCGCCCGCCTGAACCAGGCGGGCGGTCGCGTCCGAGTTGCTGCCGCGCAGCTTCCTCAGCTCAGCAGACAGTCGTCGGATAGGCCGCACCCAGCGGCGATGGCCCAGAAAGTGCAGCCAGACCCAGCACACCATGGCCGCCGCGAGGATGGCGATGGCGATAAGGTAGGCCCGGTCCGGGCTGTTGAAGTTCCCGATGGCCCAACTCAGGCCGTCGACAAAGGTCCCGAAGCCAGGTAGGTCCCGTAACTGCGCCATCGTGCATCTGCCTCCAGATCCTCAAATTTCGCACCCGATCCGTGCTTCCGATATGGGCACATAGCATACCGGGAATTCTTCCCCGGGGGTATCCATACCGCAGCCCGTGGTTAGTTCCTCAACCGCCGGGAGGACGGAGACTTACCAAGTCAGGTTTCGGGGCAGTGCAGTCGAGAGTCAGCCGCATCCTCCCGAGCCCCCTGCCGCCTATCACCAGCGCGCCAGACAGGCGAGGCCAGAAGGTCGCGGAGGACAGTTGCGCGGACAACGTCACCACGGGACCGAGCGTCGGCCACCGGGAGGCACGGTCACAAGCGCTCAACCTCAAACCCAACCACCGTGCGCCGCTCGCGGCTGAATTCGACACCGATCAGATGGATCGGGCAGCCGCTCGCCCTATAGGGGTCGGCGTAGCCGCGGTCCTTGATCTGCTGGAGCGCCCGGCCTTCGGGGGCCAGTTCGACCACCTTGAATTCGAAGAGATAAACCTGGCCGTTGAAGCGCAGGGCCAGGTCCAGTCGCCCGGCGTTGCTGCTGGCTTCCGGGGTCAGGTCCAGGCCCAGTGAGGCGAAGCAGGCATAGAAGACGCTGGCGTAATAGCCCTCGTATTGCGCGATCGGGTTGTTGCGGTACCAGTCGGTGGGGATGCCGGCGAAGAAGGCGGTGAAGTGCTGGGCCAGGCCGGCGAAGTCGTTGGCCTCAAGCAACCGGTACAGCGACCTGCGCTGGCCGCCGTCGGTGGCACTGGCCGGGGTCCAGGCCTCCAACAGCGCGGTGTTGAGGCTTTGGCAGACCTCACGGTTCGGATAGCGCAGCCGATAGAACCAGGCCCCGCTGATCTGCTCCTCCAGGTCGATGGTCAGATAGCCGGTCTGAAAGAGCAACGCCTCGGTGGTCATGCGCTCGACATCGAAGGCCGAGAGCAGGGCTGAGTCGGTCTCCAATTGGCCCAAGGCAGGGAGCCAGACCTGGCGTTGGGTCAGGACATCGATCAGGAAGGTCGGCGTGGCGGACTCAAACCACCAGGCGCGGAACTGGCGCTTCTGGAACAGCAGCAAGAGGTCGAACGGGTTGTAGACCGACTCGCCGGTCCAGTTGTAGCCGTTGTACCAGGTACGGACCTCGTCACGATCAAGATCCACAAGTTCGGGGGCGAAGACCTGGTCGAGGTCCGCCTCGGTATAGCCGCAGATGGCCGAATACTTGGCATCGATCGTGATGTCGTTGAGGTTGTTGAGCCCCGAGAAGAGGCTGACCTTGCTGAACTTGCTCACCCCGGTCAGAAAGGCGAAGCGGATGTCGGCGTCGGCACCCTTGATCACCGAGTAGAGGTTGCGCAAGCCGTCGCGCAGTTCGCGGGCGGCGGCCGGGTCGGTCAGGTTGTCGAGGATGGGCTTGTCGTATTCGTCCACCAGCACCACCACGCGCTCGCCGGCCTGGGCGTGCGCCGCGCTGATCAGGCCGTGGAAGCGCCCCGAGATGCTGCGGTGGGGACTCGCAACACCGAGCCGCACCTCGTTGTCGGCCAGCAGCTCGCGGATCTTCTCATCCAGTTCGACCCGGTTGCGCAGCAGGCCATCCGCGAAGCTCAGCCGGACCACCGGATAGCGCCGCCCCCAGTCCCAGCGTTCGTGTACGAAGAGCCCGCGAAACAGCGCCTCGCTGCCGCTGAACAGTTCCCCGAGCGTATCCAGAAACAGCGACTTGCCGAACCGCCACGGGCGGGACAGGAAATAATACTTGCCCTGCTCGATCAACCTCAGGGCAAAACTGGTCTTGTCGACATAGTAGCAGTCGGTTTCGCGGATCTCGCGAAAGATCTGGATACCGATGGGCAGGATGCGACGGGGCATGTTCGGGGGCGACGGGTGTGGAATGCGATGGCCGTGAGTTTAGCCCGATCCGCGGCGCAGCGCCTGCCTCCGACCCTGACCCGGCGGACCAAAGCATCGCTCCTGCCGCAGGGAGCCAGGACGCCGGCGGGCCCCCAAGACTGCCCTTGCCCGTCGTCTTCTGAATGATTAACATCAGCCCTACAGTCGCCTTAGTTTGAGAATGAGTGATGGCAACACGATTTGGGGTATGGAACGAATATGGTCGGCTGCGTGAGGTCGCCGTCGGAACCACCGACGGGATCGTGGTGCCGAGTTTCAGCCCCGCCTACCCGCCCGAGATCCAGGCATTGACCCGCGCGCATGAAGGCAAGCCGCTGCTGGACGTTGAAGGGTTTGAAACGATCCTCCAGGCGGTGCAGGCCGAGCTCGACCATCTTGCAGAAACCTACCGACGCCTCGGCGTCATCGTCCACCGGCCCCGACCGTATACTGACGCTGAGCGCGATTTTCTGTCTTCGCTGCAGCGCGGTGCCTATCAGCTCTATCCGGCGGACCCGATTTGGATTATCGGCCGGCATGCCATCGAATGCCAATTCCGCCAGCCGGTGCGGAACAAAGAGGTCTTTCCATTACGCGAACTCATCGCGCCCCTGATTGCGGCCGATGCGGACGCACGGGTGGCCGCCTGCCCCATGAGCGCCCCGTTGATCGGCGGCGGCGGTGCCGGACCCCGCCTGGAGGGTGGCGACATATTTATTTGCGGGAATGACACCAAGGACATCCTGGTCGGCATCGATGAGGAACGCAGCAGCAGCGCCGCCGGCGTCGAATGGCTCGGGCGTTATCTCTACGATGACGGCTACCGGGTCACCGGGGTGCCTATCACCAGGGACGCGCCAATCCACCTGTTGGGCGCCCTCGGTGCCGTGGGCCCGGAGTGCGCACTCATTTACCGCCCGTCGCTGCTCAACGGGATTCCCAAGCCACTGAGGACCTGGGACCTGATCGACATCACCCTCGAAGAGGCCAAGGCCACCGGCCCCTGCCTGGTGATGATCGATCCCCAGACCATTCTCGTACCCGCGCAGCTGCCGCGCATCGCCGAGGAACTGGCCAAACGCAGCCTCGAGGTGATTCCCATACCATTTGCCTCGGTCTCACGCTTCGATGGCGGCATCCGCTGTGCCACCTTCGTGATGCGTCGCGATGCCTGAATCCCCAACATCACGGGGTCTGCAGCGGCGTTTTGCCCAGGGGAGCGCCTGGCTGGTGTTCAGACCATCCTGCCGGGCTTGCCCGTAGTCTTCTGAAGGATTAATATCAAGCCTTCCCTGGCCTTAGTACGCTTGGTGCTAGAGTCTCCCGACTCTGCACCGCGGATATTTTCGCATGTAAAACATAAACGAGGGGGGCGTTGATGCGAGTCTCACGACGGCAGTTCTTCAAGATCTCGGCGGCGGGATTGGGCTATTCCGGCCTGGTGGCGGTCGGCCTCTCGCCCACCGCGGCCCAGGCCGAGGTGCGACAGTACAAGCTGACGGGTGCCCGGGAGATACGCAACAACTGCACCTACTGCTCGGTCGGCTGCGGCCTGCTGTTGTTCAGTCTGGGCGACGGCGCCAAGAATGCGCATTCCGATATCATCCACATTGAGGGCGACCCGGACCATCCGGTGAGCCGCGGCGCGCTCTGTCCCAAGGGTGCTGGGCTCTTGGATTTCATCCATAGCCCGAACCGCCTGAAATACCCGCAGGTGCGCGCGCCCGGCAGTAATGAATGGCAGCGGATTTCCTGGCATGAGGCGATTGAGCGCATCGCCAAACATATGAAGGCCGACCGCGACGCCAATATCGTCGCCAAGAGCGCCGATGGCGTGCCGGTCAACCGCTGGGTGACCACCGGCATGCTGACCTGCTCGGCGGCCTCCAACGAAACCGGCATCCTGACTCAAAAATTCATCCGCTCGCTGGGCATCATCGCCACCGACACCCAGGCCCGCATCTGCCACGCCCCGACGGTCTCGGCCCTGGCCGCCTCCTTTGGCCGTGGCGCCATGACCAACCACTGGGTGGACATCAAGAACGCCGATGTCATCCTGGTGATGGGGGGCAACGCGGCCGAGGCCCATCCGGTGGGCTTCCGCTGGGCCATCGAGGCGATGAAGCAGCGCGGCGCCAAACTGGTCGTCGTCGATCCGCGCTTTAACCGCACGGCGGCCGTCGCTGACCGGTATGTACCGATTCGCGCCGGCTCGGACATTGTCTTCCTCGGCGGGGTGATCAATTGGTTGATCGCCAACGACAAGGTCCAGTGGGACTATGTGAAGGCCTACACCAATGCCAGCGCCATCGTCGGCGCAAGCTATGGCTTTGATGAAGGCCTGTTCTCGGGCTTCGACCAGGCCAAGGGGCGTTATGACCGCGCCAGTTGGAACTACGAACTCGATGCCGACGGCCACCTCAAGACCGATCCTACGCTACAAGACCCGCGCTGCGTATGGAACCTGCTGAAGGCACATTACGCGCGCTATACGCCGGAGGTGGTGACCAATCTCACCGGCAGCCCGCAGGCGGACTTCCTCAAGGTCTGCGAATGGCTCGGCGAGACCGCGGCCCCGGCCAAGGTGGCCACCATCCTCTATGCCCTGGGCTGGACCCAACACACGGTGGGCGCCCAGAATATTCGCACCATGGCGATCATCCAGCTGATGCTGGGCAATATCGGTATGCCCGGCGGTGGCGTCAATGCGCTGCGCGGCCACGCCAATGTGCAGGGCTTTTCCGACCTCGGCCTGCTCTCCACCGGGCTGCCCGGCTATATGCCACTGCCCAACGAGAAGAACCACCCGACACTGGCTGACTATCTCACCAAACAGACACCGAAGGCACTGAGTGCCAACCAGCTGAACTACTGGTCGAATACCCCGAAATTCTTCGTCAGCCTGCTCAAGTGGTTCTGGGGCGACCAGGCTACCAAGGACAACAATTGGGGTTACGACTGGTTGCCGAAATGGGACAAGCCGTATGACACCCTGCAACTGACCGAGCTGATGCAGCAGGGCAAGATGAATGGCCTCATCGTGCAGGGCTTCAATCCGGTGGCCTCGTTTCCGGATACCAACCGGGTGGTGGAGGCCTTTTCGAAGCTCAAGTATCTGGTAGTGATCGATCCGCTGACCACCGAGACGGCCAGCTTCTGGCAGAACCAGGGCGAATCAAACAACGTGGAGCCGACGCGAATCGGCACCGAGGTCTTTCGCCTGCCCTCGACCTGCTTTGCCGAGGAAGACGGCTCCATCGTCAGCTCCGGGCGCTGGGTGCAATGGCATTGGAAGGGTGCCGAGCCGCCGGGCGAGGGCAAGGCCGACGCCGAGATCCTGGGCGAGCTATTCGTCACCCTGCGCAATCTCTACAAGAGTGAGGGTGGCAGCGTCCCCGAGCCTATCCTTAATCTGGCCTGGCCTTATCGGAACCCGCGCTTCCCCGCGGCCGAAGAACTGGCCAAAGAAATGAACGGCCGGGCCTTGGCGGACATTCCCGATCCTCAGGACAAGACCAAGGTCCTGGTAAAGAAGGGCGAACAATTGCCCGGTTTCGCCACGCTCCAGGATGACGGCTCCACCCTCTGTGCCGCCTGGATCTACGCCGGCAGTTGGCCCCAGGCCGGCAACCAGATGGCCCGCCGCGACAACACCGACTCGGGCCTGGGCAACACCCCCGGCTGGGCCTGGGCCTGGCCGGCCAACCGGCGCCTGCTCTACAACCGCGCCTCCTGCGATCCGGCCGGCAAGCCCTGGGACCCCGAGCGTAAGGTGATCGGCTGGAACGGCGAGCGCTGGGTCGGCGGCGATGTACCGGACTTCAAGGCCGACGCCGGACCCGACAGCGGCATGGGCCCCTTAATCATGACGGCTGAAGGCGTCGGGCGCCTGTTCGCCGTGGACAAGCTGGTCGATGGCCCCTTTCCGGAACACTATGAGCCGATGGAGTCGCCGCTCGGCACCAATCCGCTGCACCCGGGCGTCATCACCAGCCCGGCGGTGCGCATCTTCCCGGGTGACAAGGAGCGGCTCGGTACCCACAAGGACTTCCCCTATGTCGGCACCACCTATCGTCTAACTGAACACTTCCAATTCTGGACCAAGGGCGTGCTCCTCAACGCCATCGCCCAACCGGAACAATTCGTCGAGATCAGCGAACCACTGGCCGCAGAGAAAGGCATTCGCGCGGGCGACTGGGTCAAGATCAGTTCCAAACGCGGCTTCATCCGGGCCAAGGCGGTTGTCACCAAGCGCATGAAGGTCCTGACGGTCAACCAGCAGACCGTGCATCAGATCGGCATCCCGTTACATTGGGGTTGGGAGAGCGTTGCCCGCAAGGGCTTTCTGACCAATGTACTGCCGCCGGCCGTGGGTGAATGCAATACGCAGACGCCGGAATACAAGGCGTTCCTTGTCAATCTCGAAAAGATCGTGGAGGTGTGAGCCATGGCACTGCAATCGCTCGACATCGCACGCCGTTCCGCCACCACCACGCCCGCCCCCGGCGCGCGCATGCCGTTGGAAGTCGCCAAGCTGATCGACGTGACCACCTGTATCGGCTGCAAGGCCTGCCAGGTGGCCTGCTCCGAATGGAATGACATCCGCGCCGAGGTGGGCCACAACGTAGGCGTCTATGACAACCCGCTGGACCTCTCACCGCAGGCGTGGACGGTGATGCGCTACGCCGAGGTGGAGGAAGCGGGCCGGCTGCAGTGGCTGATCCGCAAGGACGGCTGCATGCACTGTTCAGACCCGGGATGCTTGAAGTCCTGCCCCGCGCCCGGCGCCATCGTCCAGTTCAAGAATGGCATCGTGGACTTCCACCAGGAGCAATGCATCGGCTGCGGCTATTGCGTCACCGGCTGCCCGTTCAACATCCCGCGCCTCTCCCAAGAGGACGGTAAGGCCTACAAGTGCACCCTGTGTTCCGACCGTATCGCGGTCGGCCAGGAGCCGGCATGCGCCAAGACCTGCCCGACTGGCGCCATCCAGTTCGGCAGCAAGGAGGACATGCAGGAGGTCGCCGCGCAGCGGGTCGCCAACCTGCACCAGCGTGGCTTCAGCAATGCCGGGCTCTATGATCCGCCAGGCGTCGGCGGCACCCATGTGATGTATGTACTGCACCACGCCGATCGCCCGCAACTCTATAGCAACCTGCCCAATGACCCGGGGGTCGATCCGCTGGTGTCGGTCTGGAAGGGCATCGCCAAGCCGCTCGCTGTACTCACGCTGGCTGGCATCACGCTGGGCGGGCTGTTGCACTATGTCACCAAGGGTCCGAACGAGGTCTCAAAGGAGACCGAGGACGAAGTCAAACGTGAAGAAGAGGAGTCAGTGAAATGATCCGCGACCCGCAAGACCTCAATCGCTATACGGCGTCCGAGCGGGCCAACCACTGGGTGGTGGGCATCAGCTTCATCCTGCTGGCACTCTCCGGACTGGCCTTTTTCCATCCGGCCTTCTTCCCGCTGACCCAACTGTTCGGCGGTCCGGTCTGGACGCGCATCCTGCACCCCTACGTCGGGGTAGTGATGGCGCTCGCGTTCCTGATAATCTTCGTGCGTTTTTGGCGGCTCAATGTGATGCGGGCGATGGACTGGGCGTGGCTCTCCAAGGTCAAGACCATGGTGGACGGCAACGACCACGACATGCCCGAGCAGGGCAAATACAACGGCGGCCAGAAGGCACTCTTCTGGCTGCTCGCCCTCTGCATGCTCTTGATGGCGGTGTCCGGGATAGCCATCTGGCGCGCCTGGTTTGGCTTCGAGATCACCGCGGTGCGTCTGGGTGCCGTGGTGCATGCCGCGGTCGGTGCCTTGATGATCGGTCTGATCATGGTGCACATCTATGCCGCCATCTGGGTCAAGGGCACGGTACGGGCCATGTGGTATGGCACCGTGACCCGTGGCTGGGCCAAGCAACACCATCGCGGCTGGTACCGGCAAGTCACCGGAAAATAGTTGGGCTTGGTGGCGCCGCTGCCGGCCTTGAGCCTCGCTCCGGCCACAGGAGGTCGAGGCTTTAGCCGGTCCGGCGTGCAGGCGCCATCGATTGTCCTTCGCTACGTCGGCAACCGCCACCGGCTAAAGCCTCGACCTCCGGTTGCGGAGGGACCAGTGCTGAGCGGCCCGAAGATCAACGCCCCGTGGGCTCCCGGAGACTGCTGATGCGCAAATCAAAATGGGAACCCGGCGCGCCGGTGCCGCGGGATGAACTCGGCCGGCCAACTGCCTGCGCCTGGCGCGAGGTCGTGCGAAGTCACAACTGCACCGCGACCCGCGAATACGATGAGGTCATCGAGGAAGTGCCGGTGGCGCTGGTCTACAATCGGATCTCGCACGCCGTGATGATGGCATCGCCCGCTGACCTGGAGGACTTCGCCCTCGGATTCAGCCTCGGCGAAGGCATCGTCGAGCAGGCGCGGGATGTCCACGAACTGGAAATTCGCGCTGGCGCTCAGGGAGTGGTCATCGACATGGTGATCGCCGCCCGCCACTTCGCGGCCCTCAAGCAACGCAAGCGCAACCTCGCCGGGCGCACCGGCTGCGGGCTGTGCGGTCTGGATAGCCTCGCCACCTTTGCGACTCACGCCACCCCGGCGGCACCCTGCGCGACCCGCGCCACGCGCGTGAGCGTCGCCGCGATCGACCACGCCTTGCACCAACTACCGCACTGGCAGCCACTCTATGAGCGCACCGGCGCCAGTCACGGTGCCGCCTGGGTCGATCCAGAGGCCCAAATCCGCTGCGTGCGAGAGGACGTCGGCCGACACAATGCGCTCGACAAACTGGTAGGTGCCCTCGCCCGCACCGGGGAGCAGACGAACGGGGGCTTTGCCCTGATCACCAGCCGCGCCTCCTATGAAATGGTGCAGAAGGCAGCCCACGCCGGTATTACTGCCCTGGTCGCGCTCTCCGCACCCACCGTCTTTGCCATTCAACAGGCAGAGGCCACCGGCATGTTGCTGGTCGGCTTCGCCCGCACCGGGGCGCGGGTCGCCTACAGCCACGCCGAACGACTCGATGGGGTCCCGACGCCGGCCCTCGCCCCCTATGCGATCATGTGAGTCCCCACGTTCAGCCGCCCGGTTACCGATGACCGCCACACCGACGATTCACACCCCAAGCGCCCCGCCGACCCTGCTGACACCGGCGCCGGACCTGTTCGCCCGCCGGGCCGACCGTCTGCGCCAATTGGCACCCGCACAGGCGCTGGGTCCCTGGCTGGACTGGCTCGCCGCGTTATGCACGGCTCAGCACCGCGCGTTCGAACAAGAAGGCTCGGTGCCGCACAACGACATCGGCGCCACGACGGCCATGGGTTCGGCGGCCCTGCTGGGACGCATTGCGGCCATCCGTTGGACCCTGATTTCAGCCCTGCCGACCGACCGCTGCGCGGGTGTCGGCCCCCGGTGGGAACTCGCGCCATCCGATCTGGCCTCCCATATCGAACGCAACCTGCTGCTCGCACAGGCCGCAACCATCGGCACCGGTCGCGACTACGAAGACGTATTGACCGCCGCGGCGATGCAGGTGGCATGGACCGCTGACGCCCGCCGGTCGCAGGCAGTCGGCACCGCCGCAGATGCCAACGCCGGGACCTGCCCGCACTGCGGTAGCGCGGCACTTGGCAGCATCCTGCTGGCCGGCGGGGGCCTGGCCGGACTGCGCTATCAGGAGTGCTGCCTGTGTGGCTGCCGCTGGAATACCGTTCGGGCGCGCTGCACCCTGTGCGCCGCGGGTTCAGTGGTCGACTATCTGAGCCTGGAGGACGCACACCCGGCAGTCGCCGCCGAGACCTGCGACCAATGCCATGGTTATACCAAGCTCTTTTTCCAGTCAAAAGCGATCCAGGTCGAGCCGCTGGCGGACGATGTGGCGACCCTGGCGCTCGACGTGCTGGTCGGGGAGCGGGGATATGCGCGCACCGCACCGAATCTCTTCCTGTGTGAAGGAGAGGCGGCCTAGTGTTTCCTCTGTCTCGCCGCGCCGATCCCTGTCTCCAGGCCCGCCCGGCCTGGCCCGGGCACTTCGCTTGTCCGCCCCGCGGACAAGACCGCTGCGCGCTCGGGCGCACCCTGCCCGTCCCCGGGCTCGTTCCGCGATCGGCTCCTGTTGTCCGATCGGCGTTTGGCTGTTGACCGACTATCACTGTTATCGGAGTTACATTCATGGGCACTACGACATCGACAATCCCAAGCGACTTTAGCGCGTCGTTCATACAGGACCTGGCGGACTCCTTGGGCATACCAACCACGGCCGTCTATATCAAGGCGATCACGGTGGTCAGTTCGCAGGGGACTGAGATGGTTGTCGCGGTCGAGTACGGGATCGTGACTCTTGGCGGCAAGTCCGGTGACGAAGAAGTGTTGGAGGCGATGCAAGACCTCGTCTATCCCCCGACGACAACCACGGTCACGCTCACCGTGCCGACCGACGGCCAAGCGAACACCAGGCGACTCCCACGCCCCGTCTTGATGTGTCAGGGAGGATCGACCACGCCAAACGGTGCCTTTGTGCAGGCGTGCCAAGGCTATCGCGATAGATTTCACGCTATTGCGAGAATGCCGGTTGGCCGGGAGCTGCGTGTGCGCGACTGCGCGGTGAAGATCAATTGGGATATGAAGACTTATCGCACGGTATTTTTCAAGCAGCACGGATGGTCACTGAACATCTATGGCGTCGGAATCCACCAATCCGGCAGCGATAAATTCATATGGTTCGACGGCAAAGCGTATAGCAACAATGCCCCCTGAAGCATACTCGCTGGCGTCCGACGGTCGCGATCCTTAAGGATGGCAGAATCCCCGGCGAGCCCGGGCGTCGGGTTACGCTTCGCTAACCCGACCTACTGCCTTGGCGTGAGAGGCCGTTGCGCCTTAAGCTGGTATATTGCGCCCTCTTCTTTCAATCCCAGGACATCCAGGTCGAGCCGCTGACAGATGACCTGGCAACCCTCGCGCTCGACATACTGGTCGGCGAGCGGGGATAAGCACGCGCGGCGCCCAATCTCTTTCCATTAGCTGGAGAACCTGAATCAGTGATCTGCATAGGCTAAATTGATATAGATCTCTCGAAAAAACAGCAGTCTGGAGTTAAAATAGTGCATCGTTATGGCTCACTCGGTAGGTGACACGATGCGGCGGCTGATCATTTCGAAATCGACGGCGGATTTCACGTCCCACGCGGGCTTGGGGCTGGTGGGGCTCGCCATTCGCGAACGCACCAACCTGGCCGCGGAAGCTGCCGCGGTGTCGGCGCTGCGTAGCGATGCGATGCCGCATGGTGACATGCTCGCCAGCTATGTCGCGCTGCTGTGTTTGGGCAAGAGTGACTTCGAGGCGATCGACGCCTTTCGTACCGACCCCTTTTTTCTGGAGGCCCTAGGTCTGGAGCGGGCGCCGTCCGCCGCCATCTTGCGCCAGCGCCTCGATGCCAACGCGCCCGGCTTCAAGGATGCGGTCATTGCCGCCGCCATTGAGTTCCTGCGCCGCAGCCAAGCCCCGATCACCCCACTGGGCAATGGCCTGGTGCCGCTGGATGCGGATGTCACCCCGATGAATAACGCCAAGACCAAGAAAGAGGGTGTCTCGCGGACCTACAAAGGTGAAGATGGCTTCGCCCCCATGGCCGCTTATCTGGGGCAGGAGGGCTACTGCCTGGAGTTGGAACTGCGCGAAGGCAGCCAGCACAGCCAGAAGGGGACTCCGGAACTGTTGGCGCGGGTCCTGGAACGGGCGCGTGGACTGACCACCGCACCGCTGTTGGTGCGCCTGGACAGCGGCAACGACGCCATCGAGAACATCGCCACGCTCATGGCCCATGAGGAGCAACACCCACAGGCCGCCCCCGTGCATTACATCATCAAGTGGAATCCGCGCCGGGAAAGCCGCGAAGGATGGTTGGCCTTCGCCACCGAGCACGGCGACTGGAGCACCCCGCGCCCGGGCAAGCGGGTGGCC
>CAILVI010000450.1 GCA_903837595.1 uncultured Thiodictyon sp.
GGGGAGGGAGAAGTGGAGCGCGCTCCCGGCGCGACTTTCACGGTAAGCCTCGACCTTGCGCTCGTGATACCGCTCGAGAGGGGGCACGCATGTATCCGGCGCTTTGCGCCGGGAGCGCGGGTGGTCGCAGTGATGATCCAGTCCCAATCCGCGCATCTGCGTCAGCTGGTCCCCAATAGCGCGGCTTTCCATGCGGCGCCTCTTCCGCGCATGGTGCCGATTTCCATCAATTGGTCCCCAACTCTGAGCGCCACGTTGGCGATATTGGCACTATTCACCGGCAGCGTGGTGTTGGCCGGCTGACCAAAGCTGAATCGGTACTTATTCTTGCCGGCCGTGATTTTCATCCCGCCTGAAAAGTAATACCAAGGAAAATTGACGGTTAGGTCCGATAGCGGAAGATCAAATACTAACGCATTCTCACCGCGATCCAGCTGCTCGGCAATTCCTGGCCTGGCCACGGCCTGCTCCAACTTACGCAGTTCCTTTGTCCATAAGGTGCCGCTACCCATTGCAATAAACGATAAGCGCCCCGCGGCGAGTTTCAGCTTACCTGGGACACTGCCGGTCAGTCCTACAAGTAACCATGCCTCAGTACAGAGTTGAGTCGGAGTCTTCATTGTTAACGCTGCGATGTGTTACCAGTCAGGATGGCTTCTGTAGCAATCCGGGGATTCGCGATAAGTTCCCATGTTGGGTTAGCCCCGCGGCAGTTCCAGTACGGCGATCGCCCCGCCCGCCGGGTGGTTGGTGAGGCGGACCTCACCGCCGTGGAGTGCGGCGACCTCGCGTACCAGGCTGAGTCCCAGCCCGGTGCTCTTGCCCGTGCCGTCGGGCCGCGGCAGTGAGAAAAAGCGCTCGAAGACCCGTCCAAGGGCATAGTCCGGCACCCCGGGACCCTGGTCGCGTACCCTCAGCGTGGCGCGTCCCGGGCGGTTTTCCAAGTGCAGTTCGATGCGACCGCCCGTCGGCGAGAAGGCCAGCGCGTTCTCCAGCAGGTTGCCCACGGCCTGGCGCAGGAGGAAGGGCTCGCCGGTCACCATCAGGCGCGCAGGTCCGTCGATCGTGATCTCCACGGCGCGGGTGCGGGCGCCGGCGGCGAGCGCCTCCACCGATTCCTCCGCCAGGCGCCGCAGGTCCACCGGCGCCGACTCCTGCAGGGTCTCCTGCTGCTCCACGCGCGCGAGATTCAACAGCCGCTGCGCGACCAAACGCAGGCGCTCCTCCTGGCCGCGGATGTTGGCGAGGAAACGCCGTCGTTCCGGTGCCGGCATGTCCTCCTCGGCCAACAGCTCCGCCGCCCCGCGGATGGCGGCCAGCGGGGCCTTCAGTTCGTGCGTCAGGGTGTGGACATAGCGCTCCACATAGCGGCGGCCCTCCAGGCGCTCGCGCATGGCGGTCAGGGCCTGCGCCAGGTCGGCGAGTTCGCGCGCGCTGGAGCGGGGCGGGGGGCTGCGCCGTCCGTCGGCCACGTCGCGGGCGTAACGGCTCATCCGGCCGATCGCGCGGGTCAGGTGCCAGGTGAACAGTGCTCCGATGAGGCCGGACACCAGCAGCAGGAGCAGCCCCTGATCGCGGATTTTGGCCTCGCTGCGGGCGATGAAGGGGGCCACCGAGGCGCTCGGCTTGCCGACCGCCACCACGCCGATGGTGCGGCCGTCCCAGACCACGGGCGCGGCGACATACATCACCGAGGTCCCGTCGACGCCGGGTTGGGTCGGCGTCGCCCGCGCCCCATAGTCACCGCGCAAGGTGCGGTACACATCGTTCCATCGGGAAAAGTCCTGCTCGACCAGGGTTGGATCGGTGGCATAGAGCACGCGTCCGGCCGCGTCGGTGATATAGACCCGATGGTCCAGGCTGCGCTTTTCGATGTTCCAGATGCCGGCCGTCACCGTGCGCCTGGTGTAGGCCGCCAAGGCCGCGCCGACGCGGTCATTCACGGGCGGTTTGCCGCCGGTCCTGGCCTCGTCCGCCGCCGCCAGGTCGGGGGCGACCAACTCTGCGACGAGGTTGGCCGTATCCACCAGGGTGTCCTCCATCGCCTCGCGCACCCCGGGTTTGATCTCGGCGACAAAGACATTGAGGATGAACCAGGCGGCCAGTCCGACGATCAGGAAGTAACCCAGGGCGACCTGGAGCGAGATTCTCACCGCGGCCTCAGCAGGCTGTAGCCGATCCCGCGGTGGGTGACGATGGGGTCGGCGGCCGGGTCGACCGCCTTCAGCTTTGCCCGCAGGGTCTTGATATGGGTGTCGACGGTCCGCTCCAGGCTGTGGTCCGGGGCCGTCCAGACCCGCTGCATCAACTGCTCGCGGGAGAAGACCCGGCGTGGGGACTCCACCAGGGTCTTGAGCAGTAAATGCTCATAGCGGGTGAGCTCCAGTGCCTGGCCGCAGTAGCGGATACAGTGCGCGTCCTCGTCGATCGCGAACCCCGGGGCGGTGGGGGGCAGGTCGGTTGGTGGGTCAGGTTGCCGATCGGGTAGGGTAGGGGCCGGGCGTGCCCGCCGCAGCACGCTGCGTACCCGGGCCGCGACCTCGCGTGGGCTGAATGGCTTGACCACATAGTCGTCGGCGCCGATCTCCAGGCCCACGATGCGGTCGATTTCGTCATTGCGGGCGGTGAGAAAAATGACCGGGATATTGCTCTCCCGGCGCAGTTCCCGGCAGAGGTCAAACCCGTTCATGTCCGGCAGGCCCACGTCCAGGATCATCAGGACGAAGTTCCCCCGGCGCAGTGCGGCGAGCGCGTCGCGTCCCAGCAAACAGTGTTCGGTGACGAAGCCGTCGGTGCCCAGGGCATAGATCAGCGTATCGGCGATCGCCTGCTCGTCCTCGACGATCAGTATCCGCGCTGCGGTCGGGTCCGGCATCGGGGCGCTCAAGGCTCAGCCGGGGTCCCGTCGAGGGCCTGGCGCAGATCGGCGGCCAGGTCGGCACAGGTCTCCAGCCCGACCGACAGCCGCACCAGTCCTTCGCTGATCCCGTGCCGGGCGCGCTCCTCCGGGGCATAGGTGGCGTGGGTCATGGAGGCCGGATGCTGGGCCAGGGTCTCGCAGTCGCCCAGGCTCACCGCCCGGGTGACCAGGCGCAGCGCGTCCATGAAGCGTACCCCCGCCGCGTAGCCGCCGCGCAGTTCCAGGGCGATCATCCCCCCGGGGCGACGCATCTGGCGGCGCGCCAGCGCATTCTGGGGGAAGGAGTCGAGCCCGGGATACCAGACCTGCGCGACCGCTGGGTGCGCAGCGAGCAGCTCCGCGAGCCGCTGGGCCGAGTTGCAGTGGCGCTCCATGCGCAGTTCCAGGGTCTTGAGTCCGCGTAGGACCAGATAGGCATCGAAGGGGCAGATGCAGGCACCGGTCATCTCCTTGATGCCGAAAAAGCGGATCTGCTGGATCAACTCGCTCGCGCCCACCACCGCCCCGGCCAGCAGGTCGCCATGTCCACCCAGGTACTTGGTCGCTGAATGCACCACCAGATCCGCCCCCAACTCCAGCGGGCGTTGCAGATAAGGCGTGCAATAGGTGTTGTCGACGATCGTCAGGGCCCCGTGGCGGCGGGCGATCGCACTCACTGCGGCGATGTCGATCAGGCGCATGTTGGGATTGGCGGGGGTTTCGAAGAAGACCACGCGGGTGCGGTCATCCAGGGCCGCGCTCAACTCCTCGGACCGGGTCAGGTCGACGAAGCGCACCGTGATTCCCAGGCGCGTCAGTCCATGCTCGAGATAGGCGAAGGTGCAGCCGTAAAGGGTCTGGTCCGCGACGATGGTGTCGCCGGCCGCGAGCAGGGTCCACAGGGTCGAGGTGATGGCACCCATCCCGGAGGCCGTCGCGAGCCCCGCCTCGCCGCCCTCCAGGCTCGCCAGCCGCGCCTCCAGGACGGCGACCGTCGGGTTGCCGACCCTGGAATAGACAAAGCCTTGCGACTCCCCGCGAAACCGCCGCTGGCCCTCGGCGATGTCCGGGAAGGCATAGGTGGAGTTGAGATACACGGGTGGATTGAGCGCCCCTTCGTGGTCCAAGGGGTCGTAACCCTCATGGATGGCGCGGGTGGCGAAGCCCGGCCCTTGGTCATCGGTCATGGTTCCCGCGCTCCTGTCGGTGGTGAGTGAAGACGAGGCTAAACGCAGTGGCTGGCGGGGCGCAAGACCGCGGATGGGCGTTGATGCAGAATTCTGGTCACCGGTCCCTGCGACAACCCGTCGCGGCCGGGGGTGGATTGTGGCCGCAGCGATGATGATGTCAGCGGGGTTATATCAGGGTGTATCGTGCCGGGCGTGCAGCGCCTTGCCGGCGGCACGGATCTGTTGGGCGGCCGGGCTCGCGGCGAGGAGTTTTGCGTAATCCTCGGACTCGGCATGGTCCCAGTTGAGCAGGATGTTATAGAGGCGGTCCGCCTCCGCCAAAGCCGCCGCAGCCTGCGGGCCCGGGTCCAGGCCACGCAGGGCGGCCCCATAGGCGTCGAGGGCGCGCTGGCGCTCGCCGCTTCCCAGCAGCCAATCCGCCAGGCGCTGCCGCTGCTTCGGGGGGAGTTCCGTGCCCAGCAGTCCTTTGAGACCGCGGGAAATGTCGGTGTCATAGGCCGGGAACAGTTCCCCCTGCCGTTCCAATAGCCAGCTGGCGAGGGACAAGTGTCCGGCCGGAGTGCGGTTCGCTGCCCGCCGTCCCGCCTCCCGCCAGCGGGCGGCCCGCTGCGGGTCGGCGCGGTCCAGGACGCGGGCGCCGGCGGCCCAGTGACCCTGACCCAGTCGCCGTTCGGCCAGTGCCTGTGCCGCCACCGCGGCCCGTGGCCCGGCAGCGCGCGCGATGGCCGCCAGGTTGGCGTCATCGACCGCCACATGCAGCAGAAAGCGGGCGGTGTCCTCGTCCAGGGCCGGCAGGATGGCGGCACGCGTGGTCTGCCCGACATCGACCAGCGCGGTGGCCAAGATGGCGGCGGAGCGGTGATCACTCGTCGCATCCAAGAGCTCCGCTTGGTGCAGGGCCTCTGGGTGCCGCCCCGCCCGCCCCAGCGCCAGGGTGCGCAACTGCGCCCAGCGCTCGCTGGGTTTGGCCGGCTCGGCCGGGAATTCGGCGGGCAGGTTCGGGTCCTGGCGCGTCGCGGCGGCCACCAGCAGCCGCTCCTGGAGGTTGATGGCCCAGGGTGCGGCGGTCGCCTCCCGGATGGCGTCCGCGGAGCGTCGCCAGAGTGCGTCCCACTGGGCAGGGGAGGGCGCCGGGACCAGGCCCAACAGGGCGGTGGCCAGCACCGGGTCCGGCACGCCGGCCAAGTCCAAGTCTTGCGGGGCCATGCCGTTGCGCAGCAGATGGCGCATCTCCCAGAGTGCGCGGGCCGGCCGCCTGCCATAGAGCTCAAACAGCAGGCGCCAGGCGCCCGGGCCGTCCCCTTGCAGATACAGTACCCGCAGCCGTTGCAGTCTGTTGAGATCCGTCAGCGGGTGGTCCGGGTGGCGGGCCAGCCAGTCGTCATGGGCCGCCAGTAGCGCGGTCCAGGTTTCCTGGGCGGTGCCCTGGATCTGGCCCGGCCAGCCGTTGCCGATCTCCGCACTCATGCGGTTGCGTAGCGCGGCCAGTTCCAGCGAGGGGCGACGCGGCGAGTCCGGGAAACGCGCCAGGGTGGCGGCGGCCTCCTCGAAGGGTGCCGTGCGGATGGCCAATACGTCATCCAAGAGCGCCGTGCCGCCGTGCGCGGCCCTCTCTTGGAACGCGGCTGCCGCTAGTGCGGCCGGGGTATCGCCCAGGGCCGGTTCCACCTCGACGAATTCGACCGCGCGGCGTAGCGACTCGGCCCCGGGTACCGCGAGCGGTGCCGGCAGCGACAGCAGGGTGTCGATGGCCCGCAGCGCCGCGCTTCGAGCCGTTCCCCGATCGCCGGCACCGAGTGCCCGCTCCATGGCTTCCAGGTCCGCCGCGACCGGGTCGTCCGCGGGCGCTTCCACCCCTTCATAGGCGATCCGGGCCAGCAGCGCCCCCTGGTGCTGGCCGGCGAGCCGGAAGGGATCCAGGAAACGGAAGGGCTCCACATAGGTGTTCTCCCATTCGTCGGTGGTCAGGGTCGCGACCGCCGGATGTAGGGATGGCGCAAAGATGGCAGGGCCGCCGCACGGCCAGGCGCTGCCGACCCACCCGAGCAGTAGGCCGGCCGCCAGCGACAGTGGTTTATTCATGGGATGCTCTTCAACAAAGGGGACCAGTCGAATCCGGCGGGAAAGACGCAGGTCCCGCGGTAAGTTGGAAGCTCGGCCAGCGTGGGTAGCGCCGCGAGCCAGGCGGCATGTCGGGTCCCGGGACGGTCGAACCCCCCCAGACCCAGGGCGAAGGGGATGGCCGCCCGCGCCAGATCCGCGGCCAGGGACGCGGCGCGCTGCGGTGTCCAGGGCTCACCGGTGTCGAACACCTGGGGCACGATCCCGTCGACCCGGGAGGCGAAGCGCGCGCCGAACCCCGGGTCCCGCAGCTGGCTCGGCAGGGTGGTGATCCAGACCGCCCGGCCCTGCAAGGCCCCGGCCCGGAAGGTATCCAGCCAGGCGGCGTAGACCGGTAGCCGTGTGATCGGGGCATCGTAGTCCAACTCCACGGGCAGCGCCGCCAGGGCGGGGTCGACGGCGGCCAGTAGGCGTCCCAAGGCTTGGTTCAATTGCGCCCCGGCCGGCTCCGGCACGGCGTGGTGAAAGGAGTTGTCCAATCGCACCACGAGCATGGCCGGTGGTCCCGCGAGCCCCGGTGGCAGGCGCAGCCGGGTGCGTACCTGCCCGTCCCAGCTCAGGTCGGCGATGTTGACCGCCGCCGCCACGTCGGGGCGCACCCGCCGCGCCTGCTCCAGGGTCGGCAGGTCGCGGCGGGACCAGACCCATTGGCCCACGGGGCTGGCGGCGCCGACCGGCCAGCAGCAGGCGGCGCCCAGCGTCCAGGTGAGTAGGGCCGACGCGAGCCGGCGCGCGGTGCGCCCTGCGGCGGCGTGGGTGCTCTGGTTGGGGGTGGTCGGTTGCACGTTGCTCCTGGAAAGGGCAGTTGTCGCGCCAAGGCGCCAAGCTCGCCGAGGGGCTGGCAGGCGGCGTGCAGGCGCAAGCGCCAGCTGAGTATAGCCCCGGCGCAGGATCGCGGACGCAGTCCTTGTGTCGGGCTGACAGCGCGGTGGCGGCGCGGCCAAGGGTGGTATGATAGCAGTCCATTGCGCCGCTCCCTCGCGAGCGGGTTCGTACACAAAAACAGGGGATTGCGAGCCTGCGGGCGGCCCGCGACGCACCTGCGGTCGTGCGTAAGTCCGACCGCCCCCGCCCTCGATAGACGCAGAGACTCTCCATGACCACCTCCCCTCGTACCGTCCTGATCATGGACACGACGCTGCGCGACGGCGAGCAGACCCAGGGGGTCTCTTTCTCCCCTGACGAGAAGGTGAATATCGCCAAGGTGCTGCTGGACCTGGTGCGGGTGGACCGCATTGAGGTCGCCTCCGCGCGCGTCTCGCCGGGGGAGCAGGAGGCGCTGGCCCAGATCGTCGACTGGGCGGCCTCAAGGGGGTTGGCGGAGCGGGTTGAGGTGCTTGGGTTTGTTGACGCCGGGCAGAGCGTGGAGTGGATCGCGCGCGCCGGCGGGCGGGTGCTCAACCTGCTGGCTAAGGGCAGCGAGACGCATTGCCGGGGCCAGCTCGGCAAGACGCTCGACGAGCACGCGGCGGACGTGCGCCAGACCGTTGCCATCGCCTTGAGCCGCGGCCTCAAGGTCAATATCTACCTGGAGGACTGGTCCAACGGGTATCGCGACCAGCCGGATTATGTCTATGGCCTGATGGAGCGTCTGGCCGACTGCGGGATCGGCCATTTCATGCTGCCGGACACCCTGGGGGTGATGACCCCGGAGCGGGTCGCGGCCGCCATGGGCGACATGATCGGGCGTTTCCCCGGGGTCAAGTTCGACTTCCACCCCCACAACGACTATGGCCTGGCGACCGCCAATGTGCTGGCCGCGGCCCAGGCGGGTGCGGCGGCCGTACACTGCACGGTCAACTGTCTGGGCGAACGGGCCGGCAATGCCTCACTGGCAGAGGTGGCGGTCAATCTGCGCGATCAGCTCGGTTTTACCATCGGGATCGATGAGACCCATCTGGCCCGGGTGAGCGAGCTGGTGGAGTATTTTTCCGGTAAACGCATCGGCGACAACGCCCCCATCGTGGGGGCCGATGTGTTCACCCAGACCGCCGGCATCCACGCCGACGGGGACCGCAAGGGCAGTCTTTATCACACCCGACTTTCGCCCGAGCGCTTCGCCCGGCGGCGCAAGTATGCATTGGGCAAGTTGGCCGGCAAGGCCTCGTTGGCGAAGAACCTGGAGTGGCTGGATATCAGCCTGTCGGAGGAGAACCAGCGGCGGGTGCTGGCGCGGATCGTGGAGCTTGGCGATTCCAAGAAGACCATCACCATTGATGACTTGCCCTTCATCATTGCCGAGGTGCTCGACAGTAAGGACTACCACCACGCGGAGCTCATCGCCTGCACCGTCACCTCCAGCCTGGACCTGGAGTCGATCGCCAGCATCAAGCTGCGTCTGGGCGCGGAGGTGCTCAGTGCGGCGGGGAGCGGCAACGGCGGCTTTGCGGCCTTCGACAATGCCCTGGCGCGCTTGGTGAAACGGGCCGGGTTTAGCCTGCCGCCGCTCAAGGACTTCGAGGTGCGCATCCCCAAGGGTGGGCGCAGCGATGCCCTGACCGAGTGTACGATCACCTGGGAGACCGACCACGGCGACATCAAGACCCGAGGGGTGCATGCCAACCAGGTGTATGCCGCCATTGCGGCGAGCATGCGGATGCTCAATATCGTCATGCATCGGCGGCTGACTGAGCGCCAGGGCGAGGAAGCGGCTGCGCCAGCCTGACCTTGAAGCATTTTTCACCCGCGCTGCAAGGTGCCGCCGCGGCGTTCACCGACCCGCAAGGCGCGCCGCGCGGCCCTTACCAGGAGCTTGCACATGCTAGTCAAAGAAGAAGACGCCAAGCGCTTCTTTTGCCCCGTGGTCTCCGGCGCCCAGCAGCACATTGTGTGCAAGGGCGGGCACTGCATGGCCTGGCGCTGGGCCAGCTATAGCGCCGACACCCCGCTCCCCGACCCCGATGCGATCCACCAGCAGTTCGGGTACTGCGGGCTCGCGGGTGTGATCACGCTGCCGCCGGTCTGAGGGGCGTTTGGGACCGGCAGAAGCCGGCAGCGACCGGATGTTTCGGGTACCTCGCTACATCGGTCGCGGCCTGGGGGCCGGTCCTACACGCCGCTCGAGGCCGGCGCGGCGGACGCGGGGTATACTGTCGGTCCGGTACCAACCACGCGAATTCATCCATGTCCGTCGACCCCGTCTCCGGTGCCGGCTACCTGCTCCAAGGTATCCGGCTCATCACCCGCCCCGGCCTGCGCCGCTATGTCATCCTCCCGTTGCTGATCAACATCCTGGTCTTCGCCGTCGGGATCTGGGCCGGGGTGTCCTGGTTCAAGGGGTTCGTGACCTCCATGCACGCCTGGGTGCCGGGTTGGCTCCAGTGGCTGGACTGGGTCCTGTGGCCGCTCTTCGGCCTGCTGCTCTTGGTGTTGGTGGTCTACGCCTTCTCTCTGGTGGCCAACCTGCTGGCCGCCCCCTTCAACGGCCTGCTTGCCGAAAAGGTTGAGCTGCTGCTCACCGGTCGCTCTCTGGAGCAGGGTGGGGGCGCGGCGCAGCTGCTGCGGGAACTCCTCCCGACCCTGTGGGACGAGCTCAAGAAGGTGCTCTACGCCCTGGCCCTGGCGATCCCCTTCCTGTTCCTGCTGCTCGTCCCGGTGGCGGGGCCCGTGCTCTGGTTCCTCTATACCGCCTGGGTACTGGCGTTCCAGTACCTGGACTACCCCATGGGCAACAGCGGACTGAAATTCCGCGACATGCGTCGGCGCCTCAAGGAGCGGCGGGGTCTGACCCTGGGCTTCGGCGCGGCGACCGCCGGCCTCAGTCTGGTGCCGGTGGTGAACTTCATCGTCATGCCGAGCGCGGTGGCCGGCGCGACCGCCCTGTGGGTGCGGGAGCTCAAAGGGCCAGGCAACTACCAGGGGCCTCACGAGTCGCGGGTCGCGACCCGTGGTGTGCGCCTCGTGATCGATCAGCTCTCCGGGCAGATCCGCGGTGAACTGCTGGAGGGGATCGACCAGTGGCGGGCGTTGGATGAGGTTTCCACCGAGGACCTTAAGACCCTGCTGGAACACTGGAATCAGACTGACTTGGCCTCCGCCGAGGCGCTGGAGGTCTACCTGGAGCACGAGCGCCAGTACCGGGTGCGGCCTCCCCATCCGCCGCGGCAGTCCGCCAACCCGCCGGTCCCGCCGGCGGTCCGCATGGTGCCCGAGGAGGCGCGGGCGGTCCTGGGGTTGACGGCGCAAGCGGGTCCGGAGGAGGTGCTGGCGGCCCATCGGCGGCTGATGTTGCGCCTGCACCCGGATCGGGGCGGCTCGGACTACCTGGCCGCCAAGCTCAACGAGGCCAAGGAGGTCCTGCTCGGGTGAGCCGCGGCCGGCGGCGCCCGCCAGGTCGCAGCGGGTGCGGGCCGGCAAGTGGCCGACTGAGCTGCCAAGCCAGTCACACTCCTGCGTCGACGTTGGAGGAAATCCGGGCTTGATTTTTTCTTATCAATCATGGTCTAATTGTTAAGCTAATTCAAGCTATTGAATCAATGGCGCGGTGGCAGGAAAGCCCCGATGCTCGATTTGATGCTGTGACCCGTGTGCTGGACTGAACCACGATCACTAGGATTTGGTCAAGACGCAACTGCGAGGCAGGCATGAAACGACACTTGGTGATTTTGGGATTCGTGGGGACCCTCGGCGCGATGCCGGTGCTGGCCCAAGTGGGGAACCCGGGCACGCCCGCCACGCCCGCCACGCCCGCCACGCCGGGCACCACGACGGGCACCACCACGCCGGGCACCACGGCGGGCACCACGACGGGCACCACCACGACGGGCACCACGGGCACCACGGCGGGTACCAC
>CAILVI010000451.1 GCA_903837595.1 uncultured Thiodictyon sp.
ACCACGCGTACCGCCCCGGAATAGACATCCTGGACGGACACCTTCACGGTGGGACCGAACATGCCCATGTAGACCACCCAGGCCACCAGCATGTGCTGGAGCTGCGGCGGGCGGGCCTGGATGATGCCCTGAAACATGATGAGCATGAAGCCGACCAGGAAGCCGATACCGGCCAGTGCGTGCATGTTCCCGGAGCCCGAGAGCATGGCGACGGCGTTCAGGACCGCGGTGAGGTAGGCGGCGTCGCCGATCGAATAGATGTCCCACATACTGCTTAAACCCCGGAAAATGGTGCGCGCGTCGCGCACGCAATCGCCAGGGTGCCATCGATCCGGGTTGATGCGTGAGAGCCGAAGATAGCGATTATGTTAGGGAATGCGGGAAGCCGGGCGGCGTCCCGTGTGTGCTCGGTATGCGGAACACCCATCAATCATGCCAGGCAGCGCGTCGCCGGTTGGCCAGCCCAGCACCGGGCCTTGCCCTTAACCCGGTTTTTCCTTTTTAAATGATGCCTTAGCGTTTGAGCTGTTGGGTCAGCACCTCGATTTTAACGTCAAGTTGCTCCACGTCGCTTTCCAACAGCGTCTGCTGCTGCTCCCGGAAAGCGTCCTCGACCGTGATCAGTGCGCGGCGGAAGCGTTCATTGAGTTCCGGCGCGCTGATTCGGGTGTGGGTTTTCGCGTAGTCCTCAACGACGCGCTGGACACCGTCGAGGTAGACGTTGAGGAATTTGCGCGCCAGGTGCAGGTCACGCGGATCTTCCTCAAGTCGGCGAAGGATCGCTCTTGCAAGTCCGGTGATGCGCTGCAGCCGCGTGCCCAGCTCGGGCTGACGGATGTCGCGGCTCGCCTGCTCAATGGCGGCGATCGAACGATCAGCCTCTTCCAGCGCGGTGCGCGCGTGTTCGCCGCCGCGCAAGGGTCTGCTGATGAGCGGGTCGAAGCCATAGGTGAGATAGCAGCCGAGCAGGGCGACCAGCGCAAAGGCGCAAGCAATGGCGGGGCTGTGACCGACGCCAAGCCAGGTGGTCATGCCGGTGGCGAGGCTGATGAGCGCGCAGCCCAGTGTCTTGAACGGCCAACGCCCGTCAGCGCGCCCACCGGTCTGCAAGAGCCCGCGCCGCACCAGCAGTGCGCCACCCAAGAACAGGGCGTACCCGATGGCATTGCCGAGGAACGGCACCAGGTGTCCCTGTGCCAATGATAGCGCTGCGGCGACCGGGATTGGGAGCGGTACCAGGAAGAGCAGCAGTCCCGCGACAGGTGACGGCGGGGCGGTCTCGGCGCGGTGTTCCCAGAGGTTGTTCCATAACCGTCGCCCCAACAGCATCAACATGGTGGCGGTGATCAGGGCGACAGCAACGAGCAGCAACAGGCGCGGCATGGCGTTGGCTCCGTTAGCCGGCCCCGGTGGGGGATGAGCAGGAGACCAACAGGGACTGCCAGGAAGCGACGCCGATGGCGGTGAGAATCAACAGGATGCCAACCACTTTACGCAGGTGCTCAGGCATGGATATAGCCCTCCAATTTGGGCGATGTCAAACCTGGGATAAGGTTTCGCTTACCCAAAGGACCATGGTACCGCCCGCGGGTTGATCCGGTCTACGCCGGTGCCAGGCGGCCAAGGGTCACGGTCGTCGTCTTGCGCATCTATTGCGTTGATTCGAACCCGGCATCGGCCGTGTCGGATTGCAGTGGCCGGCCCTTGACCAGCGGCGCCAACGCGCTGTAATGCGTCATCAACGATTGCAGGTTTCCGTAGCGCTGGGCGATCTCGTTGTACTGCTGCGCGACATCGTCTTTGGCACTGCGGATTTGTTCGATCACCTGTTTAGCATACGGGTTCTGGTGGAGCGAGGCCGCCTGCGCTGCCTGGCCGATCAGGTCGTCCAGCAGCAGTTTCGTCATCTCCAAGGCGATCACCGGCGCGGCCTTTTCGGCGAAGTCACGCGCCATCCCGGTATCGTACTGACCCAGGTTGTGAAGCATGGCGCCCAAGCCATGCGGCGCCAATTCCATGAACGCCTTCTCCGGCACGGTCAGCGCCACGTTGCCCCAGCGGAATTTCTCCACGAGCCCCACCGCACCCGCGTTTTCGGGGTCGCCCAACAGGATCCGGGAGGTGTACTGGGCGAAGCCCACGAGATCCGTCACCGAGACGATCGTGGGATGCAGGCAGCCATTGACGCTGCGGCTGTCGCAACTCCAGCGTTGCACGGTCTGCGTCGTCCGGCGGGCGGG
>CAILVI010000452.1 GCA_903837595.1 uncultured Thiodictyon sp.
CACAAACGGAGGCGAACGTCGGCGGCGAAGGGCGCTGAACGGCCAGAAGCGGTCGCCCGTGCCTTCATTTCGAGCGGGAGCAGCAGGACCGTTCGCGGACGCTTGTCCGCACGACAGCCCGCCCGTACACTGCAACCTTGGCCTGCGCATACTCAAGCGGCGGTGGTGACGCCTCATGGGGACTCATCCCGCCTCCTGAAACACCGTAGAGAAGCCCACCTCATGTACGAAGTATCGTAAGGTGGATTGCCGGCGAAGGATATTGTGGTACGTCCGCTATTTCACTTTATTTCGCTATCAGGTGTCGATTGGCTCCATGACAGGCTCAACCACCGACAGATACTCAGCTGGCGAACAAGGACTGGGATACATCTACCAGGCACGGCTGGCCCTGCTACATCTGCTGCAATTGCCCGAGGACACCTCCGTCTTCTTGGAAAAAGACGATGACCTCGATTTCATCGACGGCGATGGTGGCAAGTCTTTGGCCTCGCTCAAGCACAAGGCGGTCGGTGACCGCCTGACCGATCTTTCGACCGACTTCTGGAAGTCCGTCAACATCTGGTTGGCACGGTACAAACGCGATGGCCGCGCCGCATCGAACCTCCGGTTCTTTATGTTCACCACCGGCAAGGTGTCGGCCGGCTCGTTCCTCACCCGCCTGCTCCCAGACCAGCCCGTCGCCTCCGGCGATGCAGCAACTCTGACCGAGTTGGCCAATGCCGCGCTCGCCAAGTCGACGTCTCCGCTCATCGGCAGGATCGCCTCGGAGTTCAACGAGCTGAGCGACCCCGAAAAGCAGGATTTTCTCGAACGCATCCTGATCTTTGATGGCAGTCCGCGCATCGGCGATATTCCAGCGACCATCAAGGACAAGTACCTGCGAACCGTCCGGCGCGAGCAGCGCGAGTTTGTCTTCGAGCGGCTCGAAGGTTGGTGGAACGACGCGGTCATCAAGCAGTTGACCGGAGCCAAGACGGAAGGAATCTTCGGGTACGAGGTTTCGGACAAGCTGTCCGCCGTCGCCGAGGAATACAAGGCCGACAACCTCCCCATCACCTTCCGCGGGAAGGGCCCCGCCGACGACATCGACACCGAAAACGATCCGCGCCTGTTCGTGAAGCAACTTCGTGAAATCGGCCTTTCCTCCAACCGGATCAGGAGCGCCATCCTGGACTATTACAGGGCGTTCGAGCAACGGTCTGCTTGGGCGCGCGAGCACCTGCTGGTATCGGGAGAAATCGATGAGTACGAAGATCGTCTCGCCGACGAGTGGAACCGCTACAAGGATGTCGTTTTCGAGAAACTGAGGGACGACAGCGCCGAGGACGCGCTGCGGGAAGCCGGGGAGACCCTCTACAACTGGGCACAGTTCGAGACCGGAAAGATCGAATCCCTGCGCCTCCGCACCCGGGTGACTGAGCCCTACGTCCTCCGTGGCAATTTCCACATCCTCGCGGATAGCAAGCCCGAACCCCGCGTCTATTGGCATCCCAGATTCCTCGAACGCCTCGGCAAGGTGCTGGGGGTGGCCACGTGAAGCGATGGGACCAGCGCCCCTTCGAGATTCGGAACCTGTTCAACCCCGCCTTCTGCGGTCTGGTCCTGTTCCGTGCTCTGCACGGCTACGAAGAAGAAGACGCCCGCGGCATGCCTTTCTCCCTGTCGCTGCTGGTGTTGCCCCTTTGCCTGCACAAGGATTCGCGCGAGGTGATCGCCGGCAGTCCGCGCAGCTACCTGCTCAAGACCACGGAAAAGAACCAGCAGGTCGTGGTGGGCTTTGCAGACCGGGTCACTCAGATGTTGCCCTATGCGTTCGAGGGGTTCGGCCTGCTTATGGAAAGGGGCTGCATCGCTATCGCTGACGACGGGCGCATCCAGACAGTGCCCGGCAAGGTGCGTAAGACCGTCACTGGAACCGACGAGACCATCTCCTGCCAGAAAGTAGCGCGCATCGTCGGAAGGGAATTCGCGCGCATCGCTGACCGGGTAACCGTTTACACGACTTTCGGGATTCGGCCATGAAGATTAGTTCCATCCACATCTACAGCCACGATGGCCAGCGCCGGGATCTCCGGTTCAAGGTGGACGGGCTCAATGTCATCACCGGCCGGTCCTCCACCGGCAAGTCCGCGCTCTCCGAGATTATCGAATACTGCATGGGGCGCTCGTCGTTCAATGTCCCCGACACCGACATCTTCGCCAAAGTGGCCTGGTTCGCCGTGATCTACCAATATGAGAATGACCAGGTGCTAGTTGCCAAGCCGACACCGACCGGAGGTGCCGCCAGCTGCAGCACTGCGATGCTGCGGCGGGGAAGTCAACTGCAGGCCCCTTCGTTCCAGGAATTGGCAGTCAACACAGACGATGACGCCATCGTCGAACTGCTATCACGGCTACTCGGCATTCCCGAGAATCGCACCGATGTGGCACTCGAACACAGCCGTTACAGTTTCGCGGCAAACGTAAAACATACGTTCTATTACCTGTTTCAGAAGCAGGGGCTGGTCGCCAACAAGGACCAGCTTTTCTACCGCCAGAACGAGCAGTTCCAACCCCAGGCGATCCGCGACACGCTTCCGATCCTGCTCGGCGTCTCATCCCCCAACCGCCACGAACTTGAGTCCAAGCTACAGACCGCGAAGAGGGACCTGAGGATCAACACGAAGCAGTTGGAGCAGGCGCGCGACGCCGTCGATACGGCGCACGAAAAGGCCATCGGCCTCTACTCGGAAGCCAAGGCGGTCGGTGTCATCGGCAAGGCCGACAGGAACCCCAATGCCGAAGGGATCATTGATGCATTGAGGTCGGCGCTGTCGTGGACGCCCGAAACGGTACCCGACGACGACGGCAGCCGGATTTCTCGTCTGGAGGAAGAACTGAGCCAGTTGCGTAAGGAGCGCGGCGACACCCAAGCCAGGATCGACTCGGCGCGTGTGTTCGCCAAGCGCGCCGGTGGCTACGTAAGCGAGGCCGCCGAACAGGTGGACCGGCTGGCGTCGATCAAAGCGCTACCGAAAAACCCCGATACCGGCGAGTGGCAATGGCCGTTCAGCGAGAGGAACCTGGCACTGGAATCCCCCGTCGCCACCGTCCTGCTCAACGAGTTGGCGTCGCTCCACGAGGAATTGCGCGTCGCCACCGGCCAGCGCCCCAAGCTCGAAGCCTACCTGACCGAACTGGCGGGCAAGGTGGACCAGATCGCGGGCGCCATCAGGCAGAAGGAAGCGGAGCTTTCCGCCGCGAACTCGGCGAACGAATTCATTGCCCAGATGGGTACCCGCAACAACGCAGCCGCGCGCGTCGTGGGCCGCATCAGCCTGTTCCTCGAGACTCTCCTCCCGAACGAGGATCTCGCCAGGCTGGAAGCGGAGAATCGCCGAATCATGAACAAGGTGCAGCAGCTAGAGGACCTGATCGGCGCCGACGACAGCAACGAACGCCTCGCCTCGATCCTCAATAACATCTCCGCACAGGTGACGCGGTACATCCAGAAGTTCGACGCCGAATTCGCGGCCTACCCAGCGCGGCTCAATCTGCCGCAGTTGACGATCATCTTCGATCGCCCCGACCGTTCTGTTCCGATGAGCCGAACCGGGGGTGGCGCGAACCATCTGGCGTATCACCTGTCGACACTGCTCGCCCTGCATCTGTTCGCGGCCCAGAACAACCGCCCGATCCCGCGCTTTCTCCTGATCGACCAGCCGACCCAGGTTTACTTCCCATCCGAGCAGGTCTACAAGGATGCCGACGGCTCGGTGCAGAGGACCGAGGCCGACGCCGACCTTGATGCGGTGCGCCGGCTATTCGAGTTGCTGCTGAAGTTCACCCAAGAAGACGCCCCTGGCTTCCAGTTGATCGTCACTGAGCACGCGAATCTTCGCGACCAGTGGTTCCAGGACGCATTGGTAGAACTGCCTTGGACAAAGCCGCCGGCGCTGGTTCCGGACGACTGGAACCAAGGATGACTTTTCGCAGGAGAGCAGTATCGTCAGAGGAGCACCTTCCACAAGGAACCAGAGTCGCGGTGTCTGCTGACCTGGGTCCAGCGGACGTTCGTTTGTGTGTTGCCTGTGACTACAACGGGTCGAAAGTGAACCTGCAAGGCAAAGTCAGCCTTGGCGAGCGGCGCCGCGCGCATGCTCATCATCGTTGAGTCCGGACTGCACCTTCCGAAGGTCCTGCCGCAAGCGGTGTGCCTCCTGGGTCAGGGCCTTCTTCTCCTCGGTCAGCGCCGTTTCCCGGGCACGGGCCTCAGCCACTGCTACCTGATACTCGGCGAGTCGGCTGAGCCAGTGTTGGGTATCCGCATCCCGCGACTGCTGTTCCGCCTGGACCGTGGCCGTCAACGTGGCAAGCTGGCCGTCGCGCTCGGACAATGAGCCGCGCAACTGTTCTGCCAACACCTGTGCGGCTTCAAGGTCCGCCCGCGCCTGTGCCGCCGCGTCCCGGGCGGTCGCCTCCGCGCGCTCCAGCAACTCGGCCCGCGCCGTCGCGACCTCCTGCCCGACCTGTAGCCGGGCGATGCGCTCTTGGGCCGCCGTGAGGCTTTCTACCGACGCGGCGGCAACCCGCTCGGCATGATCCCGCTGGCGGGACTGGTCCTCGCCCTGCACGCGGGCCTGCGCCAGGGCCTCGGTCGTCTCCTGGAGGGCTTCGGTACGGGCGGCGAGCCTGTTGCCGGCCAGGTCCAGTGCGTCCTGGGTTTCCCGCAGCGTCATGCCTTGACGGTCCAGCTCGGCGGCCAGGCGCTCGATCTCGGTCCTGGCCGCGTCGCGCTTCCCAGCGACCGCGGTGACTTGCGCGTCCAGTCCTGAGACTTGGGCCTCAAGCGCCGCCTTCGCTCCGTCCCACTGCTCTCCGGCCAACCGGCACGCCTGGTCCCAGACCTCGACCACTTGGGTGCGCAGCGCCTCGGGAATGCCGGGGATCTGGAAGCGCCGGGCGGCCTCGTCGAGCCAGTCGTCAATGCCGGCGCCGATCGCTTGCTGGGAGCCTTTGCCGCCCAGTCCCTCGCGGACGGCGGCGATCGTCGGG
>CAILVI010000453.1 GCA_903837595.1 uncultured Thiodictyon sp.
CCGCGCCCGCGGCTAGGCCCCTCGCCACGGCCCGGTTCCTGGGGGGAACCGGACCGTGACGACGGCTGGCTTTTCACCAACGACCCAAACGATTCAGTCATCCAGTGCGCACTGGGTGGGTCCGCTTTTCTTAGCGCAAGTAGGCGCTTTTCGATTAGCGGCGAGGCGATATCGGCATAAGGGTCCCGCCAGTCCGGATTCACCGATTCGATCGTCTTGATCTTGAGCGCCTGCCGCCAGCCTTTGATCTGCTTCTCATGCGCAATGGCGTCGGCCATCGTGTCGAGCCCCTCGCAATAGACCAGCAGATGTACCCGATAGCGCTTTGTAAAGCCCTCGACCAAGTCGTTCTTGTGCTCCCAGACGCGTTTGGTCAGATTGCTGGTGACACCGACATAGAGCGTGCCAATAGGCCGCCCGCATCACGTTAGTCCTCCCGCAACAGATAGGCACCCAGCACCGGAATGCCCAAGGTACCCGACTCAGTGATCAGCGAGCGGCGACGCAGATAGCGGCGGATGGGCCGGTCCAGCGTATCGAGATCCAGGGTCTCGCCGCGGGCGAGTGCATTTAGCACGCGACGGGCGGGTTCGGGGGCGGCCTGGACGACGTGACTGAGATAATGCGGACCGGCCTGGCCCAGCAGCCGGGGCTCCACGGCGGCACAGTCCGTGACTTGCGCCTGCCGCCGCCCCTCCTGATTCAAGCGCTCGACGATGAGCTGGCCGTACAACTGTGTGAGATAGGGCTGCCCCAGGGTGCGGCCCCACACCGCCTCGGCCAACTCGGTCGGGATGGCGTCGGTCGGGAAGCCGTCGGTGGGCCGCGTCAGCAGGTCCAGGACCACCGGGCGGGTATGGTTCGGGTCGCCGAGGATGAACTCCAGCTCAGCCACGAGCGGCTCGCGCCCGCGGAAGACCTCCCGACCGAACTCCAGGTCCAGCGGGTCACCGGCACGGAATGGGTTGAGGACCAGGGCCACCGCCGCCTGGATCTCGTTAAGCCAATCGTCCACGAGGCGGCGCCATGCGGCTACCGCGGGGCGAAGGATGTGTGGCTCCAGGTCCCGGCCGCCGAGCAGTGCGTTGTCCAGTCCGCGCAGCCGTTCACGGGCGGCCAGGATCTGCTCACGCTGTTGATCGGGGAGCAGGGTCAACTCGGCGGAGCGCAGATAGCGCCCGACCTCTTGCAGTGCGGCGAAGGTCCCGTCCGCGGCAGCGGCGTCGGGCAGCCAGTCGCCGCTCAGGTCGCGCAGGGACTGGAAGGCGCGGCGACGGGCCAAGTCGCTTAATTCCTGGGCGCGGAGTTGGGCGAGCGCGCGACGGCCGGCCCGGCGTTGGCCGGGTGCGACCGCACAGGCGTCGAATGCGCAGCGGGCCAACGCCGAATCCAGCGCGGCCGTGTCGAGGATGTGCCGGGCGAGGAACGGGAGCGGCAGATAGCTCAGCTCATGGTGGAGCACTGGGCTCCAGGCGAGCGTGATCCAACTGGCCGCGCGCTGGGACGCGAACGCGAGGAGTTGCCAGGGCACCTCGATGAGATAGAGCGGTAGGCGCAGGAAGCCAGCAACAAAAGCCACGCCGCCGACGACGCCATGGGTCACGCCGTGGGTCACGCCGAGGACCACACTGAGGACCACGCCGAAGGCCACGTCGAAGGTCACGTCTAGGACCACGTCGAGGCTGGCACTGACGGCCACGCAGAAGGCCAAGCCGGAGGCCAGGCCGAGGGCCACGCGAACAACATCGACCTCAAACCCCGCCGCGGCGAACAACGGACCCAGCCCCAGTGCCACGATGGGGGTGGCCACGAGCAGCAAGCCCATTATGCGTCCGACGTCGACGCGGGACAGCCCGCCGGTCCGCCACAGCCGCCATCCCTCGCCCGGCTTGATACCCAGGCCCTTCAGCCGGTGGTGGAGACTCACGGGCCGCATCAGCATCCACCAGCGGAGCGTCCAGACTCCGGGCAGGTCGCCTAACTCTGCTCGTTCAGCCATGCGCCCAGCACCCGTGCAAAGGGACGGTTGTCATCGGTCAGCAACCCCCGCTCCCGCAGCCGGAAGTCATCCACCCGCTCGCCCGGGCGGCGCGGCGCAGGCGCCCCTGGTCACGCTCGCCCGGAGCCGGCCACCAGAGTTTGAAATGACCGTCTGATTCATCGCGGAACCGGTCCAGTGCCCGGTTTCGGGACTCCCCGCCACCCCGGGCCTCAAACAGCCGCCGCGCCAGCAGGCTGAGACAAAAGGGGTGCGCGCCCGCCCAGTCCAGTAGCCAGTCGGGGGCGTCCGCCTGCCAGCGGTCCGCGCCGCGGGCGATGAGTGCGCGGGCGGACGGCCCGTCCAACAGGCCCACACGCTGGAGCGCGAACAGGTTCCCGAAAGGCGAGGTGCGCCCCAGGTCCTGATAGACGGCATCCAGGGTGCGGCGCGTGGCAAGCACCAGGCACAGGCGCCGGTCGCTGAGCAGCCCGCGCAGCCGCTCCAGGAAGCGCGGCTCGCAGCGGGTGAGCAGGATCTGCGCCTCGTCGAGCAGGAGCGTCGGACGGGCCGCGCCCCCGCCGACGCCCGCGGCACACCAGGTGGCGAGCCGATCGGCCGCACCGTCCGCCGTCTCGGGCACCGCGTCGAGCGCCGCGGCAGCGGCAAGCCCCGGGTCCGGCCGGTCGTCGCTGATCACCCGCGCCACCAGCGCCCGCTGGCCAGCCCCCTCGAGTCCCTGCCCGGAGACCAGGCAGACCCGCAGCCCCTGTTCCAGCGCGCTCGCCTGCCAGGGTCCGCAGGATCGAGGTCTTGCCCATGCGCCACTCCCTGACCAGCGACACCCCGCGGCCCTCCCGCGCCGCCAGTTCCAATTCGCGCAGTATCGCCAGGCGCCCCACGAAGGCGGGCGGCACGGCGGGGGTCCAGGGGTCGAAGGGGTTGTCAGACTCGGAGAGAGGGACAGAAATCGGGGCGGCGCCCGCGCCTACTTTGGCGGCGTTCGACCGCCAGCGTTCGAGGATGAGCCCGGCGATTTCCGCGGGCCCGCGCTGCCTGTCGATCCAGACGTAGCCGTCGGTCGAAAAGAACCCCGGGATCTCCGTTGCATCGAAGCGCAGCGGCATGATCCGGTCCAGCTGCTTGCGCTTGATGAGGTCGTGAAACGCACGCAGTTCCAACCCGCACCATTCCTTGCGCTCGTAATCGGCGCACAGGAAGACCGCAATCAGCGCGGATTCATCGTGATAGAGGCGCTGAAGATGGGTGTCGAGACTGGGCCGGGCAAACTCGGCCTCGTAATAGCTGTCGTAGAGCACCCGGTGACGCCCAACCTGATCGGCCAGGCGCTGGGCCACCTGCTAAACAAAGGCCCGGCGCTCACTGGGGAAGGAGAGTGCAATGGCGAATCGCTTGTTCATGCAGGTGGTGCCACCTTCAACCCCTCGTCGGCATTGATCCATATTCGAGTCGGCCAGCCCGCGCTCAAACTCGTCGCGGCCTGGGGGCCGCTCCTACGCGGCGTAAGAGCGGCCCCCAGGCCGCGACGGGTAGCCGCGAACTCACTGGCCGGACTCCGGGCGCTGGTTGCCATGTCCCGACCAATGCCACATACTAACCATTGAATCAGCCTTTGTCGCACGCGGCTTGCGTCCGGCTTAGGGGGCAGCGCCGCCCGCAGGCGGTTTCTCTTTTTCGGACAAAGGAATACGGGTGCGAACCCTCGTCTATCCAAGGATCATGAACGGCGACGACTGCCGCACCGTCCACGCCACCCTGGAGGCCGCCTATGGCCCCCAGGGCTGGTGGCCGGCGCAGACCCCGTTCGAGGTCATGGTCGGCGCCGTGCTGACCCAGAACACCGCCTGGACCAACGTGGAGCGGGCGCTTGAGCGTCTGACGGGGCGCATCGCGCTCACGGCCGAAGCGATCCTGGCACTCGACGAGGCCGCGCTGGCGGACGCGCTGCGCCCGTCCGGGTATTTCAATGTAAAGGCCCGACGCCTGCGCTCTTTCTGCCAGGGATTTCTCGCCGGCGGCGGGTTGGCGGGGCTCGCCGCACTGGATACCCAGGGGCTGCGCCGCCATCTGCTGGACATCCCGGGCATCGGTCCGGAGACTGCGGACGACATCCTGCTCTATGCCTTTGAGCGCCCCGTGTTCGTGGTGGACGCCTATACCCGGCGGGTCTTCAGCCGGCTGGGGCTGCTGGGCGGCGATGAGGGTTACGAGGCCATCCGCGACGCCTTCGAGACCGCCCTGGGCGCGGACGTGCCGCTGTTCAACGCCTATCATGCGCTGATCGTGCGCCACGGGAAGGACGTCTGCCGCAAGCGCCCGCGCTGCCAGACCTGCTGCCTGCGCAGCGGGTGCCCCACGGGTCATGAGATCGGCAGTTCTCTTCCAGGACAAACACGGAGACCCCCATGACCGCGACCGACCTGGAACGCGTCCAGGACTATCACCGCGCCAGCAAACACCACCCCGAGCGCTATGCCCCGGGGCCGGGCGGGCTGGACTGGGCCAATCAACCGGACCCCTTCCGGGTCTTCGCGGGCGCGCCGGCGATCGACCTGCCCCTGGCGGCGGATACGCACCGGGTGCTCTTCGACCACATGCGCGCCGGTGAGCGGCCGGCCGCGGCGCCGGTGGACCGCGCGCACCTGGGCGTGCTCCTGGAACTGGCCCTGGGGCTCTCGGCCTGGAAGTCCGCCGGGGACACCCGCTGGGCGCTGCGCTGCAACCCCTCCAGCGGCAATCTGCACCCCACCGAGTGCTATCTGATCACCGACCCGCGCCCCGATCTGGCGGGCGGCGTCTGGCACTATGTGAGCCGCGACCACCGCCTGGAACAGCGGGCGCGGGACGCACAGGCGCAACCACCGGCCCCGCCAACGGCCCCCCTGGTCCTGGCGCTGACCAGCATCCACTGGCGGGAGGCCTGGAAATACGGCCTGCGCGCCTACCGCTACTGCCAGCTCGACCTGGGCCACGCCCTGGCCGCGCTTGCCTATGCCGCCGCCGTGCTGGGCTGGCGCATCGGTGTCCTACCCTGGGGTGATCAGGACCTGGCCCGTCTGCTGGGGCTCGATCGCCGCGACGATTTCGACCCGGGCCACGAAGAGGCCCCGGACCTGGCACTCTGGGTCGGCCCCCGGGAACCGGACGCGGCGCAGCTGGCCCGCCTGACCAGAATCGAGCGGCACTTCAGCGGACGGGCGAATCGACTGAGCCAGGACTATCGGGACTGGCCGGGGATCGCGACGGTCGCGGCGGCCGGTGAACGCCCCGCCGCCCCCAGTCCCGGCCCAGCCGCGGACCCGCACCTGCCGTCGCTCCTGGCCAATCACTGCGTACTCCCGGCGGCCGACCTGATCCGCCAACGGCGCAGCGCCCAGGACTTCGACGGCTTAAGCCCACTGCCGACGCAACGCTGGTTCGCCATGCTCGACGCCCTGCTGCCGCGCCCCGGGGTGCCGCCACTGGACGCTTGGGCCGGGCGGCCTCGGGTCCACCTGGCGCTCTTCGTCCACCGGGTCGCGGACATCCCCCCCGGGCTCTATCTGCTGGTGCGCGACGGCGCGGCACTCCCGGCGCTGCGCACCGGTCTGCGGCGCGACTGGCGCTGGAACCCGGTGTCCGGCGCACCCGCGCACCTGCCGTTGTATGCGCTGGCCCTGGGCGAGACCCAGGTGGCGGCGCGCCAACTCGCCTGCCACCAGGAGATCGCCGCCGACAGCGCCTTCGCGGTGGGGATGTTGGCGGACTTCGATGCCGCGCTGGCGGCGGGTCCCTGGCACTACCGGGAACTCTTCTGGGAGTGCGGCCTGCTCGGTCAGGTGCTCTATCTGGAGGCGGAGGCGGCCGGCGTGCGCGGCACCGGCATCGGCTGCTTCTTCGACGACGCCATGCACCGACTGCTGGGTATCGCGGACACCCGCTGGCAATCGCTCTATCACTTCACGGTCGGCACCCCGGTGGACGACCCGCGGCTGCACACGCAGGCGCCTTATACCCATCGGGAGCCCCGCGACCCTGGCCTACACCCTAGCGGCTGAGTCCTCCCCGCCGCAAGCTTGCGAAACAAGCAGCGCAGCGGTCCCCACGGCATCCTATCCGCACCCACCGAGGCCGGGCGGAAGGGCCAGAGAGGCGGAGCCGCCGCGGTGTGACCGGGCCAGACAATCGGAGGATCATCGCGATGCATGCCAGGACCAAGACCGCCGACGAACCCACCACCGGCGTCGCCGCCTACCCCCGTCGCGTCTTGCTCGCCGTGACCGGCCTGTCACCTCAGATCGTCACCGAGACCATCTACGCACTCTGGACCACCGACCCGGCGCTGATCCCGACCGAGGTCCACCTGATCACCACCCTGCGGGGCGCCGAACACGCGCGACTGAATCTGCTCTCGCCCCGTATCGCCTGGCTGGAGCAGTTGCGCCGGGAGTACACCCTGCCGCCAATCCAGTTCTCGCCCGACCAGATCCACGTCATCCCCGGACCGAACGGCACCGCGCTGGAGGACCTGCGCAGCCCGGCGGACAACGTCTGCGCGGCCGACTTCATCACCGAGCGGGTCCGTGACCTGACCGCGGACCCCGACAGCGCCCTGCATGTCTCACTCGCCGGCGGGCGCAAGACGATGGGCTATTTCGCCGGCTATGCCCTATCGCTGTTCGGACGCCCGCAGGACCGCCTCTCTCACGTACTGGTCTCGCCCCCCTTCGAGGGCCATCCCGAGTTCTACTATCCCACCCGCCACGAGCGCCCGATCCACGTCAACCAGGGCGGCAAGGAGGTGGCCTACGACTGTCAGACCGCCCAGGTCGACCTGGCCTGGCTCCCCTTCGTGCGGCTCGGCAGCGCCCAGCACCGCCCCCTGCTGGAGGGCCGGGCGCGCTTCTCCGACTGCGTCAGCGTGGTCCAGGAGGCCCTGTCCGAACGCGAACTGGTGATCGATCTGCACGCCCGGCGGGTCCGCGCCGGTGGCCGGATCATCGCCCTGCCACCGACCGAACTCGCCTTCCTCGCCTGGTTCGCCCGCCGCGCCCAAACCGGCCAGCCGCCCCTGCCAGGGATCACCGACAAGGACGCGGAAGGGCGGGGCAGCGCCTATCGCGCCGCCTTCCTCGCCGAACTCAAACGCATCGACCCACTGCTCGACGAGGACGGCAAGACACGCGCCGCCTTCGGCCTGCGTCACGGCATGCTCCCCGATTACTTCAACACCAAGAACTCAAAGCTCAACAAGACCCTGAGGGACAAACTCGGGGCCCTGGCGGCACGCCCCTACCTGGTCTTGCAGGAGACCGACGGCGGCGGCTACGCGCTCGCCCTGCCGCCCCCGGCCATCCGGTTTGCACCCGTTCCGGCACCTGGCGGGGTCCTTGGCCGGCCTTGAGCATCCTGTCGGCCATCCCGCCTTGAGAAACGCGCAAAACATTGAAATGCGCAGTATGATTCCTGTCTTGGAACAGCGGTGGCCGACCGCGGTGCCGGCCGACGCAACACGAGGAACTGATGCCATGCCGACCCCCAGCACCAGGCCAGCCACGGACCTCTCCCCTGACCCCACGGACGCGCCAGGCGGCCCGACACCGGCCCTGTCCTTTCCCTCGCTGGCACGCCTGCGCTTTCAGTTGGAGGCCCAAGAGCCCATCCGGTTCCCCGAATACGCCGGCTCCGCCTGGCGCGGGCTGCTCGGGCACGGCCTGCGCCGCACCGCCTGCGTCACCCGTCAGCCAACCTGCGCGGGCTGTCTGCTGATCCGCAACTGCGTCTACTCGACCCTGTTCGAGACCCCCGCCGAGCAGTCGGACGGGGACGGTTACAGCGCCCTGCCCCACCCATTCGTCCTCGTCATCGACCCCACCGCCCCACGCCAACTGGCCGCCGGGGCACCCTTTGAACTCGGCATCAACTTGATCGGCGACGCCATCGCCCAGGCCCCCTACCTCATCCACGCCCTGGGCCTCGCCGGCCAACTGGGTGTCGGCCGCGCCGGCGGCCGCTTCACCCTGACGGCCGTCCTGCGCGAAGCGGCCCCCGGCGCGCACGACTGGCAGGAGGTCTACAACCTGGGGGACGGCGTTTACCAGCCGCTTGAGCCGATCCCGCCGACGGTTCCGCCGGCCCCGGACGGCCTGCGCCTGCGGTTCGTCACACCCCTGCGGATCAAGCGCGCCGGGCACTTCCTCGGCGTCCGCGATCTCACCACCGCCGACCTGGTGCAGGCGCTCTACCGCCGCCTGCGCACCCTGGCCCGCCTGCACGGCGGCAATCCCGACGGCTTCGACCTGCACCAGGCGGCCCGCGCCACGGCCGGGCTGCGGCTACAACCCCAGGGCCTCTCCTGGCACGAGTGGACCCGCTACTCCTCCCGCCAGGACTCACTGATGCAGTTCGGCGGCCTGATCGGCGAACTCACCCTCGAAGGCCCCGCCCTCCCCGACCTGTGGCCCGCCTTCTGGCTCGGCCAGTGGACCCACGTCGGCAAGGGGACGGCCTTTGGGCTGGGGGGCTATCGAGTGCTTGCCGCGCCCGAGTCGGCGGCCGATCGCAAGCTTGCCAACACAGCCCCAGACGGGTGATAAGCGCAGACTGTCTGTCATCGTCGATTAGACACGGCTGCCGTCCACCGCAACACCCAGGACAGGAATCCACTGAGGAGACAACGCAATGATTCAGTATGCGTATCAGGTTCGCTTCAACACCCCGGCATTTCTCGGAAATGCCGAGCAGGCGGGGCAGTGGCGTACGCCGCCGTTCAAGGCGTTGCTGCGACAGTGGTGGCGGGTCGTCAGTGCCCCATCACACCAGTACGACCATACCGCGTTGCGCGAATCCGAAGGCAATCTGTTTGGTAACGCCTGGCTGGCAGATTCGCGAGGGCGTCCAAACTTCCGACGTAGTCGCGTGAGTTTGCGGTTGGATCATTGGAATCCCGGTAAACTAAGCACTCCCGCATGGCCTGGCGGGACGATGGAGTCCGTCATCACGACAGCGGATGGCAAGGGTTCCGTCCGGGCCGACGTATACCTCGGGTTCGGCCCAGTGTCGCCACCTAGCAAGAAACAAGGACTCGCGTCGATCACCATTCGTGCGGCGCTCGCGCCGAATGATGAGGCCGTCTTCAGGGTCATGGCCGAAGAATCGCAACAACTGACCGACTCGCTTCAACTGATGGCTTGGTTCGGAACCATTGGCAGCCGATCCCGAAATGGTTGGGGCTCCTTTGCTTTCACCGCCAAGGATCGTTCACCGGAACTCGCGCCAGTGCCTACGCTGGATCACCGCCTGATCGGTGCAGTCGGTCGCGAGTGGCGTCAATGCCTGGATCGTGATTGGCCTCATGCCTTGGGGACGGAAGATGGCCGTCCCCTGATCTGGGTGACTCAGCCCTATGAGAACTGGCGGAAAGCCATGGGGGCACTCGCCAATATTAAAGTCGATATACGCCGGGTCGCCAAAGCCTTTGGCAAGCCCGGCAAGATTAGCGGTATCCATCTTCTTGGCTACCCGGCTGGTGGCCATTGGGAGCTTCCGGAGTTCAAGAAGGGCCGTCCTTCGCGGGACGACGAGGAGGCCCGGCTCGCCACACAATTGCGCTTCAAGGTCTGCGCTACACCCGAGGGCTTGGTCGGAATCGTATTTCACATTCCGCACGGCTTTCCCGATGCCTTGCTTCAACGCCTGAGTTCTGCTCAACAACAGTGGGTGACAGCGAACCAGGCCCAGGTCTGGGCCGATATCCATAGGGCACTCAACCGGATGCCACGGCTCGAGCCGCTTGGGGAGGCGAAATGACCATGACCAACTGGAACCTCAAACTCGCCGCCTGGCTCCACGATCCGGCGGAGAAGGCCCTGATCCTTATGCGCGACGCCGAGGGCCACGAATGGGGCACGGTGCAGCGCCTGCGCGAGGCGCTCGGCATCTCCTACGGCGATTTCGACAAACGCGCCGACTGGCTGGCCGCCGCCGCGGATCGCCCCAACTGGCCGTGCGAGGTTGGTAAGCCACGGCCGGCCTGGGCGAATGTGCGGTTTACTGAGCGTCCGGTATTGATCCATCCGCTCTCGGGGGAGCCGCTGGAACTGGGAAAACTCTCCGACATCGCGGTCACACCGCTCAAGACCCTGAGCTTCGACCACTTCGCAGAGTTGGCCTCGCAGGTCGGCCATGATCCGCGCCTGACCTTTCTCGCATTCTGGCGCTTCGGCCCGGAGGCCGGCCACTGGGCGAAGGAACTTGGCGGCCTGTGGCAAATGCTGCCCGCTGACACCCGCACGCCGGACCATAGCATCTGGACCCATCTCGACACGGTATCGGCCCTGCACACCGCCCTGGCGGACGGCGATCAACCCGCCCTGCTGGCCATGAGCTTCGGTCCGGTCCAGGGGTTCATCGCCCAGGCGCGCTCCACCTCCGACCTGTGGGCCGGATCGCACCTGCTCTCCACCATCGTCTGGGAGGCGCTACAGACCATCGTCTCCGAACTTGGCCCCGATGCGGTGCTCTTCCCGGCCCTGCGCGGAGTACCGGCTGTGGATGCCTGGCTGCTCGCACAGAGCGACGCCTTCCGCCCGCTGTTCGAGGAGATCAAAGCGGAGTTCATCACCAGGGGTGACGACACCAACCCGCTCTTTGCGGCGGCCTTGCCCAACAAGTTCGTCTGCCTGGTCCCGTCCAAACGGGCGCGTGAACTGGCCGAGGGGGCCATTGCGGCGGCCCGGCAGCGGGTCCTGGAGATCGCCGGGCAGGCCGCGTCCAAAGTGTTCGGTGAGGTCGAACGGGCGCTGACCGACACCACCTCCCAACAGATCGCCGACCAGATGGCAGAGTTTCCGGAGGCCTTCTGGGCCGCCGCCACCTGGCCCGTGTCGTCGGACGTGCGCGACACCGCCCAGGCCTGCACGCAACTGCAAGGCGCCTTGGCCGCCATCCATCCCGAGATGTCCCGGGAGGGAGTCTTCTCCGACGCCACCTGGAAGGTCCTGTCGCAACAGCTCGACCTCAATGGCTGGCAGTTCTGGCAACCCAATGCCGGTATCCTTTATCCGGCGGTCTATGAGCTGGCCGAGCGCTCGCTTGCCGCTGCAAAGGCCGCACGGCCCTTTGCGCCCCTCACCCAGGAAGGCCACCGCTGCACCCAATGCGGCGAACGGGAATGGCTGACCGACCGTCGGAACCTGCTAGGTCAGAACCGCAACGATCGCAAACACGAGAGCGTCTGGGGGGAACTCGCCCGCAAACGCCGGTCCTGGGCCAAGGAGGGGGAGCACCTGTGCGCCGTTTGCACCACGAAGCGGTTGTGGCCGACACTGTTCGCACAACGGGTGGGCCACATCATCGGGCAACGCCTGGATCGTTTCGTGGTCAGCACCCATGCCCTGGCGGTCTCCACTTCCGTGGAACTGAGCCTGTATGCCCCGCAGCAACGGATCGAGGCCGCCACGGCACTCACCACACTCGAAACCGTCCTGAAGGCCATCGACTTGGAACCGGCCGTCCTGCCGAGACGCCTGATGAAAGCGCTACGCGCGCGACCGGCCATGCTGACGGTTGCGAAGCGCTTGCCGGCCCTGTTGGAGCGATTACGCGATGACGAGGACGCGGCTGCGGAGATTGAAGGGACAGGAATCCGAGTGGGGGAAATCGCCCGCCTGACCAAGGATCTCTTCGGCAAGCGCCCCGAGACCTACTACGCCCTCATCCAGATGGACGGCGACCGCATGGGCGCCTGGCTGGCCGGCAACGAGGAGCAATACCAACTCCGCTACCGCGACACCTGGCACCCGCAGGTGCGGGATCAGGTCGATCGTTTCGCTCAGCACAACGAAACCCTACGCGCTTACCTGCACGCCTTCCGTCCGCCTTCACCCGCCCGTCATGCAGCAATCTCGCGGGCGCTCAACGACTTTTCGATCCATCTGGCCCGGCACGTCGTAGAGGACTGCGTGAAGGGCAAGCTGCTCTATGCCGGGGGTGACGATGTGCTGGCCCTGGTGGCGGTGGACGACCTGTTCGACGCCATGCAGCTGCTCCGGCTGGCCTACAGCGGTCTCGCCCCGCACGCCAATATGGGACTCGGGGAGCGCATCGGCGAACTGCGTCCCGGGGGCGGCGAGCGTCAACGGGACCTGCTACTGAAGGACGGATTCGGTCTGCTCGAAGGGCGCCTCATGACCCTCATGGGCCACAAGGCGACCGCCTCCCTGGGCGCCGTGGTGGCGCACCATCAGGCCCCGCTGGGGATGGTCCTGCGGCAATTGCGCGAGGCCGAATCGCGCGCCAAGAACCACCGGCGCAAGAACGCTGCTGGGAAGGACATCGATCGCGACGCCTTCTGCATCCGAGTCCTCAAGCGCGGCGGCGGGGAGGTCAGCGTTACTAGCCCTTGGTGGCCGGTCGGTGCCAACCAGCGGCCGGAGGTCGGGACCAGCGCCCTGCGGCTCATGAAGGACCTACGCGACGAATTGGCGCAGACCAGTTTTTCCCGCGGGGCCATCTATCGGGCGCAACTCTGGTTCGAGGGGTTGACCGACGAACGCGCCGACATCGCCGACACCCGTTGGCGTGCCCAACTGGCGGGCAGCCTCGCCTATCAGTTCGACCGCCAGAACAAGAACGAGGCCGGGAAGCAGCGCGTGGCCCAACTGGCGCGGGAGATCGTCGACTTCATCTGCGATGTGGTCCGTCCCGAGCATCCACTCTCCGCACTGGATCATTTCCTCGTCACTGCCGAGTTCTTTGCCCGCGAATCCCGCACCGCCCCGACCGGGACTTCGGGCGACCATCCAACCCCGGGAGGCCGGCCATGACCCGCTTCTACTTCGTCGAACCCGTCGACAGCCTGTTCGTCCGCGGCAATCTTGCCTTTGGCGATGCCGGCGAACACGGCAGCGGCCCCATGCCGCCGCCCCCTTCGCTCTTCGCCGGGGCCTTCCGCTCCGCCATTCTGGGTCGACATCCCGAGGCCATGGCCCAATTCGTGCGGCAGGGTGTTGCCGGGGACGCTAGGTTGGACGCGGCCCTGGGCACCCTGAACCCCAAGACGGGCGAGGTCGCCAAGCCGGGGGATTTTCGGGTGGCTTGGGTGACGCTCGCCGGGCACAAGACGGCACAGGGTGTCGAGGCCGTTACGCCGGTATTCGCGCTGCCCGCCGATCTGCTCAAGCTCACGGACGGCTTTGCCCCACTCAAACCGCTGGCGGCACCATCACTGGTCGCCGATGGTCGCAAACTGCCCTACGTGGCAGTCCTGCACACCCAGAAACAGACCAAGCCGGAAGGCGGCGTCTATCTGAGCCTGACAGGGTGGCAGAGCCACCTGGCCGGCCAGCCGCCAGATCCCGCCACCAGCGCGGTCAAGGCTGGAGACCTGCATACCCGTGATCCGCGCTTAGGCATCGGGCTCAATGGCGGGGCGGGGACGGTGGAATCCGGACTGATCTATACCACCGAGGGCCATGCCTTCAGCCCCGCGGCCGATCCCGCCGGCGCCAACCCGCCACCCCGGCCATTCGCCGCGACCGGATTTCTGGTCGGCCTCCAGGGGGCCGATGGACTCCTGCCGGAGACCGGTTTCCTGCGCCTCGGCGGAGACGGCCGGGGGGCGCGTTATCAACGGTTGGACTACCGGCCCCCGAAACCGCCGCTGGACACCATCGCCGCGAACCGACGCTTCCGGCTCATCCTCGCCATGCCGGGGTTATTCGCCGATGGCTGGCTGCCCCCGGGGGTCCAGCATTCGGATGGGCACTATCTGTTGCGAATCGCTGGCTGCACCGCCCGCCTGGTGTGTGCCGCCGTCCCCCGCCGCGAGATCGTTTCCGGCTGGAACCTGTTCACCTGGCATCCCAAGGATGCCCAGCGCGCCGCCCCGGCCGGCAGTGTCTATTGGTTCGAGGACCTGCAAGGACCCATTGACAAGCTTGCCAGTTGGGTGACGGATGGGCTCTGGGGTGAGAATCCCGATTCACAACGGCGGGCCGAGGGCTTCAACCTCGCCTGGCTCGCGGCCTGGGTCTGATGGAGTGAAATGACATGCAAGCTGTTCGATTGAATGCCGTCGTGGGCGCCGACAGCTGCCTGCGCATCGAGGTCCCTGCCGAGATACCGACCGGCCAGGTGGAGGTCATCGTGTTGGCAAACGATACAACGGGTGTCCAAGCGGAGCAGAGCCTCGACGAGCTCTTCAGCGCACTCGACAGGATGCCGCACAAGCGCCTGACCAAGGAAGAAGCCGATGCCTATCTTGCGGAAGAACGGGCGAGCTGGGATTGAAGCCATGCGTACCATCTACTGGGATTCCTGGGCGATCGGCTACGCCACCCTCTCGCGTCCGGTCTTCGATCTGGCCACGGATCTGCGGGCGCGGTATCGCCTAAAGACCGCTGATGCCATGCACCTGGCCGCCGCCATCATCTATGGTTGCGACGAATTTTGGACCAATGACCGACGACTGGATCAGGCCGCCGCCGGCCACATTCAAACCGTATCGATCGAGCAACTGCCCTGAGGAACCCCCATGTTTGACGCCACCCGCCTCGTCTTCTACTACGCCGTCACCCCCGTGCACATGGGCGCCGGCTCCGCCATCGGCGCCATCGACAACCCCATTCAGCGCGAGGTGCATACCCAGCACCCGAGCTTTGCCGGGGCCGGTCTCAAGGGGGCCTTGCGGCACCACTTCAACCGCGCCTGGCCAGGCGAGCAAGACAAAAAGTCCGACGGACTCATCGGACGCATTTTTGGCCCAGAAACGAATCCCGATTTCGCCGGTGCACTGTCGCTCTCCGATGCCCAATTGGTCGCGCTCCCGGTGCGTTCCCTGAAAGGCGCCTATGTCTACGCGACCTGCCCCCTGGCATTGGCCCGGGTCAAGCGGCTGGCGGAATTGGCAAAGGTGGAGACCAAATGGCCTGTCCCCGAGGTCGCGGACGGCGAGGCCCAGATTGCGACCGAGCGGTGCCTGTCCCAGGACCGGCTGATCCTCGAAGCCTTCGAGTTCAAGCGTGCCGCGGACGACTGCGCCACCATCGCGGACTGGCTGGCCGGCCACGTGTTTTCGGTCGCTGACGATTTCTTCGCGAAGAAACTCAGGAGCGATCTGGTCATTCTGAACGACAGCGATTTCTCCCACTTCGCCCGCCACGCCATGGTGGTCGAGCCCCATGTGCGCATCGACGACGAGTCGGGCACTGCCGATGACGGCGGGCTCTTCTATACCGAGAACCTGCCCCCGGAGACCATCATGGCCGGGCTCGCCCAGGCCACCTTGGAGCGACGCAAAAAGGACAGCGACCGCCGCCAGGACGAACTGGACGCCGGCGCAGTTCTAGGCACCGTATTCGAGGGACGGGAGGGCCGGCCCGGGATCGGCGGCAAGCCACTGCAAATCGGTGGCGACGCCACCACCGGTCGCGGACTGGTGCTCGTGCAAACGCTCGGGAAGGGAGCCTGATCATGGCCAAAACACTCGATCAGCAGCGGGCTGCGTTTGCGTGGGAATGCGCCTGCACCAGCATGAAAACCTCATTCAGCAAAGAATACAAAGCTCTGGCGAAAGGTGCGCCCGCCTTGATCATGTCAAGCGGACTGATGCCGACCCTTGCCTTCTATAACGGGAAAAGACAGGATGCCCACTGCGCACTCCTCGATCAGGTGACTCGTTGGCTCGCCAGTCGGGTTTGGTCTCAGCAGCTCGCGCCTGGCCAGGGCCTCAAGACCTTCTCGCCATTCATGGAAGGACTGGCCGGCGCGGATTCCCAAACCTATATGCGGGCGACCGATGAATCGCTGGAAATCCTGAAATGGATACGCCAGTTCGTCGATGCCGTTTGAGGTGATGCAATGACTCAGGAAGCCGTCATCCGATCAATCGCCGCCGTCGCTGACAAGTTCAACGCCGCCGCGCCAGGCCACCGATTCCACCTCTATTTTCCGATCTGGCAGGACAATTGGGACCTGGACAAGATCAAAAAGGATGCGCTCCAATCATGTACGCGCATCCCATCACCCGTCCTCGACTTGCTCGACGGACTGCGCACCCGTCAGCAGAACCTCTTCGCCGCCTTTCCCGAGGGCTTGCGTGTCGCCGGCATATCCAGCGCCCCCTTCGCCACCGGCCTGGGCAATGAGCACCCGGTCGAGAATGGCTTTGCCTTCCTCACCCCCTGCGGCCTACCTTATTTGGCCGGCTCCGGGGTCAAGGGTGTGCTACGCCGCGCGGCGGAGGAACTCGCCCTGTTTCCAGAAGACTTCGCCCAGGGGGACACCCCGGTGCTCACCCTGCTGGATGTCTGGTGGCTGTTCGGTTTCGAGGGTGCGGCCGGGGCCTGGTGGCCTTTGAGCGCAAGCGAACAGAAAGACGTGTCGGATGAGGCCAAAGAAGGCCGTGTCCGGTTCCGCGAGCGCTTCCTGACCCATCGGGGCACGCTCGCTGACCACCCGGACTTGCCGGCCTTCATTTGCCGGGTCATCCCCCGGGGCAAGGATCGGGACCGCTACCTCGCGAACCCGGGTCAGTTTCTCGATGAACTCGATCAAATCCAAGTCCGCGGTGACATCCAGACTCGGGGTGCCTTGACCTTCTGGGATGTTTTCCCGCGCCCGGCCAAAGGCGCGCTGTCGGTCGAGATCATGCCCCCCCACCACAGCGACTACTACCAGCACGGCGGCACCCCCAACGACGCCGACCAACCCAATCCCATTCCGTTTCTCGCGATCCCGCCGGACTCTCAATTCGACTTTCATGTCATCTGCGCGGCCCCTGACCTCCCCCGCAGGGTTGCGGCCGACCTGGCAACCGCTACTCCAGAGCGTGTTCACTCATGCCTTTGACTGGCTCGGTTTCGGCGCTAAGACGGCGGTGGGTTATGGCGCAATGGCGCGCGATCTGAAGGCCGAAGAACAGGCGCGTAAGGATCAGGAGACTCGGGAAGCGGCAGAACGAGCGGCAGAGCAGACCAGGCGCCAGGCCGAGGCCCGCGCCGCGGAACTGGAACGACTCGATCCGCTGGAGCGGGACATCGTGCAGTTCCTCGAACAGCGGACCGACAAGAGCCAGTCGGACATCTCGTTTGTCATCGGCGCGGTCAAGCAGGGTCGTTGGCCAGGTACCGAGCGGGTGGCGCCGTAGCCCGCTGGCTGGAGAAGACCATGCGCGCCAGGAAAGAGTGGAAGGAGGCCAGCCAGGCGAGGAGACCGGATAAGGATCGAGAGTACCAGAACACCCTGCTGGTCAAAGGCTGGCTCGCCGGGAACTGACCCCGTCCAGAGGTGAACCATGAACTGGCAAGACATCTGCTCCGATCCCTCGTTCAAAGACCTTCCCGTCGAACAGCGGTTTGGAGCCTGGTAGAGCAGGACCTGCCCGGCCAGGGGCAGGCAAGCGAACGGATGCGTTCAAACGCCCCCGCTGACTCCAGAAAATCCGACTCAGAGGTGCCATGTCCAACATTCTACTGACCTTCCTCGGCCGCACCCCGAAGACCGAGAGCGGCTACCGCCCCACCCGCTATGACTTCGGCGACGGGAGCGCCGAGCCGCCGACGGCCTTCTTCGGGTGGTCACTGCAACGGCGGCTGCGCCCCCGTCGCCTGGTCATCCTGGGCACGGCCGGGAGCATGTGGGACCACCTCTTCGAGGACGAGCCGGCCTTCCAGGCGGGTAACGACGACGCGCTGGCCCTGCTCGACGCGGTCGCGGGCAAGCGTGTCTGCGCCGCACATCTGGCCCCTTGGGCGCCGCACCTGCGCGCGCGCCTGGGCTGCGAGGTCTTTCTGGAACTGATCCCCTACGCCCGCGACACGGCCGAGCAGGTCGAATTGCTGCGCATCATGGCCGGGCATGTCGGCACGGGCGACCGGGTGGACCTGGACGTCACCCACGGCTTCCGCCACCTGCCCATGCTCGCCATCCTGGCCGCCCTGCACCTGCGCAGCGTGCGCGGGGCCGAGATCGGCGGCATCTGGTACGGCGCCTACGATCCCGACAGCGGCGCCGCCCCGGTGCACGACCTGGCCGGCCTGCTGCACATCGCCGACTGGCTCCAGGCCCTGCACACCTACGACAAGGATGGCGACTACGGGGCCTTCGCCCCCCTGCTGGGGCCGGCCGGCAAGCTCCTTGAGGAGGCCGGCTTTTTCGAGCGCACCAGCAACCCGGTCAAGGCCCGGGAAAAACTCACCGGCTGGTCAGGGCGGGCGGATCGCTTCCCGCCCGATGACCCGGCGGCGGCCCTGTTCAGCGACGCCCTGCATGAGCGCATCAGTTGGTATCGGCGCGGCACCCGCGCCGAGTGGGAGCGCGCACTCGCACAGGAGTATCTGAACCGCGGGGATTACGTCCGCGCTGCCATTTACGGCCTGGAGTCGATCATCAGCACCGAGGTCACCAAGTTGCCGGGCGGCATGACTGACTACGACGCCCGCGATTCGGCCCGCCGCTCCCTCAAGACCAAAGAGGCCTTCCGGACCCTCGACTGGATACGCAACGCCCTGGCCCATGGGGTACGACCCAGAGACCAGAAGGTCACCAAGATCATCAGTGATCGTGCAACCCTGGAGCGCACCCTTCGCAACCTGTTGCAGAGCCTGTGAGCGACCTTGACCATCAACCCGGCCACTGGAGGCGCCGCACTGGGCAAGTATTCGCTCCGGACCCGAAATAATCGCAATGTCGTAGGTTGGGGTGAGGAACGAACCCCAACATTTCAGCGCTTTGCGTTTGGCGGCTTGTTGGGCTTCGTTCCTGCGCCCAACCTACAAGAAATACTTGCACAGTCTCACTGGGGTGCGCCGCCCCCAGGCCCAGTCGCCTCGCGGATGACCACCGTCAGGCGGGTGCATCCCGCCCCTACACCTGGACCACGCACATGACCACCTACTTCGTCTCCCGCCACCCCGGCGCCCATGACTGGGCCGCCGGCGAGGGCATTGTGGTCGATCAGATGATCGACCACCTGGACCCGGCCGTCATCGCACCAGGTGACCGCGTCATCGGCTCATTGCCGGTCAACCTGGCCGCCGCGGTCTGCGAGCGTGGCGGGTGCTATCTGCACCTCTCCATCGACCTGCCCGCCGCGCTGCGCGGACGGGAACTGACCGCGGAGCAGATGCGCGACTGCACCGCCCGCATCGAGGAGTACCGGGTGAGCCGTATCCCAGACACCCAACACACCGCGCAATAAGGTCAGGCCATGAGCGAACTCACCAACACGATCATGGGCGTGCTCGAACCCATCGGGGTCGTGGTCGGCATCATCCTCGCCGTTCCGGTCTTCTGGACCTGGTTCGATGTCGTCATCGGCGGGCGGCGCCGCCGCCGCCGCTGGTTTCGCGAGGTCCGGGCCCAGCCCGGACAGCGGCCGGCAATCCTCATCGTCGACCTCCTGACCGGGCGCGACATCCGCATGGGCGTCGAACGCTTCCGCACCGCCCACGAGGCCCTGCGGGCGATCCCTGAAGAGCGGATCATCGTCGTCGAACGCAGCCGGCGGCTGACACCCGAGGACATCCGGCAATTGGCTCAGGAGGTTCGCGAGGCCGCCGGGCGGCTGATCGCCACCGGCGCCGACACCGTCCATTATTTCCACGCCGGACCGGCCGCGGTGGCGGCCATCGTGGGCGCCGAATTGGCCAATGGCCACCGGGTCATGGTCTATCAACACGACCCCGACGGCTATCACAACTTCGGCCCGCTGCGTCCTGATCCTTAGGCGACTTCCAGGCATCAACAGACCGCCAAGCGTCCCCTCAAAGTCAGGCCAGGACCCGGTGGGAGCGGCTTTAGCCGCGACGGGACCTCGCACGCTGCCGCGGGCTCGTCGCGGCTAAAGCCGCTCCCACGGGCGCGTTAACGATGGTCAGCCGCATCGACATTCGCTCCGGCGGCGCACTCGCAAGCTTGCCAAACCAGCACACCTGACCCGGCGGCCTTAACCTGGCCGCATGTCACACCGCATCCTCCATCTGGCCGCTTATGACGTCGCCGACCCCGGGCGGCTGCGCGACGCGCTCAAGGTGCTCAAGGGCTATGCCAGCGGCCGGCAAAAATCGGTCTTCGAGTGCTTCCTGACCGCGGCCGAACGCCGCCAACTGCTGGCCGAGGTCCGCGGCGTCATCGATCCGACCGAGGACCGCTTCTTCCTCCTGCGCCTCGATCCGCGCGGGCATATCCGCACGCTCGGTATCGCCGTGAAACCGACCGATCCGCCTTGGTTCTACGTGGGCTGAAGCCATGACCACACTCTATCTCGACCGCCGCGACCTGGCGCTGAAGCTCGAAGGCAAGGCCCTGGCCGTCTATGCCGGCGACACCCGTCAGACCACGGTCCCACTGCACCTGCTGGAGCGGGTCGTCATGCGCAGTACCGTCACCCTGGAGAGCGGCATCCTGGCCCGCCTCGCCGCCAACGGCATCGGCGTGCTGGTCTTCGGCGGCTGGAACGGCACCCGGGTCGCCACCGTCCAGGGCGCGGCGCACAACGACGCCGCCCGCCGCATCGGCCAGTACCGCCATTACGGCGACGCCGCCTGGCGCCGGCAATGGGCGCAGCGGCTGGTGCTGGGCAAGCTTCAGGGCCAGAGCCGCCTGATCGGACGCGGCCTGCTGCAACGCCCCGACCTGCGCCGCACCCTGACCGAGACCCAGGACCGGCTCAAGGCCGCCCGCGCCCGCCTGCGAGCCGAGCCCCAACTCAGCCTGGAGACCCTGCGGGGCATCGAAGGCGCCGCCGCGGTCGCCTATTTCGGCGGACTGGGGGCACTGCTACCCGCGTCGCTGGGCTTCACCGGGCGCAACCGCCGCCCGCCGCGCGATCCGGTCAACGCCGTACTGTCACTCGGCTACACCATGCTGCACTTCGAGGCGGTGCGCGCCTGCCAGGTCGCGGGCCTGGACCCGCTGATCGGCTATTACCACGACCTGGTCTTCGGTCGCGAATCGCTCGCCTGCGACCTCATCGAACCCCTGCGCCCCCGGCTCGACGCCTGGGCCTGGGAACAGTTCCGCACCCGCGCCCTGACCGACGAGCACTTCAGCCGCGAGAATGATGCCTGTCTGCTCGGCAAGACCGGCCGGCAGCACTTCTATCGCGCCTATGAACCCTTTGTGCGCCCCCTGCGGCGGCTGTTGCGCCGCTTCACCGGCAAGCTCGCCATGCACCTGAGCACCGCCGGGAGTGCCCCTGAGCGCTGCGCCGAGGAGTGCGCATGATCATCCAAACCGCACCCGTCACCGGGGCACGCCCCGGCCCCGCCGCGAACGACGCCCGCCCGCTGTATCTGGCGCCGGTCGCCGACACCTATGTGAGCCTCGACGGCCCGGCACTGTGTGTCAGCCGCGAAGAGCATGCACCGCAACTCTTCCCGCTGGTACGTCTCGCACGCGTCGTCAGCGCCACCAGCATCGGCTGGAGCACCGAGGCCCTGCTGGCCTGTGCCGAGCGCGGCATCAGCATCGTCTTCATGGACGAACAGGGCCGGATCACCGCCCGCCTCACGGGACATCCCGGGGTGAACGACGACCTGTACCAGCGCCTGTGCGAGTTCCTGCTCCTGCCCCAGGCGGCCGGCATGTACGGCTACTGGTTGCGCAACTATCGGCGCCGCGCCGCGCAGTGGGCCGGCCTCAAGATCGGCATCGACGCCGCCTGCCGCGACCCGGTCCAGGGCCGGACGCAGATCGAGCGCCTCGCCAAGCGCTTCGCGGGCGAGACGGCCGCCGTCCAGACCCGGCAATGGCTGCGCGCGCTCGCCTTCGCCTGGATGCAGGCCCACCTGCAAGACCTCGGCATCGGTGCCGGCCAGCCACTCGGGCAGATCGGCCAGCCCGCCTTGGCCCGCGACCTGACCGAGGTCCTGGCCTGGTACCTGGAACCCGCGCGTCTGGGCTGGTTGCGCTCCCGCCAACTGGCCGCCCGGCGCACGGCGCAAGCCCTGCAACCGCCGACCCAGCGCGAAGTGGTGCAGGTCTTTGAAGGGCGCGCCGTGCGCCTCGCCGAGCGGGGTCGCGAGATCACCGGCACACTCCACCGCTGGCTGATCCACGAGACCTGAGGACAACCCGCCCGCATCAGCCGCCACGCAAGACACCGCCATGCCCAAGAACCGCATCCAACTGCACGTCCTCGCCTATGACATCTCCATGGACCCCAAGCGTCTGGTGGAGGTACACCGCACCGTGCGCCAATACGGCATTCCGCTGCAATACTCCGTTTTCTTAATCCCGGGCACACCGGCCCGGATCACTGAACTCTTGGGCGAATTGGAAAGCATCATCGACCCCAAACGCGATGACATCCGGGTCTACCCGCTCCCCGCCGCGGTCGACATCGTGCAGATCGGCCGCGGCGCCGACGACACCGGCCTCGACCTGTTCGCGGGCAACGGCCACCAGCTCCCGCCCCTGATCGTCTAAGCCCCCCGGAGAACCCCCACGCCACCTGGTAGCCCGCGGGCCACGATTATCGTACCGGCCGGCAGCGATCCGCCCCCAACCGGATGTCGAGGCTTACCGTGAAAGTCACGGCGGGCCCCGGTGGGAGCGGCGTCAGCCGCGACGAGGCACCGGCGGCCCGCGAGGTCCCGTCGCGGCTAAAGCCGCTCCCACCGAGCACTTTCATCGTCCGGGGTGGCTGGTCTGGCTGCCATGTCCGTTAGCCGGTGGCGGTCCCCCAGATATTCAAAGAAATGCAGTCGCTTCTGCACGCCGGACCGGCCAAAGCCTCGCCCGCCTGCGACCGCACCGAGGATCAACATGCGTCCGCGGCCCCGGCGCTGCCGGCTTGCGTCGCAACCCCTTGTACGCGGAACGCCGTCCGAGTAATCTCAACAAACGATGAGAACCGCACCGGCCCTCCCTGGAACGCCAACTTTTCGGCTTTCCAAAAACCCCGCAAGCCCCTTCGCAGGAGCTTGTTTCAAGCGCGGTTTTTCGGCGGTGCGGTTCAAATCTGAGACCCGTTCATAAGGGGATTAAGACTTCGCACCGGACCGCACGGTGTTGGAGTCTCTGAAGTTCAAATCTGAGACCCGTTCATAAGGGGATTAAGACAGCCTGAATAGCGCGGCTGATCGCGCTATGCCAAGTTCAAATCTGAGACCCGTTCATAAGGGGATTAAGACGAAGATAATCTCAGAGGAGTAATTTTGAATCAGGTTGTTCAAATCTGAGACCCGTTCATAAGGGGATTAAGACGTGTTGCCGTGTCAAGGTCGCAGGGTTCAATCGTTCAAATCTGAGACCCGTTCATAAGGGGATTAAGACCGCGCAAGTCGGCCATTTGGGAGAGTTCCCTGTAGTTCAAATCTGAGACCCGTTCATAAGGGGATTAAGACCGCCGGGCTCGAAGACGTTGTAGGGCGTCGCCCAGTTCAAATCTGAGACCCGTTCATAAGGGGATTAAGACATGCGACTGGCGAGCAATGGCGACGACGAGACGTTCAAATCTGAGACCCGTTCATAAGGGGATTAAGACGGGGGGGCCGGGTGCCGGGTGCGGCGCTTCAACTCGTTCAAATCTGAGACCCGTTCATAAGGGGATTAAGACCATTTTCTTTACTCGCTAAGGGTGACAGTTTGGGTTCAAATCTGAGACCCGTTCATAAGGGGATTAAGACCTTGCGCTATACCATTTCACCGACCGCCAGCGCGTTCAAATCTGAGACCCGTTCATAAGGGGATTAAGACTTGGCGACGAATTTCATTCTGCGTCTCCGGTTGTTCAAATCTGAGACCCGTTCATAAGGGGATTAAGACTAAGATGGCTGTTGAGGGCATTCGGCGCGCTCTGTTCAAATCTGAGACCCGTTCATAAGGGGATTAAGACCGCGGGCCGGTGGGGGTGATGTGCTCGCAGCGCGGTTCAAATCTGAGACCCGTTCATAAGGGGATTAAGACAAAAATCCAATCCGGGATGTTCGCCGTTACCCCAGTTCAAATCTGAGACCCGTTCATAAGGGGATTAAGACCACCCATCGGCTTACCGGTGCGATCGTTCCACTCGTTCAAATCTGAGACCCGTTCATAAGGGCGGAAAACGGGGACAGACAACGTTTTCTGCTAGACTCAGGAGACGTTCCCATCCACACCACCTCACCACCGTGGCCAGACATGCCAGAATCGTTGTAGCCAACTACCCCCTGCACGTGATCGCGCGCGGGATCGACCGCGCGGCCATCTTCTTCTCCGAGTCCGATCGGCAGTATTTCCTCGGGTCCCTCGGTGAGTTGGCTGCCGCGGAAGCGGTAATGGTGCATGCCTATGCACTGATGACCAACCACTTCCATATCCTGATCACCCCGACGACCGAGCCAGCAGCGGCCCGACTGATGAAGGGCCTCGGTTTCCGATACGTTCAGTACGTCAACCGCAGCTATGGGAGAACCGGCACCCTGTTCGAGGGGCGCTTCCGTTCGTCCATCATTGAGGGGGACCGGTACCTGCTCGCCTGTCAGCGCTATATCGAACTCAACCCGGTGCGCGCGGGTCTCGTTGCCGATCCCGGCGCGTACCCTTCGTCGAGCTACCGTGCCAATGCCCTCGGCGTACCGGACACGCTGCTCACTCCGCACCCGCTGTATGCCAGCCTGGGAGAAACCGACGAGGCGCGCCGCGCCCCTTATCGGGATCTAATCGCCACGGCGATCGCCCAAGACGTGCTGAGGGAGATCCGTACCGCGACGAACGGCGGGTTTGCCTTGGGCAGCGAGCGCTTCCAGCGGGAGATCGCGGCCATGCTCGGGCGCCGGACGTGGCGCAGTCGACCGGGGCGACCGCGAGTTCCAGAGAGGTATGCGGGGCAAATGGAACTGCCAATCTGACGAAGAAATCGTTGTCCGTCCCCGTTTTCGTCCTCCCCGTTTTCGTCCCGTTTTCCCTTTCCCCGTTTTCCCTTTGTCCGTCGCCATTTTCCCCAGAGAGTAAGCCGAGTCCTTACCGTCGCGTAGGCTGAAGTTTGTATTCTCTGTTTGCCGCCTGGTTTCCCGGCGGTGCCACGCTATCTCAGCCATACGACAGTTCGCTCTCGACTCCTCGCAGAACCGGACTTGGAGTGTTACACCA
>CAILVI010000454.1 GCA_903837595.1 uncultured Thiodictyon sp.
CTCTTGTCCGACATTGACCGACCAGCTTTGCTGTTCGGCTCCCGGCGCGACGGTCCCCGACAGCGGCCCATGATTCATGATGGGCTGCATGTTCAGCGCCGCGGCCGGGTTCACCGCATCGGGCGAGGCAATCTTCTCGTTGATGTGATCCCCGCTTTGGAGCCTCCCGGCCAAGTGCGTTGCGGTGATCGCCGAACCGTAGATCAACATCAATGAAATCGCGGGCGTACTCGCCGCGAGCATTCCCCCGACGCCCAGATAGTCGCTCAAGATGAAGTCGAGCTTCCAGATTGCGAGAATCGACGGCATCGGGGTGTTTCCCAGCGCCACATCCTGGAGCGCGTCCATTTTGAATTTCACCGCCATGATGATATAGAGGTTGATGATTGCGAGGATCGGCTGCCAGAGCTGTATCCACAGGCCGAACAAGAGGTACTTGCCGACCATACTGATGCCGGTTGGCCCCAGCCCAATGGCGAAGATCATCAGTGGTGATACCGCATACAGGAAGGCCTCGAAGAAGGTCATCATTGGCCGCACGATGCGGGAGAACAGGCGTTCTTCCGAAGCCCACTGCGTATTGCGTTGCTGCGAGGCCTGTTCGATGGCTGCCGCATCGGCCCCTTGGAGCAAGGCCCGCTTGTTGGCCGAGCGCGCGTAGGGCAGCATGGCCGCGGCGGTTGCCATCACCATGTAGTTTTGGGCGCCGACGCCGGTCCCCGCGAGCGCGTCGAGTGCGGCGTTCACCGCCCCCGGCACATCGTTCGGGTTGGCGATCCGCAGGGTCGCCGCCACCGAGGCTTGCAGCTTCGGCACGTACTGCGTGGTGAGGTAGTTCGACAGGTCGGTCCACGCATCCGGGCATTCCTTCGTCACCGGGTTGCCGCCGATCCACAGCTCAGTGGTGGGCACCACCAGCGTGCTGCCGAGCGCGGTCCGCCAGTTGGGGTTGCGCAGGAGGTCGTCGGCGGACCGGGTGCCGTTGTTGAACCCATACAAGGTGCACTCGGAGAGGTAGTTGACGAAGGTCCGTGCCATGTCCGCCCCGGCCGTCGGGGCGTTCGCGGCACCGAGCGCGGTCATCGACAGGGTCGTCTTGCGTACCCCCTGGAGGATATGCAAGGGTGCGGCGAAACCGTACCCGGTCATGGTCGGGGTAGAGAATGCCTGCTCGAACAGCTTGGTGGCGCCGTAGCCGATCCCGCTCATCAGCCCACCGATGGCGGCGGGTCCCAGCGGAACGTTATCGACCACGCGTACCGCCCCGGAATAGACATCCTGGACGGACACCTTCACGGTGGGACCGAACATGCCCATGTAGACCACCCAGGCCACCAGCATGTGCTGGAGCTGCGGCGGGCGGGCCTGAATGATGCCCTGAAACATGATGAGCATGAAGCCGACCAAGAAGCCGATGCCCGCCAGTGCGTGCATGTTCCCGGAGCCCGAGAGCATGGCGACGGCGTTCAGGACCGCGGTGAGGTAGGCGGCGTCGCCAATCGAATAGATGTCCCACATGGTTCAGGCACTCAGCAAAGTGATGGACGGCGCGTCCTGGCAATATCCAGGGTGCCATGGTTCCGCACCCACGCGTGATAGCCGAAGGTGCCGATTTCGTTGGGGAATGCGGGAGGCGGAAGAGGACTTGGTGCGGGTCAGTCAGACGGGGAGGGGGCGCCTCATTTCCGGTTGCGTGCGCCTGCGCCCGCCGAAACCGGCTATTGCGTTGACTCGAACCCCGCATCTGCCGCGTCGGACTGCAATGGCCGTCCCTTGACCAGCGGCGCCAACGAACTGTAATGCGTCATCAACGATTGCAGGTTCCCGTAGCGCTGTGCGATCTCGCTGTACTGCTGCGCGACATCGTCTTTGGCACTGCGGATTTGTTCGATCACCTGTTTGGCATACGGGTTCTGGTGGAGCGAGGCCGCCTGC
>CAILVI010000455.1 GCA_903837595.1 uncultured Thiodictyon sp.
CGGCCGCGGACTCCGCCACCTGGCCCTTGGTCTGATGGCGCTGTTGATCCTGTTCGAGGCTGATCGCCCGTGGCCCGGTGCCGCCCGGCCGCCCCTTCGACCTGCCGGGGCGCACGCACGCGCCGCAGAGAACGTTGCCTCACTGGTCGTATACTCGCGGCAATGGCAGGAGAGGGCATCCACAGGACTGGCGACCCCCGGTTCTGCCCGATCTGCGCTTGCCTAATCACCACCGCTGTCGCGGGTTGCGACAACCCGCGCCAGGATAAATCCCCATGGCAACACGCTCGCTCCACGACAAACCCTTCTCGCTGGCCTGCGAGGAGAACCAAGCCCCCATTCTCGCGGTCGTCGGTCCCCTGTTCGCGACGGCTCGCCGGGTCTTGGAAATCGGCAGCGGCACGGGCCAACATGCGGTCTATTTCGCCAACCGGCTGCCTCACCTGATCTGGCAGACCAGCGATGTGCCGGCCCAGTTGCCGGGCATCCGGTTGTGGTTGGCCGAGGCGCAACTGCCCAACCTGCCGGAGCCCCTGAGCCTGGACGTCACCGGCGACTGGCCGGCAGGTCCGTTCGACGGCGTCTTCAGCGCCAACACCGCCCACATCATGGGACTGCCTGAGGTCGGCCGGATGTTCCTCGGCGTGGGTCAGATCTTGGCCTCTGGTGCATCCTTCGCACTCTATGGCCCGTTCAGCGATGGCGGACGGCATACGAGCGAGAGCAATGCCCGCTTCGATGCATCGCTCAAGGCCGGGGACCCGCGGATGGGGGTGCGGGACTTGGACGATCTGCGAGCGTTGGCCGCTCGGGCGGGTTTGGAGTTGCTCGCCGATCACCCGATGCCGGTCAACAATCGCACGCTGGTTTGGTGCCGGTGCAACTCGGCAGGATCGTGAACGAATCCGGCAACGCGGCCCGAGGTCTGAGCAACGCGACCACGCTTGATGCAGGCGCCCCGGGCAACCGGCGGTTGGTCAGCGCGGCGTAATTCCAAGCAGGTCGCGGACGCGTTTCCAGGGACTTAGGCTCACCGGCGCCTTGCCGCCCCGCTGGTCGAAAAAAAATCCGGTCGAGGTTCCGCCGTCGAGGTTGAGGGCGCGATCGACCCTCCAAGGAATCAGGGCACCGGTCGAGGCGAGACATTCCGCGAAGTCGGCGAGGGTGAGCGGGCTCATGGTGGCACCCAAGACCCAGCGCCCGTGCCCATCCGCGGCAATGAAGGTCCGGCGGTTGGGATCGGACGGAGATAGACCCCGCACCGCCCGCGCGCCCTCCACGAGATAGGGACCGCTCTGCAGCAACGCGGCGATGTCCGGGTGATCCCGGAACTGGGCCCGCCGCACGAGGTGGACACCCTGGTGATCGCTGTAGACGACACCGCTGAGGAGCTTTGCGGTTTCAAACCGGTTGATCCGGCGGCCCTCGGCAATCACCAGCCCGGCGGGTCGCAGGTCCGGGTGGAAGAATCCACCGTTGACCCCCGCGACGCATCCTTCGGCCCGAAAGGCATCCGCCAGGGTCTGATAGACGGGCTCGGCAGCCGCCCCGAGATCGACGACCTTCAGGCGGAACGCCGCCGAGCTGAAAAAGGCCAGGTGCGCGGTGACTTGCCGACCGTCGGAGGGACGGACCGCCGACCGTTCGGCGTAAAGCCGGTCTGTTGTGCTGTCCTGCCGGTCCGATTCCGCCGTGGGCTTCCAGTCCGTCGCGCTGGCGCTCGCGGCGACCATCAGGCAGGCCCAGAGAAGAATGCGTGGTGAAGTCATACCGCAGGTCGGTCGGCGGTGGATTTGGAGGCGTTGGCGAGGATAGCCCAAGCATGTGGGGGTTTTACCTGGCGGTCAACCACGGCGATCTCGATCAAGGTGAGCCCGGTTCGTTGATGAGGCGGCGACGCGTCCCATGCGAGTCGCCCAGCAGGACATCCGAATCCAAGCCGCGGCCGGCCTCGAAGCCCGCCGCGCGGAGTCTTGAGGTCTGCAACGTTGGAAACGAAAGATCGTGGCCCATCCGGGACAGCCGGCGGCTTCCCCGGACCGCGAGACTTCTCCCAAGCGTGTTCACGCCAGCAGGGGGGCAGCGAAGGGTTGGTGGCCGACCGTCGGGCACAAACGGAGGCGAACGTCGGCGGCGAAGGGCGCTGAACGGCCAGAAGCGGTCGCC
>CAILVI010000456.1 GCA_903837595.1 uncultured Thiodictyon sp.
GGCGCCAGACGCTGCCGGCTTGGTGTCGCCTGCCCGCCCGGCCAGCGACAACATCGCCCCTCCCGTTCGCCAAGGACGCGGGGCTCCCACGCTACCGGAACCGCATTCGGAATTCATGCAGGCTTGCCGGAAGGACACGGCCTCCAGCTAGCAGCCATCCTGGGCTTCGTCTTGGAGCGCCAGTACACCACACCAACCCTCGCCGAGTTGGTGGTCACGCCCGACGGTCACGTCCTGGCCCGACCCGAGGACGAGCCCGGCCCCCTGGCCCACATTGCAACCGAAGCCGACCTGCGCGCGAACCTGCGCCGGCTGGGGATGGCCGCCGGGCTCGACGATGCGGAGTGGGCGGAGTACGCGGGGTTGGTCAGGCGGCGGTTGGGGATCGATATGCAGGGAGGGCTCGATCTGAGGTAACGCGTCGGTGGGCCGTCGGACTGGCGCACCATGACGGCTTCGGCAACGGCTGTCATTTTCCGAAGTCGGTTGCACGGAATGTCCGGAGTCACCTGCACTACCTAACTTGAAGGCAGGGAATTACCCCTTGGCGAGCAGCTTCACTTCGTCCGCCCTCAACGCTCCCGCGGGAGGAAGGTGACTGCGGGTCCATGCCGATGCCCCGTGGTGAAGGGGTCTACCAGAGCATGGACGAGCCCGGTGAACGCGACTTCGGACCGACCGGCGGTCCAAAGTCCTATGCACACCGGGCCGCGGGCCCACTCGACTGGTGCATAGAACTTCGGAAAATGAAAACGGATTAAACAGGTCGAAGGCCCGTCGTTCGAGCCTCCCGGTGGTTGTCGCGTAACTTAGGAGTTGTGCGACAGCCCTGCACGGAGCGGTACGCCAGCAACGCCTGATCCGCGTCCTCGACGGCGCGGCCGTCAGGAGAACCAGGACCCCGGGGCTTGGCTGCGGCGTGGTGCAACCTGGCCGCCCTCTACACCAGAAGACCCGGCGGTCAAACTCGACGACAGGGGCAGAGTGGTCGTCGCGGAAGCCCTCGACTCTGCCGCGAGGTTGGTTCTGGGGCTCGATAGGCCGCTTCGGTTCCATCGGCTCGTCGATCCTCATCACGCGTTTCTGGCGTGGCACCGCGAGCGCGTCTTTCGCGGTCCATGGGTCGCTGTCGGAACAATCCCGTGACGGCTGGGGTGAGGCGCCCGAGGACCTTGCAAGGCCCCAACCTTGCGAACTGGTGCGTATTGCGCGGTTTATCGCCGACCAGCGAGGGTTCCTCACTGACAGCGTCCATTGATCGTTGCTCAACTTCATCGATGATCGGGCCAGTTCGATTTCCATTTGCGGTCTTGAACCCGCGTCCGTCAGATCGCCAGCTTCCACCCCCGCAGCACCCCGACGGTTTGTGGGAGCCCTTGTTTCAGCAGCGTATCCAGATACTCGTCCGCTGTTTTTGGCGGATTCTTCAGTGATCGCCGGTGGTTGGCGGCCGCCTCGCAGACCCTGGCCGGATGCAGATCGAGTAGATCGAAGATGAAGTCATCGGGATGCTGGGCCACCAGGTTGTAGGGGCTGAGACGGTCCGGCGGGAAGTCCCTCAAGTTGAAAGTCACGATCAGGCTGGCGCCGCCATGAATCGCGGCAGCAACCACATGGCGGTCATCGGCGTCCGGCAACGCGACGGACGCAATCAGGTGCTCAAAGCCGGTGACGAGGCTGTCCCGCACATGGGCGTTCATCAGAACACGGGTGCGGTTCAAATCCTCTGGCTTCAGGTCCGGACGCTGCCTTAGGACGTTTCGTGTCCACTCATCATGGATCATATCCGTCCAACGCGCCCGGTAGAGATCCGTCAACGCCAAGCGCATGAGGAAGTCGCGCAGCGGTGCCGGGTAGAGCACGCACGCGTCATAGACAACCGTGAAGTGCGAACTCACTCATTCGTACCCCATCTTGAGCTCCTGGGCTTGCTCGGCCAGCGCATCAAGGACCTTGTTGCGCTCTACGTCGATGCGCTCCTTGTAGGCAATCACGTCCTGGTAGCGTACGCGCCGGTGCGTGCCGATCTTGTGGAACGGCATCTCGCCGCGCTCCAGCAACTGGACCAGGAACGGTCGTGAAACATTGAGCACGTCCGCCGCATCCTGGGTGGTCAGCTCAGCATGGATCGGGATGATGCTGACCGCATTGCCCTCGCCGATCTCGGTCAGCAAATCGACGAGCAGCCGCAGCGCCGACACTGGGACACGAACCGGCTGGGCCGCACCTTGGTCGTCGAAGATCTCGATCTGCTGGGTTTCTGCGCGGGTCTGCAGATATGCGGACAGTGTCCGGCTGCTCTCTCGTGCAAGGGCAACCTCGGCGGCCGAGGGTAGCGCGCGGGTGGGCGAAAGTGTGGTCACGGCAGCCTCCTGGAAGCGTGAAACAGCATCAGGGCTGAAGTGTAACCGAAATAAACGAAATATTCGAAAAATGGCGGTCGTACTGCTTCCCTTGCAAGGCCCCTGACTGCTTCTACGGCGCCGGCACGTTCCTTGGTCCGCGCCTGCCCACTCCAGTACTGCGCAGGCCGCACCTCGACCGGCACATCCACACCTGACCATTTGCTGACGGTCAGGATCAGGTATTGTCTAACCGCCCTGCCTTACGCCCGGAGTCGGCGCCCGGCGGTGGGGAAGGCTGTGGCGGTCGCGACCAGTAAAGTGCCGTACCAGTTTCAACGGCACTGATTTTGTAGAGCATGGTGCGGCCCTTGTCTCCTCCTGCTGGGTGAACACCCGTCCGCGCATGGCGCCCCTCGGGCGCAAGCGTGTCGCCGTCTGCTACACGGCGCAGCGCCGCAGCCACGGGGCATACACTCTCCCTTTCCACCCGGCGCCCAGCCCCCTATACTCCCCAGCGACCCGACCGCTTTTCACCACCCTCGTTGGCGATTACCCGCATTATTCGCCAACTACAGGCGGCTTTAGGTAGCCATCGACACGGAATTCCCCGGTTTCGCCCTAACCGTGTTGTTACAGCGATAAAGCAGCGGAGGTTACAGCGGATTACAGCACCCAGCGGGGCTGAACGGCTACCGCGGCCTCAGACTGCCCGGCAAGGAACTTGGCCGGGGCCAACGTCCAGGATCCCTGCCCGGATCCCTAGGGCCGCCGCCGCGGCCATGCTGCCCCGGTCTCGGGGTACACTCACACTTTTGGTGGTTGAGGCCACCCTCAATCCGCGTCAAATCCGATTCTTAACTCATGAAAATCAAGCCTCAGGCCCCAGAGATTCTCCGCATTCCGTACGAGTCGTTCGATGTGTCGGTACTCCCGAGCAATGCCCGCGAGCCAGGCAGTGAGGCATTCGACAACGCGGTACTCATCTATTTTGCCGCCAAGTATGCGAAGAAAAACTTTGATGCAGCAGTCACTTGCAGTGACGGCATTATCCGCGTGCTGGCGTGGGCGCGCGGCGGGTTGGAGCCGAAGGCGTATGTGGTCGGGTTGCTTCAGCACCGCGCGATCGAGGAAGCCTTGCCGCTCCTCGAAACCATGGACGAAATGATGGAAGACGCGGATATCGCCTACAATCGCGGTATTTGTCTGAGCGAGATGGGCCGGTTTGAAGAGTGCATCGAGGCGCTCGAACGCTGCCTGAGGATCGATCCGAGCTACGGGAACGCCCGCGTCGGACTGGGTGTGGCATTCGCTCGCCTGCGCCGGTCGAAGGAGGCCGAGCAGGTGCTGCGCGAGGCACTCGCGGCCGATCCCCATGACAATTTCGCTGCCCGCAACCTGGCCGCTGTGCTGGCCAATCTCGAAAAGTATGCCGAGGCAGTGCCCCTGCTCCGCCAGGTGCTCGCGACGAAACCCGACGACCCCACTGCGAGCCTGGCCCTCGGCGAATGCCTCGAGGAGCTTGGTCCCGACCAGAAAAGTGAGGCGATCGAGGTCTACAAACGGGTCATGACTCGCTTTGCCGATACGCCGCTGGCGGATGCGGCCATTGCCGGACTCAACCGTCTCGCCAACAGCGATCTACACCGCGACGGCACCAACAAGCCGCGCCTCGATGCGGTCATGTATATGCAGAACACGTTGGAGCGCTTCGCCGACCTCTCGCAACAGGAGGTCGGCCAGATCGTGTTGGAGATTGCGCGTCTTGGCCAGTCCGGGCTTGCCGTCAACGACCCAGGGAAACGCTATCATCTTAAGGCGCTTCCGGGAGATTTCTCGGGTCTTGAACTGGTGAGCATGATGCATGTAGGCGTCCTGATGTTTGATCCAAAAACCGCGATGCAGACAGGCCTTGATCGAGAATACGAGATCGCTGTTAGCTTATACGGTGATAAGCGCCAATTGTAGCGACCTGCAAACATCTGCGGTCCGACTGGCAAACATCGGCGAAGCAGGCGCCAGGCGGTCACGGTGGGGCCTCCGCGGCCGGCTTCAGTTCGGACCAGTGGGCAAGGCCTGTGGGGGCGGTTCCGTCATCCTGGGCGTCTTTCTCGACGCTCACGGTAGCCTCATCGAGGGTGACGAAGCCCGCCAGCAGCCAGCCGCCCGCAATCAGGGCCAGGGCCAAACCGAACACGCGCGTCATGAGCCACCAAGTGGCAGCCGGAGCCCCCTTGGAGCGAGGTTTCCGGCTGAAATCGCGTGCCGACAGGGTCTTGCGGGCGGTTCGGGTACCACTATGCGGCACGATCTTCACGCCTTTTGCGTTTTATCTGGTGACCCCATTTGGTCTTTAGCAGTGAGACCAGGAGCGCGCCCATGAAACCACAGCAGCCCCCCAGAGACAGGCCCAACAATCCCCAGCGCTGCGAGCGTGGCAAGACCTGGGGACTTGTCCCGCGGCGCTACACCGCCAATCAGCGCGCGCTTGCCCGGGTCTATCTGCCCCAGCTGCTGGCCGACCTTGCCGCAACCGCTGACTCATGCCCCGGCCGGTTGGAGGTAGACCCAACAACGCCGCTGGTGACGAATCCCCTGACCGCTGACGTGATCCACCCGGCGCCCCCAGAAACAGCCAAGTGAACCTGGTCGGCTTCGCCGTCCCGCGCTATCCCTCGTCCTGAGCGGCTTGCCGGGAGAAACGGGTCACACCGAATCGGCAGAAGACGCGCCGACCTGGGTGCCAGCATAGTCTTTCACCCGCGCCTTGAGTTTTTCGCCTGGATGGAAAGACACGACCCGGCGGGCGGTGATCGGGATCTCCTCCCCGGTTTTCGGATTGCGCCCCGGGCGCTCCTTTTTCTCGCGCAGTTCGAAGTTGCCAAATCCGGACAGCTTGACCTCCTCGCCGCGCTCCAGGGTTTTGCGGATTTCCTCGAAAAAGCTATCGACGAGGTCTTTGGCCTCGCGTTTGTTGAGCCCGAGTTCCTCGAACAGGTGTTCTGCTAAGTCGGCTTTGGTCAAGGCCATCCTCTCACTCCCGTCATCAGTATGCAGAAATAGACCCAAGCCGCTGCATGGCCAGCCATTATCTGAGAAGACACCTGTAAAATCAATTTTGAAGTGTGGTTATTTCAGGCCGGCTGGTGTTTCGCCCTGGCAGTGGGCCGGGTCCACAGGGGCCCCCAGTGCAGGGCACTCGGTGCTTGGGAGGGTCATCCGCTCGCCAAGGTCGCAGGACCTCGACTGGGCAGGGTGCTCGGTGCCTTGGGAAGGGTGACCAGGTGCTGACGGCCGCAGGATCAGGACTGGCAGAGCCTCGACCGGGCAGGGTGCTCGGTGGCCTGAGAGGATGACCAGGTGGTGACTGTCGCAGGGTCGCGACCGGCAGGTCCTCGGCTGGGCAGGGTGCCCAGGTCCCTGGGAGGTCTCCCCGTTGGCCAAGGTCGCAGAGTCGGCACTCGTTCGAGTTCGCCGCGGCAGGATCGGGAGCAGAAGGGCCTAGACTTGGGCAGTGCCAATTAATCCCAGATTTGGACGTCGAAGATCTCACAAATAATTGATTTATATTTATTTTATGCGGAGACATCCGAGTCAATCAGCGTTTCACTTGGTAGGGATCGAACGCGGGCTTGGGCGTATTGATCAGGCGGGATTCAGTTGTATGGAATAAATCAGGAATATTTCTCTTGTAAAAATCAGTTGCGGGCCTTAGACTTTCCTTACCAACAACTGGGGGTGCCTGAACAATGCCTGATCTTGTCGACCGGGAGGTCGCCTTAAATGCCTTGTCCCCGTACTTGCGCCCGATTCGCGCATCAATGCTGACCGCATGGCAGCGTTGGGAAAACTTACCTCCCGAAACTCGGGTTGATCTCGGCTCCGGATCGCGAGCAACTATTGTTCATGATCTCACTGTCGCAGAGGCTGCCAAGCAGGTCTCCGGGGTTAGTATTCACAACTTCGATAAACTCAAAGTGTTCTTGATAGGGCCTTGTGCCCTAAGGTTCAAAAAGCTCGATGAGCGCAAGCGATCCTGCAATCAACGGACGAACCAGGTAGATAATTTTCGAAATCAGAGAGAGTTGCCGGGCATTCAGTCCATTTGTAATGTTGAGGCGGGCTATGTGCTCGACCGTTTAGGGATGAACGTTAGCGGCTTTCATCTAGTCTGTCCTAACGGTTCCGGGAAGCCTTATTGGGATTTTGAGCTTCACGAAGCGCAGGTGACTGCTATTATCACAGATCTATTCGATCATTCCGGCCGCGAAGATGCCGATTCTCCACCCGCGATCTACCACAAGAAGAGCGCTGGTATAATTTTACCGTTCAGCCGCCGTGAAAAAAATGACCAAGACCCTTAATCCCGAAATGGTGGTACTTGCGCGAGAGTACCGCAATTGGACTCAAGAGAAGCTGGCAGCCAGCGTTCTTGTGGGACAGGGAACTATTGCCAAAATTGAGGGCGGAGTCGGGGGCGAAGTTCAGCCCCCAGTCATTGATCGAATAGCAAAAGCGCTGGATTTTCCTGTTGAGTTTTTCTTTCAAAACGAAGAGCGCTTGGGTTTTGGGTCAAGCGCTTATTTCTATCGTAAGAAGGCTAAGATATCCGCTGCAGATAGAAAGCGTATTTCTGGGGTAGTCAACTTAACCAGGATACACTTAAAGAAGCTGCTATCGGCTGTAGATATTGAGGCAAAGAGGCCATTGCCGTCCCTTGATATCGCTGACTATCACGGGGATGCAGGATGTGCCGCGCGGGTAATACGCGCTATCTGGTCGTTGCCTGACGGTCCGATCAAAGATATGACCGCGTTAATCGAAAGCGCCGGAGTTATAGTAGTGCCATGCGAGTTTGGGACTCGTGCGATGGATGCAACAAGTTTGCGTTTTAATGATATGCCACCCTTGGTTTTTATTAACCAGGAGATTCCTGGAGATCGGTGGAGATTCACCTTAGCGCATGAGCTTGCACATTTGGTTTTGCATGATACGCCGACCGAGCAAATGGAAGACGAAGCCGACGCTTTTGCCGCCGAATTTTTGATGCCAGACTCTGAATTGCGGCCTCAGTTCTCTCGAATTGAAAGGATTCGTATTCAGGATCTCGCTAATCTTAAGCCGTTTTGGAAAGTATCTATGGGCGCACTCTTGGTTCGCGCTAATAATTTAGGTTTTATGAATCCGAATTCATACCGTTATTTATGGATGCAGATGGCTCAAATGGGCTTCAAGACCAAGGAGCCAAATCCGATAGCGAAGGAAAATATTCAAAACTATCCTAATCTGTTTGCCTATTTCAAGTCGCTTGGATATAGCCTCGATGATTTATGTAAAACAATTCTCGCGTTTCGTAATGACGTTGAGTCACTCCATCGTTTTGCAATGATCTTACCAACTGCTACTGCTTCGCATCTTCGTGTTGTGCGGTAGATCCGCGGGGCGCTCGGCCGCACCGTCGAAGAGATCCGGCTGGACCGGGTCCGGGGTGCCCAGATCGGCGATCCCCAGGCCGATCAGGCGCACCGGCTTGCCCTGCCAGTGGCCGGCCTGGAGCGACCAGGCGGCAGCGAACAGGGTACGGGCGTCGTCGCTGTGCCGCGGGAGCCGCCGCTGGCGGGTGTGGGTCTCAAAGCCGCAGAAGCGGATCTTCAGCGTCACGGTGCGCCCCGCGATCCCCTCCTGTCGGGCCGCCGCGGCGACCTCGGCCGCCAGCGCGCGCAGGGTATCGTGCAGCACTTGAGGATCGGCGACGTCTACCCCGAAGGTGGTTTCCTTGGAGAGTGACTGGCGGGCGGTGCGCTCGCCGACC